>PBNH01000017.1 GCA_002723035.1 Rhodobiaceae bacterium | reverse complement strand
AAATTATAACGCCAAAAACCATTCTCAACACCATCAGGATTCATTAAAGGGACAAAAATTATATTGTATTTTGATAAAAAATCTTTTGATAGGTTAATATTCCCAATCAGCTGATTTATAAAACCCTGTAATGCAAATGCTGATGAAACTTCGGGAGGGTGTTGACGACCCAAGATTAAGATAAATGGATTATTAATATTCTCATATGAAAAAAATGCCTTAATTGGACGATTTTGAACAGAATATCCAATAATCTTACTTTTCAGAAATTTGCTCTTTTTTAAAATTTCGTACCAATTTTCATACCAATCCTCAGTAATCAATTCCTGAGATGATATGTATTGTTCTTCTTCTGATGGATAAAAATTTATGAAAACATTTTTACCATCATTTTTTATTAAAATATCATTCTTGTTTACTCTTTCCCAACCGCTATTAATTTTTTTTATTTTTGGGTAATACCTATGCTCATACTCTCCGTAATCAAGTTCTAATAAAATTTTTTTTATATGTTTTGATTTTCGAAATGCATACCAAGGACTTGGGTTAATAGAATCTTTGGACTCTGGTCTTACTAATATTTTAATATGGTCTGAGGATATAACTTCACAAAGTGAATTACCTCCTCCGGAAAAATTAAAGTCAATTGTGACAAGTTCGGTAACACATTTTTGACTATCTTGTTTAATGGAAGCAAAAGTGTAGTTACAAAGAAAAAAAAATGAAAAAAATAGAAAGGTTCTCATTTATCTAATATCTATGGATAAAATTAATGTAGTAAGACCTACCCAGATTATCATGTTTATCAATATAGTAACCAAATATATCAGATGCTAAGGGGGCTCTCTCATCGCCTATATTATTAATACCAAACCTTAAATTTGATTGAGAGCCAGATATTTTAAAATTATAATCTACAAAAGCATTAATTTTATTATAAGCTTTAACCTTCCACAGCCTTCCATCAGATAATTTATTTCTTGTTTCATAGAATTCACCTATGTGCATACCAAACAAGCCAAAGCCCCAAGATCCTCTATTCCAAAGAAATTTAAAATTAGCCTGAACTTTTGGAGAACCATCTTTCTCAATTAAATCAGAAAAACCTGTAATCGCTAATTCTTCTGGGATAATACCTTTTTCTTGAGCATCTATTAACTCGATAAAATCATTTCCTGCTTTTTGCTTAAATTTTTCTAATTTAGAAATATTAACTATAAAATCAAAATTTCCATAATCGCTGTTAATAAAGTAACGGGTTGAAAAATCAAAACCACTTATAATTCTTGTATCAAGATTTCTATACTGTTCTTCGACACGGGTGACTCTTCCTGCAGGACAAATTCCAGCTTTAAGATAATCTTGTATCTCATTTTCTTCCAATGCATCCCGAAAGACATAAGGACTTGACTGAATTAAAGAACAATTTGAAATATTATTTGTCTCCATCCTTAAAACTAAATCAGATAAAAGAATATTGTCCTCTCCAAATAAGCCTATGGTGTCCTCTTTTTCAATTTCCCACCAATCAAGAGTAAAAACTAAATTATTAATATTTTTTGGCTCATAAATAATTCCAAAGGAGATATTTGTTGACTCCTCTGGTCTTAAATTTTTGCTACCTCTAGCAACTCTTTGGAAAGAATAATCACAATAATCTATCTCACCATTATTGCTTATTTGCTGAAGACATAGAAGAGCGTCAACTCCAAAAATTTGTCTAGATACTATTGTCTCATTAATCTGAACAAGATTAGGAACTCTAAATCCTTTTGACCATGACCCCCTAACATAAAAACTATCATCAATTTGCCAACCAAAACTTATTTTTGGTACTGATTTACTTCCAATATCAGAAAAGTCTTCATGCCTAGCAGCGAGCTGAAGATCAAAATTTTTAATTAATGGAATCCCCATTTCATTAGATATTAAAGGTATTCCAAGCTCAGCAAATGCTGACAAAACGTCTCTTTCACCAAAATTATCTGGCGTTGGGCTAGAATTCATTACATCACTTACAAATGGATATGTATCACCATCTTTATCAGTGTATTGAATAGTACCGTCTAATCTTGGGTCTCTATCATCCTCAAAAGAATCCTCTCGATACTCCGCTCCAACAGAAATAGATGCAAAGCCGCCAGAGATTTTTAAAAATTCAAAATTATTAAATCTAATATCAATACTTTTTAGCTTTCTTTTACCCTTTCTATAAACATCGATAATTGCATTCTGAATTGCACCATCTATATTTGGCGTTCCATCCTGACTCGTAAGAAGATATTTATCAAAATCACCACCTCCATTAAATGGATTATAAGCTTCAACAGATGAAATTGATAAGGCTTGCTCCATAAGAGAGTTAGACAATCTATTGCTCGTAATATCGTCAGATGAAGCCTCAGAAATAAATCCAACAACCTCCCAATCCCAATTTTGTAATACACCCCTAAAACCTTGCAATATTCTAAACGTGTCTTTTTCTACACTAATTCTTCTAGGGCCTACATCTACATAACGATAATTATCTATAATTATAGCTAATCCTCCTTCAGGAATTCCAGGAGCATCAATCTCGCTCAAGCGATTAGGATTTATAGCCCCGTCAGCAAAAGTTTTTGGTCCAAATGGATTCCAATAATTACTTGGCGGAACTATTAATTTGGAGGAAGAAAATGCTGCAGACGGACTATTATTTTGCTTAGTTTTTGAGTTATAAAAAGAAAATTCAGTAAAACCCTCTACACCATTTTTGAATTCGTGCAAAAGGTCAAACTGAAAATTATCTCTTTCTAAATCTGATACTACCCACCTTTCTTGATTTAAATTGTAACGCTTAGTGGACGTATCTTTAGCAATACAAGATTGATTTCCAAGGTCAACTAAACACTTAGAGTCTGATGATGGAAAAATTTCAAATTCTCCTGAGCTGTCAGTAAGACCTTTTTCATTATAAAATTCATATTCCTTTATACTATCAACAAAATCAAATTGCCCATAAGGCGAATTTATAGAATTCCTTCTAAATCTTGTTGTCGCCCACTCAGTATCGAGAATTTGAGGAAGAGTTCTCCAATCGGAAATGCCCATTCTTTGATTTTCACTGGCTCTAATTGGTTCTCTTTCATAATGATTATAACTAATATTAATATTAGTTTTATTCGAATTAAAGCTTGATCCGTAAGTTAAACCAAACTGATAATCAGATCTATCAAAATTTTCAAATTCAGAGTTTTTAAAACTTAATTCAAGGCCTTTTTTATTCTTTTTAGTAACAAAATTAATAACTCCTGCAACAGCATCAGCTCCATATATTGCAGAAGAACCATCCTTTAAAACCTCAACTCTTTCAATGCTGTTAACAGAAATAATATTTGTATTTACCGAATTAACTGGAACAAAACTTCCGCCCACTGACTCTGACTGAAAACTTGGGGAATTAATTAATCTTCTTCCATTTATAAGAACAAGGGTATTACCTGTACCTAGATTTCTTAAATTGAACGCACCCATGTCGCCGCGGGCACTATTTACTCCAGCTATTGCATTACCTGCATCATTAAATCGGTTAGTGCCGTTTTCAACGAGACTCATTATAAGATCATCACCAGAGTCAATACCTAAAACTTTCAGCTCTTCAGAGTTAATAACGGTTACTGGCAAAATTTTCTTAAAATTTTTACTATTTATTCTACTACCAACAACTAATATTTCCTCAATATCACTCTCATTTGCTTTCGATGAGAAAGGTGTAATCAACATGAGAATAATTAATTGAAAAATAGTAATTTTAAAAGTTTTATAATCTAGAATTTTCATGATATTTTTTATTTAAATTTTATTTTTACCCTTGTAGATAATAAAACAAAATTTTTAAAGATAAATATACTTTTTCACATGTGACATAAAGGTAAAATGCAGGAAAAAAATAGCGTAGTTGGAATGATTGGTAATACACCTTTGATATACTTAAAAGGTGCTTCTGAAGAAACTGGCTGTAGAATTTATGGAAAAGCTGAATTCCTTAACCCTGGTCAATCTGTGAAGGATAGAGCGGCATTATCAATAATTAAAGATGCTGAAAAAAAACAATTAATTAAAAAAGGAGGAATGATAGTTGAAGGGACTGCTGGTAATACTGGTATTGGTCTATCATTGATCGGGAATGCTATGGGATATAAGACAACAATTGTAATACCCGATACACAATCTCAAGAAAAAAAAGACGCTATTAGATTCTCAGGTGCAGAATTAATTGAAGTACCCGCAGTTCCTTATAAGGATGATAATAATTATATTAAATATTCAGGAAAATTAGCTGAGAAACTTAATAATGAGCTCGAAAATGGAGCATTTTGGGCAAATCAATTTGACAATACCGCAAATAGAGAAGCTCATATTAATACAACTGGTCCAGAAATATGGGATCAAACGAATGGAAAAATTGATGCTTTTATTTGCGCTATTGGAACTGGAGGTACATTGTCTGGAGTAGGATCTTATTTAAAATCGAAAAATAAAAAAATAAAAATTGGTTTGGCAGATCCAATGGGGGCAGCCATGTACAATTTTTTTAAACATGGAGAGCTTAAGGCCGAGGGCTCATCAATCACTGAAGGTATTGGTCAAGGAAGAGAAACTGAAAATATAAAAGGCATGCAACTTGATCATCCTTTTAGAGTTGAAGACGAAGAAGCCCTGAAAATTTTATATGATCTAATAGAGTTTGAGGGCTTATTTCTTGGATTATCCTCTGGAATAAATATTGCTGGAGCAAAAAAATTAGCAAAAAAATTGGGAAAGGATAAAATAATAGTTACTATATTATGCGACCTAGCAAATCGTTATCAAAATAAGATGTTTAATACTAGTTTTTTAAAAGAAAATAATTTACCAATACCAAATTGGCTCTAAAATGTTAAATAGTATCAAAGAATTTTGTAAGCGTTATTTTTGGCTTTGGATAATTTATCAAGCTATTAAAGGCGCAATAACAACATCTTTGATATGGGTACCCCTTATTTATTATTATTTTACTAAATGAATTAAATGAAAAGCAACTATACTCAAAGCGAAGATTTTAGAGAGGAGTCTATTTCTTTATATGAAATACTTAAGAATCAAAAAGAAGAAGTTTTTAATTCAAAAACACAATTTAAAGATTGGACTATTAATGATGTTCTTTATCACCTTCATGTATTCAATAATGCTGCATATTTATCTTTAACAGACGAAGAGATGTTTTCTGAATTTATGAAGGATTTTTATGAAGCAATTAAAAGTGGTATTAGTGCAAGAGAATATGAAAAAAAACTATCAAGTAATCTCTCTGGAAATGAATTAATTAGCCTTTGGAAAGATGAATTTTCTAGAGTTGCTGAAGCATTCTCATTGGCTGATCCAAAAAAGAGGGTAAAATGGGCTGGTCCTGATATGAGTGTTCGATCAAGTATATCAGCCAGACATATGGAAACATGGTCTCACGGACAAGAAATTTTTGACCAATTAGGTGTCAAAAGAAAAAATAAAGATAGAATAAAAAATATTGTTATCATTGGGATAAATACATTTGGTTGGACTTTTATTAATCGATCGCTTGAAGTTCCTGAAAAAGTTCCAATGATTGTTTTAAATTCTCCATCAAATAAAAAATGGGAGTGGAATACTGATAATAATGAAGATTCTATAATTGGAGATGCTTCAGACTTTTGCAAAGTTGTTACACAGGTAAGGAATATAAATGATACTGATCTTAAAGTTAAAGGAGATATTGCAAAAAAATGGATGTCCATTGCTCAGTGTTTTGCAGGGCCGCCAGAGGATCCTCCAATTAAAGGAAGTCGTTACGTAAGGAAAATATAAAATGAATAATATTGTAAAGTTATCATCTGAAATAGCTAATTTACTTAGGAAAAATAAAGAAACTGTTTCTGTGGTTGAGTCATCATCGGGAGGTCTAATATCCTCAGCTCTTTTATCTCAGGAAGGGGCATCTGCATACTATATGGGCGGTCAGGTTATTTATACTTTACAATCAATACGGGCTATTACAGACCTAAGAATAAGAGAACTAAAAGAAAAAAATATTAGGTCTAGTAGTGAACCGTTTGTTTTGCTAATTGCTCAAAAAGCATGTGGTTTATATGAAACCGATTGGGCAATTGGTGAAAGTGGGGCGGCTGGTCCATCGGGAAATGGGTATGGTGATCCTGCAGGGTATTCATGCTTTTCCGTCGCTGGTAAGAAAGAGAAAACATCGCATATATATACTAATTCAGAAATTAGAATAGAAAATATGGAAGCTTTTACAAAAGCTGCTTTAGAACAATTCTTTGAAATTTTAAAAACTAATTAGGTGCTCTTTTTGATAATATTCTTTGAAGTGTGCGCCTATGCATTTTCAGCCTTCTTGCCGTTTCAGAAACATTTTTATCACATAATTCATATACTCTTTGTATATGCTCCCATCTTACTCTATTGGCACTCATTGGTTCTTCAGGAGGTGAGGCCTTCTCTCTAGGAGGAGCAAAAAGAGCTGCGCATATATCGTCAATACCAGCTGGCTTTGATAAATAATCTATTGCTCCTATCTTGATGGCAGAAACTGCATTAGCAATATTTCCAAAACCAGTTAATATGACTGACCTTGATTTTGGGTTCTTTTTCTGAAGTTCTAAAATAACTTCAAGCCCGTCACCATCATCAAGTCGCAAATCAATAACTCCGTAATGAATGTCATTTTTAAAAATTATGTCTTTTGCCTCTGAAACTGACTTCGCAACATAGGTATTATGATTCCTTCTCTCAAAAGCTCTAGAGAGTTGGTTAAGCCATATTTGATCATCATCAACAATAATAATATTTCTATTTGTTTCTAAATTACTCATATTACTCATATAGTTATCTTTTTTTAATTTTAAAGTCTTTTATCAGTTGGTATTATAACAGACACTATTGCACCAGTCTCTGGCAATGACTTATTGTAAGCAATAATACTTATTCCTAACCTTTCAAGTAATGTTTTGGAAATGAAAAATCCTAATCCTAAACCTGACCCTTTGTCTTCTTTTTGCGAATTGGTCCTCGAAGAAACATATGGGTCCCCTAATCTATTCAAAATTGAATTTGAGAAACCTTCACCATTATCTTGAATTTTTAATTCAATATTTTCATTATTATAACTAACATTTAGCTCCACAATGCTTGAAGTAAAATCAGCTGCATTCTCAACAATATTTGATAATCCAAGTAATAATTCAGATCTTCTTAGTAATAAGAATTTTTTTAAATTTGGATCATTATTCTGAAAATTAATAACAAAATCTATTCCCTTGGCTTTGATTAACTCACAAAGTTCTTCCAATAAAGCTTGAAGTTCAATTTTAGTAATTAAATCATCATCGCTTGAAGGTTTTTCACCAAGGGATCCAAGTATAGCTTTACATTTCTCAACTTCATCAGAAAGAATTATTAAATCTTTTTTTGCACTATCAGGTATATCATTCTCATTTTTTAGTTCATTTGCAATAAGACTTATTGTGCCTAGAGGGGTTCCTAAGTGATGAGCTGCTGCTGCTGCAAGACCATCTAGAGAGGAGAGATTTTTTTCATTAACCAATAAGTCCTCAGCAATTTTTAATGCGGCAGAGGTTTTACGTGAGTCATCAGTAAGTCCGCCGGCATAAAAAGTTAAAAATAAAATAGTTACAAATAATGAAATCCACATCCCGATAATAAAAATTAATGGAATAGTTAAATCTAAAGTATCATTGACAAGAGGATAATTAAAAAATCCAAGTATAGTTATTAGGAAAATACTTAAAATAATTAATATTGATGTAGATCGTATTGGTAGGCTTGTAACAGTTATAGCTATATGTGTTAAAAATAAAACAACAAATGGATTAGAGAGTCCTCCAGTAAAAAATATCATCAAAGCTAATTGAATTATATCTGCAGCAATTACAAATGTTGTTGAGGTTTCGTTTAATCTATTGTTTATTGAATATCCTGGGTAAAGAGCAAAATTAGAAATAGCTAGGGCCAATATTGTAAGAGATATCTCAATCCATGGTAAATCAAAATTTAAAAAGTAGTGAACAATAAAGCATGTAATAGTTTGCCCTAATACAGCTATCCATCTCAAATTAACAAGAGTTTTAACTCTTATACCAAGACCTAAGCTAGAAATATTTTCTTTTTTGCTTTCCATAATAATTTATGTTAATTGCAGATAATTTTTAACTTCATTAATAGCTTCATTTGGATTTATCACCTTAATTGTAGTCATTCCAATTTCTCTTGCTGGTTTCAAGTTTATACCCAAGTCGTCAAGATAAATACATTCTTTAGGTTTTACACCAAGGGCATCACAAGACATATAATAAATTTTAGGATCTGGTTTTCTTAAACCTACTTTTGAAGACTCAATTATATGATCGAAAATATTCATAACTTGACCAGCCTCATTAAGGTGATTGACTTTTTCATTATTACTGTTTTGAATATTATTTGTAATGCATCCAAGTTTATAGTCTTTTTTTAAGAAAGATAAAAAATCAACCATTTGCTCTCTAATTTCACCAGATAATAATTTAACGACTTGCTTTCCAGAAATTTTAAATCCTTTTTTATCAGCTTCTATAGAAAATAAATTATCAAATTCATCTAGATCAATATTATTCCTTTCAAATTTTGCCCATGCATTATCATCGGGGTTCTCTGAATTGATTGTCCTAATTATATCTTTTGGAAGATTATTACTTAACTCAAATTTGTTAAATGCTTCAAAAGGGCTTGATGTTATGACACCTCCAAAATCCCATATTATTGCTTTATAATTCATTTCAAACTCCTAAAACATATAATAACCCTCTTAAATAAATCAGGCTATAGTTGATTACAGAGTTTAAATATTTTAAATAAACAATTATGAAAAAAATTTTCATATCGGTATTAATTATCTTAAACTTTACTAGCTTAAAAGCTGAGACAGAGCTCAAATACTCGGCTTATTTAGGCGGGTTTCAAGTAGCCAATATCTTTTACTCTACAGAACTTAATCAAGATGATTGGAAAATAAAAACCAGAATAACAGCATCAGGATTGGTGGATATATTTGTAAGTTTTGTTTTTTTTTCTGAAAGCAGTGGAAAATACATTAATAAAAATCTTGTAAGTGACTCTTATAATTTCTCATATGAAATTAAAAATAAAAATAAATCTAGAATAGCAGAAATTAAATATAACGAGGGTTTGCCAATTTCAGTTACTGCAGAACCTCCGTATAGAGGCAAAGATATTCCAACTGAAGAATTCTTAAAAAAATATGGAGAGAATGCCAGTGATCCAAATAGTGTATTTGTAGTTTCAAATAAGTTTACTAATCCATGCTTAGAGAATAGTAAAAGTTTTGATGGTGTTAGATCTTATGAAATAAAAATGAGCAAAAGATCAAAAAGTTCAAAATTAACAATTGATAACAAGGAATATGAAACCATAATTTGCAGAGGTTCCTTCAATGCAATAGTTGGTTACAACAATAGTGATTTCTTAGAAAAAGCTTCTGAAGAAAATGCAATTACATATTGGTATTCTTTTTTTGAAAAAGAAAAAATGTGGATACCTATTAAATTTACAATAGATACACCACTTGGAGCATTAGTAATAAAGGCAAAAGAAATAAAGTATAATTACATAGGATAAAGAAATTATGAAATATGAAAATGCTTAACACCGAATGATAAACAAATGAAGGAATTCACAGAAAGAGATATTGGTACACAAATATATATGGTTAATCTTTTAAAATTCAAAAAAAAGCAATATATTAAGATGGAAGAAAAACAAATCTCTCTGGTGATGAGGCTTATGCAATCTATGGAATGGAAATAATAGAACACTTAAAAAGAGTTAAGGAGAGCCAATTTTTTCAGGGGTTGTAAGTAGGCTAATGCTTGGTGAAGTTGAGCAATTGTGGGATTGGATTGCAGTTGTTAAATATCCAAGTAGAAAGGTCATGTTGGAAATGATTTTAAATCCAGACTATTTAGAGAGTGAAAAGCATAGATCAGCCGGCCTGGAGGGTCAGCTAAACATAGAGACAAAAGACTTTTAAAAATGAGTCTACCAATTATTTCTATAAATGAGTCAAATCGTAAAAAAATTGATATATCTAAAGATATAGGAAAGAGTTGTGAAAAATATGGATTTTTCATAGTTAAAGATCATAATTTAGAAATAAGTACCATTGAAAATGCTAGAAATTTATCTAGAGAATTTTTTGATTTACCAATAGAGGATAAAATGAAGTACCACCAAGTTGGTGGGGCAGGTCAAAGAGGTTACACCCCGTTCGGAATTGAAAAGGCTGTAAATTCATTAAGCCCTGATCAAAAAGAATTTTGGCATCATGGTAGATCTAATTGGCGAGAAAAATATGTTAATAAAATGCCTACAAATGAAGATGTAAATGAAATTAAGTGTTTTGATGAAACCCTAAATAGTCTTTTTAATGATTTAGATTTTTTAGGGAAAAAAATATTATCATATATATCACTTTTTCTAGGTTTAAAAGCTGATTGGTTTGACAATAAAATTAATCAAGGAAATTCTATTTTAAGATTAATCCATTACCCCCCTAAAGATACAAATAGTAATGGGCTAAGGGCAAGCCCTCATGAAGACATTAACTTAGTAACTCTTCTTCTTGGAACTCAACAGGCAGGTTTAGAAATCTTGGATCAAAACAATAATTGGACTCCAATTGAAACTAACTCAGATATTATTGTTTGCAATGTTGGTGATATGCTTGAGAGATTAACAAATAAAAAATTAATTTCGACAACACACAAAGTTATTTATCCAAAAAATGCTTCAGAGAATAATTCAAGATATTCAATGCCTTTTTTTATTCATCTTAATCCAGATTTTTATATAGAAACAATCAGTTCGTGCATCGATGATGATAATCCTAATCTTTTTCCTGGGGGCATTAGTGCTGATAATTTTCTAATTAAAAGGCTAAAAGAAATAAAATTAGCCTAAATAGTTGTAAATATACAACAATAAGTGATTTTTCAAATATTTTCATTGTACTAAAAGGACCAATACTTTATAAATATATTTTTAATTCTAACAACAAAGAAGTAAAAAAAGTGTTGTTTATTATGGGGAGATCACTTATGCGTCTAAAAACTTTTATTTATGTGTTTTTAACACTTATACTATCATCAACCTTTACTAGTAATTCTCGAGCTCAATCTGATAATTTAATTGAAGAAATTATAGTTACCTCAACAAAAAAAGATACAACACTCCAAGATACCCCTGTATCAATTTCTGTTATTCAAACGGAAGATATAGAAAGATTAGCTATCAGTGATATATTAGATTTACAACATTCTGTTCCTTCCTTAAAAATTAATCAAACTCAATTTGCTGCACAAAATACTTTCTTAATCCGCGGGTTTGGTAATGGCGCAAATAACCCTGGCGTAGAGCCATCAGTTGCTATTTCAATTGATGGAGTAATGATTTCTAGAAATCAGTCGGCAATTAATGATTTACTTAGTGTTGAAAGAGTTGAAGTCATAAAAGGTCCGCAATCAACTTTATTTGGTAAAAATGCTATTGCTGGTGTAATTAGCATTACAACTGCTCCTCCCGAAGATACTTTTGGAGGTAAAGTTCAATTAACCGCAGGTGAATATAGCCTTAGTAAGTTTAGTGGAACTATTACAGGACCAGTATCTGAAAATACATCTTTTAGAATTTCAGGCACAAGACATAAGAGAGATGGTTATACTAAAAATTTAGCTCTTGGAACTGAAATAAATGATAGAGATAGATTCGCTGTAAGAGCTCAATTACTCTCACAAATCAATGAAGATTTAACAGTTAAATTGATTTTAGATAAAGACGAGGCTGATGAAAATTGTTGTACGACTGCTGCGTTACTAAATGGTGCTGTAACTATTGCTGCCGATGCTTTTTTAGCACCAGGAACTACAACAATAATCAACCCGGTAAATACATATGGGTATGAAACATATTTAAATTTTGATCCTGCTGGAACTATTGAAAATCAAGGTGTTTCACTTCATGTTGATTATAACTTTGGTTTCGCTAATTTAAAATCAATAACAGCATATAGAGAGAGCTCCCAAAATGTTAATGGGGATGTTGATTTTAGTTCAGTACCATTATTGACTAATGGGATTTTTGATGAATTTGAAACATTCACTCAGGAATTCAGACTAACTTCTAATTCAGATGGACCCTTACAATGGATGGTTGGAGCTTGGTATCAAGATGAGTCTGTTCAGCATGATAGAAATGTTTTCTATAAAGAGTTAATTGGTCCTTTTGTAGATTTAATTTTAGGACCTGTAGGTACGAGCCTTAATGGTATTGCAGGACAAGTTGCTGTGCAAGGTTTAGCACAAATATCTAATCTTCCTCCAGCAGCTCAACTAGCCCTCTTAGGAACTGCTCTTCCTCCATTATCAACAGCACAAATCGGTGGTGTTCTGGCTGGAGTTTCTACAGGAAATCCTGCTCTTGATGGTGGCATTGCAGCAATTATTCCAGGTCTTGCAGCTCAACAAAGGGCTAGCTGGTATAAAACAAATGGAGGTCTTCAAAATGAATATTTTGATATGGATAATGAAGCTTTCAGTATTTTTGCTCAATTGGATTATGATATAACTTCTGATACATCTATTTCACTTGGAATAAGTTACTCTAGTGATGAAAAAGAAGTTGTTTCAAATGTTATAATAGATGACGAATTTGCAGCAATACCTTTTATTTTAAATCCTGCAACAGCGGCTTTAACTGGATTTCAATTCTTCCCTCCATTCTTTAATTACCCTAACGCTAATGAAGATGGTAAATGGAAGTCTGATGATGTTACTCACTCAATAAAATTAATCCATGAATTTGACGATACTTTGTCAGCCTATCTTAGCCATTCTACTGGTTTTAAGGCAATTTCAACAAATTTAGGCGCAAATGCAACAGTGTATGCTGGCCTACCAATGGATCCAAGTATTTACTTTGCTGAACCTGAAGAAGCTGAAAATTGGGAAATTGGTATTAAAAAAACTTTTTCTAATGGTTATTTAAATATGTCTTTTTTCCATATGGCTGTTGAGGGATATCAATCAAATTTATTCATTGGAACTGGTTTTAATCTAGTAAACATAGGTGAAGAAACTCACAAAGGTATTGAGATAGATTCATTATTTTTTCTAAGCGAAAATTTTGTTTTAACATTTGCTGCTAGCTACATCGATGCCGTCTTTGATGATTTCAAAAATGGTCCGTGCGATAGAACATTTGTTCCTCCCGCATCGGATGACTGCCCAATTGTAAATGGTGGTCCGGCAAGAGTAAAAGATTTCACTGGTAGAACTCCATCGGGTGTTCCTGAATTAGCTATAACAGTGTCTGGCACATATTCATTTAATTTAACAGAAAATATGACAGGTTATGTTAGAGGAGAATACATATATGAGGATGCTTATCAGGCTACGGATGCTGTTCCAATTGAAGTGCCTAATGCATTAAGGCAAGTCGGAACTCTTAATGCGAGTCTCGGAGTAAAAGACTCTGCTTCAGGTTTTAGCATCATGCTTTGGGGTAGAAATATTAATGACGACGAATATATCTATACAGGCTTCAATGTTCCTGGTTCACCTGGATCTTATGCGGGTTATCCGGTAGTACCAAAAATGTGGGGATTAACTCTTAGCAGAGATTTCTAAATTTAATAAAATATAAAACTAAAGGCGGCTTTTTAGTCGCCTTTTTTATATAAGATTATTTTTAAAATAAATAGTAATTATTTAGTTGATTAATATAAAAATAACTGTAAAATTTTTATTAGCCATAAATAATAATAATAATTTCATAAACTAATGAGAATATATGGTTGGGGGGGAAATTAATTTTAGATCCTATGAACTAAAAAACACCCTATTTATGTAGTGTGCTGAATAAAATAATAATTGTTTTGTAATTTTAGTACACTACATTTTTTATCATTTTTAAAAAATCATTTAGTACTAGATACAAAACATATAGAATTTTAAAAAATTAATTAAACACAATTTTTTTAATTGCGCTTTTTTATTTTTTAGACGTCATTGATAGAAAAACTGTTTCAAGAGACGCCCCAGTTACCGAAAAATCATTAACTTCTAAACCAGCCTCTTCCGCTTTCTTTAATATATCTCTTGAAGTTTCTTGTTTAGGGTTATAGCTAATTGAAATATTTCCATCTTTATCTATAATTCCACCAATTTTTTCAATTGAAGATTTATCATTGTAATTACTTGATAAAACTAAAGTTATATTTTTAGAATCTGCATCACTAAGAATTTCTTTTGTTGGTGCACATCTTATTATTTCACCGTGGTTAACAATTGCTATTGTATCACATAATTCCTCAGCTTCTTCAAGATAGTGTGTTGTTAAAATAATTGTTGTTCCATACTCATTAAGTTTTCTTATATAAGTCCACAATTGTTGACGAAGCTCAATATCAACACCTGCTGTTGGCTCATCTAAAATCAAAATTGGGGGCCTATGAACCATTGATTTGGCAACCAAAAGCCTTCGTTTCATTCCACCAGATAAGGTTCTAGTATAAGCATCAGACTTATCCTCAAGGTCTAGTATTTCTAATAAAAAATCTACATTTCTATCTTTTGGAAGCACTCCATACATTCCTGCTTGTTGGTGCAATGTTTCTTTTGGTGAGAAAAAAGGATCAACATAAATTTCTTGTGGAACAACTCCCAAAGAAGCCCTTACTGATCGGGGGTTTTTATCCAGATCAAAGCCCCATACAATTGCCTTTCCCGAAGTCTTAACAGATAATCCAGCGAGTATATTTATAAAAGTTGATTTACCTGCTCCGTTGGGGCCAAGTAGTCCAAACATAGAACCTCTTGGAATCTCTAAGTTTATAGAATTAAGCGCTATAAGATCTTTTTCTTTTTTATTTTTATAGATTTTAGTTAAATCTGTGATTTCAATTGCATTCTTTGGAAGATTACTATTTTTCATATCTCTCTTTATATTTTTATCGTAAGGTATACTGATTTAATCAAAAAACTGATTAAATTATAATACTATAAATTATAAAGATATGAACGATAAAAAAAAGCACATATACTTAGTAGATGGTTCAACATATATATTTAGGGCCTATCACGCTTTACCACCATTAACGCGTAAATCAGATGGATTTCCAGTCGGTGCAATTTCTGGTTTTTGCAATATGCTTGATAAGTTAATAAAAGAGGAAGGAGAGAAAAATAATTTAACTCATTTATTAGTTATTTTTGATGCCTCAGGAAAAACTTTTAGAAATGATATCTATCCTCAATATAAAGCGAATAGATCTAGCCCTCCAGAAGATTTGATACCTCAATTTCCTGTTATTAGAAAAGCAACCGATGCTTTTAATGTCACCCACGTCGAGTTGCAGGGTTATGAGGCTGATGATCTAATTGCAAGCTATGCAAAAGCTGCAGTTGATGAACAAATGAAAGTTACAATTGTTTCATCTGACAAAGATTTAATGCAGCTCATAAAAGAAGATGTTTCAATGCTTGATACAATGAAGAGTCGTTTAATCAAAGAAAACGAAGTAATAGAAAAATTTGGCGTAGAGCCAAGTAGAGTGATTGATGTCCAATCATTAGCAGGAGACTCGGTAGATAATATCCCTGGAGTTCCAGGTATTGGCATTAAAACCGCATCATTGCTGATTAATGAGTATGAAGATTTGGATAACCTTTTAGAGAAAGCATCCAATATAAAGCAAAAAAAAAGACGTGAAAGTTTAATAGAATTTGCTGATCAAGCTCGTCTCAGTAGAGAATTAGTTACCTTAAAAGATGATGTCGAACTACCTATTCCTATTAAAAATATTGAAATCCAATCCATTAATCCTGAAAAACTAATTTCCTTTTTAAAAGGAATGGAATTTAAGACATTAACAGAAAAAAAGGCTAGAGAATTTAACCTAAATTTAAACGAAATTAAAACCGAAGAATTAAATTTAGAATTTAAGGAAAAGGAAGTAATTAAAACTGAAGTAAAAAACGAACATAATCTTAATAACTTTGAATTAGAAAAATACTCAACAATTTTTGATAAAGATGAATTAGAAAATTGGAAAAAAAGAATATTTGAAAAAGGTTATGTAGCAATTGATACAGAGACAGACTCACTAAATGCAGTGGAGGCAAACCTAATTGGATTCTCGCTTGCAATAGACGTAAATGAAGCCTGCTATATACCCCTTGGGCATGATAACGCGGATAAACAAATTAATTTATATGATGCTATTGAATTTTTGAAATCAGTAACTGCGGAGTCAAGTATTCTAAAGATTTTTCATAATAAAAAATATGACGCATTGGTTCTTGATAAATATAATATAAAAGTTAATTCGTATGATGATACAATGCTAATTTCATATTCATTAGGATCTGGAGCATCGAGACATAATCTAGATTTTTTAGCAAAAAAATATTTAGCACACTCAGCAATTTCATATAAAGAGATTGTTGGCTCAGGAAAAAATCAAAAAAGTTTTAACGAAATCGATATAGATAAAGCCTCAATATATGCTGCTGAGGATGCTGATATTACCTTTAGGCTATGGAAAATTCTAAAACCAAAACTTTTAGAAGAGAAAATCTCATCAGTTTATGAAACTATTGAAAGACCTCTTGCCAAAGTAATAATGGATATGGAAAAAAATGGCGTTTGCATTGATGAAGAAATCTTAAAGGATTTATCATTAAAATTTCAGAAGGAAATCTTAAATATTGAAAGCAAATGTTTCGAAATAGTAGGAAGTGAATTTAACCTTGGATCACCTAAACAAATTGGTGAAGTTTTGTTTGAAAAATTGAAAATTAAAGGTGGAAAAAAAACACCCTCAGGCGCTTGGTCTACAGATGCTGAAACATTAAATTTTTTAGCATCCTCAGGAAATATTCTCCCTAAACTTCTTCTCGAATGGAGAGGCCTATCGAAATTAAAATCTACTTATACCGATGCGCTTCCTACTTTTGTAAATAAAAAAACAAAACGAATACATACATCATACTCTATGTCTTCTACATCAACAGGAAGACTATCCTCTTCTGACCCTAACCTTCAAAATATACCAATTAAAAATGATGAAGGCAGAATGATAAGAAGTGCATTTATAGCTGAGCCAGGCTCCTCTCTAATTAGTGCCGATTATAGCCAAATTGAATTGAGAATAATTGCTCATATGTCTGATGATAACAATCTTAAAGATGCATTTAAGAAAAATATTGATATCCACTCTTTAACAGCATCCGAGGTATTTGGTATTCCCTTAAAGGATATGAATCAGGATATTAGAAGAAAAGCTAAAGCAATTAATTTTGGTATAATTTACGGAATTTCTGCATTTGGCCTATCAAATCAACTGGACATTTCAAGGTCTGAAGCCTCTGACTATATTCGTTCCTATTTTGAAAAGTTTCCATCAATTAGAGACTATATGGAAACCACAAAAGAATTTGCAAGAAATAATGGATTTGTAAAAACACTCTTTGGAAGAAAATGCTTCATTGATGAGTCAATAAATAGAGGGCCTGGTGGTAAAGCTTTTATGGAAAGAGCTGCAATTAACGCTCCAATTCAGGGCACAGCAGCTGATATCATTAAAAGAGCTATGATAAAAATTCCTAAATATTTTGAAAAAGAAAATCTTGGAACAAAAATGATTATGCAGGTTCATGATGAGCTTATTTTTGAGACAAAAGATAACGAAATAGATAAAACTATGTCTATAGTAACCAAAGAAATGTCTGAAGCACACAAACCTGTTATAAATCTATCTGTTGATTTAAAAGTAGAGGCTGCATCAGGAAAAAACTGGGAACAAGCTCATTAAATTTATTTATGGAATTTTTGGAGCGGCTTCTAAAATATCTGAGTCTACATGCGACTCATAAATTGCAAAATTTTCTGAGAACATTTCAACAAGCTTTTTAGCCTGAAGGTCGTAATTCTCTTTATTATTCCATGTATTTCTTGGAACTAATATATTTTCATCAACATTTTTTACAGACAATGGTACTTCAAACCCAAAAAAATTATCAATCCGCATTTCGGCATCATTTAAGGTGCCATCTAAGGCAGCTGTAAGTAAAGCTCTTGTATCTTTAATTGGCATCCTATTACCTTCTCCAACTGGTCCTCCTGACCAACCAGTATTAACCAACCAACAGTTTACTTTATATTTATGAATAAGATCTTTTAAGAGATTACCATACTCAGATGGATGTCTTGGCATAAAAGGAGCTCCAAAGCAGGCTGAAAAAGTTGCTTCTGGCTTATCAACTCCTTTTTCAGTACCAGCAACTTTTGCAGTATAACCAGACAGAAAATGGTACATTGTTTGAGGAGCTGATAACCTTGCGATTGGAGGTAAAACCCCAAACGCATCACAAGTTAGAAGAATTATATTTTTAGGGATAGGACCCCTTCCGGTCTCACTTGAATTAGGTATAAATGACAACGGATAAGCTCCTCGAGTATTTTCTGCCAAAGTATCATCATCTAAATCTAGCTCACCTGTCTCATCGTCCATAACAACATTTTCCAGAATTGTTCCTGTTTTTTTTGTAGTTTCATAAATTTCTGGTTCAGCCTTTTTCGATAATCTTATCATTTTAGCATAACAGCCGCCCTCGAAATTAAAAACGCCATTTTCTGACCACCCATGTTCATCATCACCAATTAATGTTCTTTTTGGATCTGCGGAGAGCGTTGTCTTACCTGTACCTGATAAGCCAAAGAAAACAGCTGAGTCATCATCAGAACCAACATTAACTGAACAATGCATTGGCATAACATTTTTGGGGGGCAAAAGAAAATTCAACATTGTAAAGACTGATTTTTTAATTTCGCCTGCGTAAGAAGTGCCTGCAATAAGAACAATTTTTTTCTCAAAATTCACAGCAATAATTGTTTCAGATCTTGAGCCATGTCTTTCAGGCTTTGCTTTGAAACTTGGCATATCTATGATTACAAACTCTGGATCAAATTTACTTTTCTCTTCGTCCTTAACTTTGATTAAAAGGTTTTGAATAAAAAGTGAGTGCCATGCATATTCTGTATAAACTCTTGTTGGTAATCTATACTTAAGATCTGCTCCACCAAAAAGATCCTGAACAAATAAATCCTTATTCTCTGAAAATTTAATCATATCTTTATAAAGAAGATCAAAATTTTCTTCAGACATCTCTTTGGCATTATCCCACCATATTGAGTCTTTGTTCTTTGACTCTTTTACGACAAATTTGTCTTGAGCAGATCTACCAGTATGAATACCAGTTTTTACAACCATTGCTCCGTCTTTTGAGATCTTTCCCTCACCCCTTTCAAGAATAATTTTATATATTTCTTCCTGATTTAAATTCCAAAAAATATTATTTAATAATGAAAATCCGTGAGCTTCAGGACCAGACATTGAAAAATTTTCGCCTAATTCTTTCACAATTCACCCCTTAATATCAAAAAATTAATTCACACTTATATCAGAATATTGTCAACAAGTAATTCAAGGTATTATATAGTTTAAATAAGTTAATTAGTTAACTTAAAAAAGGGAAAATATGACCGATATTTGTTTAATAGATGATGACCAAAATATACTTGCATCACTTAGCCTTACACTACAGTCAGAGGGCTACAATATAAAAACTTTTTCTGACGGTTTATCAGGGCTAACCTCATTACAGAAAGAGGATTATGATATTGCAATTTTGGATATCAAAATGCCTAGATTGGATGGCCTTGAAGTGCTACAAGAGCTTAGACAAAGTTCAAACCTTCCAGTAATCTTTCTTACATCGAAAGATGAAGAAATTGATCAATTACTTGGACTTAAAATGGGTGCTGATGATTATATAACGAAACCATTCTCACAAAAATTACTCCTTGAAAGGGTCAAGACAATCCTGAGAAGGTCACGTGCTAATAATTCAAATAATTATAATAATAGGGATGTTTTAAAAAGAGGTAAATTATCACTTAATATGGATAGATATGAGTGTTTTTGGGGAGAAATTCCTCTTAGGCTCACTGTCACTGAATTTCTTTTATTAGAATGTTTAGCCTCTAGACCAGGTCATGTTAAAAGCAGAGATCAACTAATGTCGTCTGCTTATGACGATAATATTTATGTAGATGACAGAACAATAGACAGTCATATAAAAAGATTAAGAAAAAAATTTAAAAACATAGATAAAGACTTTAAATCAATTGAAACACTGTATGGTGTTGGATATCGATATATTAAAGAATAATGCTGAATTTTCTAAAAATAGAGTCACTTGGCGCTAGAATAATTGCAATAAATTTAATTGGGCTTATTCTTCTTGGCACGGGCTTTCTGTTTGTTGATAAATCTCAAAATAATTTAATTGAAGCTAGAAAGGAAGCTTTAATATTACAAGCTAATCTTATCGCTTTCTCCTTTACCCTGAATGCACAATCAGTGAATCAAGAAGTAAATAATAATATTGATAATTTATTTTTAACACAAAACTGGACTTCAACAAAAATAGCAAGAACTCAAATATTTAATGAAAATCTTCAAAAAATTTTTGACTCCAGGGACTTTCAAGAAGAAACTTTAAATGAAGACAATAAAGAGAGTTTTTTTTCAAGTCTTATAAAGAACTTTCAAACCTTATTTGATAGAGATGCTCCTGTTATACCTAAAGAGGGTTATTCAATTGATGATATAAAAAAATCATTCACAGGGATTACAACTGCAAGAGAATATAAATTAGATAATGGAGGCATAACTGTTCATGTTAGCATACCCCTTGAAAGAAATAATCTTAAAAAAGAAGTGCTATTGTTATCTACAAATGAAGGTGATATTGGCAGAATAATAATAGAAGAAAGACAGAGATTTCTTAGAGCTTTTCTTATTGCCTTATCAGTAAGTCTTTTTTTATCAATATCATTATCTGGAACAATAGCGAGACCCTTAAACAAACTTGCAAAAGCTGCAGAAGGTGTTTCAGATGCTGGAGTTGGTGAAATACCATCAATGGATAATAGGAAAGATGAAATAGGTGGTTTGGCTAAATCTGTAAGAAGAATGACCGGGGCTCTTCAAGAAAGAGTCAAATCTGTTGAAGCGTTTGCTGCTGATGTCGCTCATGAACTTAAAAATCCACTAACATCACTTCAAAGCGCAATAGAGACTCTACAGATTTCGAATGAAGAAAAAGAAAGAAAACAACTTACAAAAATTGCTTTCAAGGATTTAAAAAGACTTGATAGATTAATTTCAGATATTGCATCATCATCAAGATTGGAGGTAGAGCTAGCTAAGGGGCAGTTTGAAAAAATAGATATTAGAGATGTACTAGAATCTGTTGTAGAAGTAACAAGAACAAATATTTCAAAAAAACTTGATATTGATGTAAGGCTAAATATCCCAAGAAATGAAATTAATGTCTTAGGAATAGGTGACCGAATTGCGCAGGTTTTTTATAACTTAGTTGATAATGCATTATCATTTTCTAAATCAGGTTCTTCAATAGAAATTAATGCGTGGACAACAAAAAGAGAGGCGATTATAGAGGTTAAAGATCAAGGACCTGGAATTCCAAAAGAAAACTTAGGTAAAATTTTTGAGAGGTTTTATACATATCGTCCTGAAGAAAAAAGCTTTGGAAATAACTCAGGGCTAGGACTTTCGATATGTAAGCAAATAATAAAATCACTGAATGGAACAATTATTGCTACTAATAGAGCAGAAGGTGGAGCTACATTTACGATAATGCTTCCTTTGCAAAATTAATTTTTTTATTAATAATAAAATAAAAGGTATTTATTAATGATCGGCTTAATAATTATAACTAATGGGAATCTTGCTTTAGAACTTAAATCAGCAATGGAGCATATAATTGGAACTCAAACAAACATTGCGATTTTTTGTATCACTCCCAACGATGATATTAATATTCAAAAAAATAATATTCAAAAAACTATTAAAGAAGTAGATCAAGGAAGTGGGGTAATTATTTTAACAGATATGTTCGGAGGTACACCTTCAAATCTAGCTTTAAATTTTTTAGAGCCAGGAATTATAGAAGTAATATCTGGTGTAAATCTTCCAATGCTTGTAAAAATTGGGCAATCTAGAGGAGACGGTAATATTCTAGAAGTTATTCAAGAAGGAAAAATTTCTGCTCAAAAATATATTTCTATAGCTAGCGAAATTTTATCAGAAAATAATAATAGCTCTCAATAAAATAATTATTGATTGAAATATTTAATTTAGCTGTAATATTTTATTTTTCAATATATATAGTTATTAAATAAAGTTTGGAGATAAAGGATTATGAGTTTTTCTGATTACAAAGTTGCAGATATCAATTTGGCGAATTTTGGAAGAAAAGAAATATCAATTGCGGAAACTGAAATGCCTGGCCTAATAGCTTTAAGAGAAGAATATAAAGATATATATCCTTTGAAAGGAGCAAATATTGTTGGGTGCCTACATATGACAGTACAAACGGCAGTTCTAATTGAAACTCTTATTGAGCTAGGTGCTACAGTTAGATGGTCCTCATGTAATATATTTTCAACACAAGATCATGCCGCCGCAGCAATTGCTGCAAGAAATATTCCAGTATTTGCTTGGCAAGGAGAGACTGAAGAAGAATATGACTGGTGCCTGGAACAAACTATAAAAGGTCCTGATGGATGGGAACCAAATATGATACTTGATGATGGAGGTGATTTAACTCAGCTTATTCATAAGAAATATCCGGAGCTTTTAGAAAATATTGTTGGTTTATCTGAAGAAACCACAACTGGTGTTTTAAGGCTTTATGAAATGGAAAAAGATGGATCACTGGGTGTGCCTGCTATAAATGTTAATGACTCAGTAACAAAATCAAAATTTGATAATCTCTATGGAACAAGAGAAAGTTTAGTTGATGGAATAAAAAGAGCTACGGATGTTATGCTTGCAGGTAAAAGTGTTGTTGTGTGCGGGTATGGAGATGTTGGTAAGGGCTCAGCAGAGTCTTTAAGATCTCAAGGGGCTCGTGTAACAGTTACAGAAATAGACCCAATATGCGCACTTCAAGCTAGCATGGAAGGTTATGAAGTAACCACAATGGATGAGATGGCTTCAAAAGCTGATGTTTTTGTAACAGCAACTGGCAATAAAGATATAATAACAATTGATCATATGAGAGAAATGAAAGATAGGGCTATTGTTTGTAACATTGGGCATTTTGATAGCGAAATACAAGTTAATGCCTTAAAAAATCTTAAATGGCATAATGTTAAGCCCCAGGTTGATGAAGTTGAATTTCCTGATGGAAAAAAAATTATTTTATTAGCTGAAGGCCGTTTAGTAAATCTAGGTTGTGCAACTGGTCATCCTAGTTTTGTTATGAGTGCGTCATTTTCAAATCAAGTTTTAGCGCAAATTGAATTGTGGAATAATAGTAAAAATTATGAAAAAAAAGTTTATGTACTCCCAAAAAATTTAGATGAAAAAGTTGCCTCTCTACACTTAGAAAAACTTGGAGTAAAATTAACTAAGCTCACAGAAGATCAAGGTGATTACTTGGGCTTAAGCCCTCAAGGACCATTTAAACCTGACCATTACCGATATTAATTTTAAAGTTACTTTAAGGGTTAAAGTAATTTAACTCTATTTTTTAAGATATAACTTCTTTTATTGAAACTTCTTTATTTTCTAACTTGTTAGGGTCAATTTTTATTTTTTCTGAAATAAACCTTCTTGACATCATATGCTCTTGAGCTGAATTTATACAATCCGAAGCAATCATATACCCAGATTTAAAATAAAATACTGAAAAACTATTTTCATGTAAATTTCCTCTAATTATATATTCATCATAATCATTATTAAGACCTGCGATTTGAAGTTTAAGCTCGTACTGATCTGACCAAAACCAAGGTATTTGATTATATGAAACTTTTTCACCAATGATAGATGATGCAACTGTTTTTCCTTGCTCTATCGCATTATGAACAGATTCTAGTCGGATATTTTTATTATAGAAATGACTTGGGTGAAGAGTACAGTCTCCAGCAGAAAAAATGTAATCGTCGGATGTTTTACAAAATTCATCAACAACAATACCATTATCTGTTTTGATCCCCGCATCTTCTGCTAAAGCCTGGCAAGGCAAGACACCTATACCTACTATAACTATATCAGCCTCAATACTTCCTGAGGATGTCTCTACAGAAGAAACTCGGTTATCTCCATTAATACCTTGTACCAAAGTATTGGTTAATATTTTTACTCCTCTAGACTCATGAAAAGAATTATAAAATGATGAAATAGTTGGGCTAGTTACTCTTTCTAGAATTCTTGAGGCCATTTCCACTACTGTAACATTTAAACCCAAAGTATTTGCAACAGCTGCTACTTCAAGCCCTATATAACCTCCGCCAATAATAACCATATTTTTTGAACCATTTAATGAGGATTTAATCATTTCAACATCATCAATAGATCTAAGATAATGTATACCTTGTAAATTAGGTTTCTCTATGGGCATAAGCCTTGCTTCGGTGCCAGTTGCAATTACAAGATTATCATATGCAATATTTTTATGACTTTTATCTTTTAAGAATGTTAGTTGTGATTTCTTTCTATCTATTTCTTCAACATATGAGTCCAAAATAATTTCAATATTTTGCTCTTCATAAAATTTTTCTGGCTTTAAATACAGTCTCTCAGCAGCAAGCTCTCCTGATAAATATTTTTTTGATAATGGGGGTCTTTGATACGGAAGGTATGACTCTGAAGACAAAATACTAATATCACCAGTAAACTTTTTTTGCCTTAAAGAAGTTGCAACTTGGCAAGATGCTTGCCCTCCACCAATAATAATTATTTTTTTATCGTTCATTTTTAGAATCATCAAAAAAGAATATAATACTTTTATTATTTTAATATGTTTTCTATATAAATGTTAGTAAAAAAATGCCTGAATTAATAGTAAACCTTGATAATGAAAAAACAACAAATGACTTTGGTATAATCATATCGGAGTTGATCGAAGAGGGTGACATTATTTTTTTAGATGGAGAAATGGGATCAGGAAAAACTTTTTTAGCTCGATCCATAATTTCTAATCTACTCGAAGAGAAATTTAAAGGAATAGAAATTCCCTCTCCGACATTTACATTAATCCAACAGTATAAATGTAAAAATTTTGTTTTAGGCCATGCTGACTTATACCGTATAAAAAATAACAATGAATTAGATGCTCTGGGTATAGAAGATATTTTAAAACAAGGCTGCCTGTTGGTGGAATGGCCAGAAAAGATAAAAGAACTTTATGAAAATAATACCTTAGAAATTAAATTTAAAGATTTTAATGGAAGAAAATCAATAGAACTAAAAAATATCAAAGGTTGGGATACGAGATTAAAAATGTTAGAGAATAACGGAAATGGATGAAAAAGAATGCGTCTTTGACTGGGAAGCAAATGGATTAAATGATGGGTTTAGATATCCACATCAAATAGCAATCATTGATAATGATAATGAGAATATTTGTAATACATATAATATGAGACTACCTCATTATGAGCTACCAGGTCCTATAGCTCTTTATAAAACGAATACAAATTGGAAAAAAACAAAAGAGAACCATCCATCACTTTATGAAATTATGCCCTTTATCCTCGATGACCTACTTAGCTATGATATTTTATGGGCATATAATTATAGTTATGACAAAGGTGTTCTCGAAGAAAGCCTTTTTAACACAGGAAGAAGTCCATATCTTTATAAAGATAAAATTGTTTGTGATGCTATGCCATTCATATCCATTGCATCAATACTTTATCCTGAAGTTATTAAAATACCGATGATAGAGAGTGAAAGAAGGGGCAAAAAAGGTATTTATAACAGCCATAAACTTGAAAATGTATATAAAGAAAATTTCACAGATAATGATGAATTAACCTGGCATGTTGCTGAAAGTGATATTATTGCAACATCAAGGTTATTACAGAAAATTAAATCAGAAGCCCCTGAGTTTTGGAACTTTAGAACTAGGATGTTCAGTAAATTTGCAAGAGAGGATATTTTTAGCAAAAAAGCGGTTTGGATAAGGTATTATCAAGATAAAAAACAAATGATTCCTATGTTACCAATATACGAGAGAAACAGAGATAATTATTTTTCAATAGATCTTAAAAAATATGAAAAAGAAGGCGGATTTCAGGAAAAACATAAAAATCAAATAATTAGAGTTGGTTCTGGTAAATCTAAGACCCTGCCCGAATGGCTACATTCATCTTACACAAAAACTGGAGGAATTATTCTAGATGCTAGTTGGTTTAACCTACCAATAAAATATGATGTACCTGAGAATTCAGATTTATTAGAAATTAAAAATTTAATAATTGAACATTTATCAGATCTACAGATTTGGCCTGAGAAGGATGAAAAATATTTAGAGAAATCAAGATTCGGTTTCCCGTCGAAAGAAGACTTGGGATCATGGGATTCTTTTCATAAGGCCGAGACCTGGGATAAAAAGGTACAAATAAGATTTAAGGATGCTAGATCAAAAAGAATAGCTAAAAGAATCATTTTTGATAATGCACCTGAAGTTCTTGATGATAATGCTTATAAAATTATTGAGGAATTTATAAAGGAAAGGTGGATAAGTATTGGACCCGATCAAAGGCCAATGAAAAATTATGATTCAGGCAAAACATGGATTACCATTCCTACCGCGCTTGAAAATATTAGAAAATGTGAAATGGAAGATAATTTAGAAGAGAATTCTGAATTAGATATAGATTGTTTAAATGGATACAAAGAATATCTATTAGACCTAAATGAACAATTAAAATAAAAAATACTTGCATCAATGAAGGGACTTTCTTAGCTTAATGATATTGATTCTTGGAGATTAAAATGAGTTTAATAAATGTTACAGATGAAGAATTTCAAAATACCATTATTGAAAATGAAGGATTGTGTCTAGTCGATTTTTGGGCAGAGTGGTGTGGTCCATGCAAACAGGTAAGCCCAATTCTTGAGGAAATAGCTTCAGATTCTGATTTTAAAATAACGATAGCAAAAGTAAATATTGACGAGAATCCTAGAACACCAACAAACTATGGGGTCAGGAGTATTCCTACACTTATGTTATTCTCAAATGGAGAGTTAAAGGATACGAAGATTGGAGCCCTACCAAGACAAGAACTGAAGGATTGGATAAAAGAAAACAGCTAATCAATTCTTAAAGCCTCAGATACTAAATACAAAGAACCACAGATTAATATTCTAGAATTTTCGTACTTTGAATAACTCATTATTGCCTCTTTGAGAGAGGATGCCTCTTTTAAAATAGTATTCTTAAATAAATTTTTATCACTTAAATCTAGAAGAGAAGAAGAAACGTTTCCTTCAATCGGAACAAAAGTTATTATTTTAGCTATTTCATTAAATTTTATTATAAAATTATCTAAATTTTTGTTCTTTTTAATCCCCAAAATAATTAATAAATTCTTACTGTCTTTATTGTTTCTTTTTATCATTTCATTGCTAATAACTTTTGCAGCAGAAGGGTTATGGCACCCATCAATTAAAATTTCAGAACCCTTATTAACCCAGCTTTTTGTATTTCCAGTTAATTCGGTCAGTCTTCCGCATAATTGAGCATTTTTTAAACCATTAATAATGCTCTCATCATTAATACTTATTTTATTCTTCTTTTTTAATAATCTAAGAGCTGCAATACATAGACCTGCATTTAAAATCTGGTAATCACCATTTAGCCCCAATAAATTAAATTCTAATCTTCCAAATTCATCTTTGTATATTATCAAGTCATCATTTTTTTCAATAAACCAATCCTTTTCATAAAAAAATCCCATAGCATTTTTTTCAACTAAATTTTTGTTAATAATTTTTTTCAAAGACTTACTTTGAGGTCCAAAAATTACGTAACCATTATTAGGAATAATCCCTAACTTTTCCTTTGCAATCATTTCTAGGTCATCGCCAAGAAGGTCCTCATGATCATAAGAAATTGTTGTTATAATACTTAACTCTTTCTCGGGTATAATATTCGTGGGATCATGTAATCCACCAATCCCAACCTCAATAATATTAAAATCAGAAATATTTTTAGAAAATAGCTCAAAAGCACACGCGGTAATAAATTCAAAGAAGGATAGTTCTTGATCAGAGCAAAAATACGAACAATTTTCTATGACTGAGGATAATAAATTATCATCAATTATTTTATCATTAATAATAAACCTCTCATTAATTTTTAACAAATGTGGAGAGGTAAAAACATTTGATGTTAATTGATTGAAAGTTAAACATGATCTTAAAAACTCAATTGTTGAACCTTTACCATTTGTACCAGCAACATGAATAACATTTTTTAATTTTTTTTGAGGATGATTAATCTTTGAAAGAAAATTAGAAATTCTATCTGTCCCTTTTTCAGGGTTCTTTATAAATTTTTCATAAAAATAATCTTCAATAATCATTCTTAGTAAAGCTTTAATTAAGTGCTTTCATTTATCAATATATTAATTATTTTTGAGATTGTTGATTTTAAATCCTTCCTATGAACAACCATATCGACCATTCCATGTTCCAGAAGGTATTCAGACTTCTGAAAGCCTTCAGGTAAGCTTTCATTAATTGTATTACCAATAACCCTTGGCCCAGCAAATCCAATTAAAGCTTTTGGTTCAGCAATATGAATATCACCTAACATAGCATAAGATGCAGTGACTCCTCCAGTAGTAGGGTTGGTTAGTACAACAATATAGGGCAATCTCTCCTCTCTAAGTGATTGGAGCATTACTGTAGTTCTCGGCATTTGCATCAAAGAGAGAATTCCTTCTTGCATTCTCGCACCACCAGATGATGCACACAATATAAAAGGGCATTTTTT
>PBNH01000005.1 GCA_002723035.1 Rhodobiaceae bacterium | reverse complement strand
CAAAATTTTTAACCTATTTAAGGTTTACAATCCAAACAAACATAGGTGTGCTCAAAGATTATCAGCCTCACCCATTTATTGAAAGTTCTCATAATAAATTAAAGCGTGATTGCTACGACAGACTTAGTGAAATCAATAATATTTTACCCTTGGATAGAGAAGATTACTCTTATTTGGACATTGGATGTCATACAGGGTTCTTTTTATTCAAGCTAGTAAATAATAAGAGAGGTTTTGGTTTAGGTATAGATCATGGAATTACTGAGATTATGACAGCTAAACAAATCGCTGATAGTTATGATTATAAAAATGTGAATTTTATGAATTATGAAATAAATCCTCATAATATTAATTCATTACCAAATTTTGATGTAGTAATTTTTTTATCTGTATTTCATCATTTTGTTAGATACTATGGTAAAGAGAATGCATTAGATATTTTGAATTCGATAGCAGAAAAAACAAAAAAATATCTTATTTTTGAAACTGGGCAACCAAATGAAAAAAGTAGTTGGGCTAAAAAATTAGATTTTATGGGCAAAGATTATAATGAATGGATAAAAAATAAATTAATAGAACTTAATTTTAAAGAAATTTATTATGACAAAGAATTCTCAACGTCTGTGTCGGAAATTAAAAGAACTCTCTTTATTGCAAAGAAAAATTTTTAAAAATTTAAAATGAAAATTACATTTTTAATGCCTTCTCTTAAAGCTGGTGGAGCTCAGAGAGTAATGATCAATATAATAAGTAGATTAATTTCTCAAAAATTTCAGGTAAACTTAATTCTTATAAATTATAAAGGTGATCTGTACGATGCTTTACCTAAGGAAGTTTCTACAATCGTGCTAAATAAATCACGTGTTCGATATAGCATCTTACAATTATATAGGATTATCAAAAATGAAAGGCCTGATATCGTTTTTTCATCTTTAGCACATGTAAACTTAATTGTTTTATTTTTAAAAAAATTTCTACCAAATAAAATTAAATTTGTAGTAAGAGAAGCAAATACACCAAGTATAATAATTAAATCTAAGTTAATGAAATTTATTTATCGTAATTTATACTCTAGTTCAGATCAAATTATCGCTCAATCAAATATAATAGAAAAAGAATTAATTCAAAAATTTGGTATAAATAAAAATAAAATTTCTAGAATAAACAACCCTGTCGATACTAAAAAGATAAGAAGTAGGATTAATTTTTTTAGTAGATTAACTAATGATAAATCTATTTTAATTTTAGCATCAAGACTCGTTTTTCAAAAAGGTATCGATGAATTAATATTAAATTTAAAATTTTTGAATAAAGAATATTTACTTCTAGTTTTAGGAGAAGGCCCAGAACTTAGTAGTTTAATTAAGCTAGTTCATGAAAATAATTTAGAAAAAAAGGTTGTATTTCTTGGATATTTAGATAATCCTTGGGAAAAAATTGCCTCTGCTGATTTATTTTTATTGCCTTCAAGATGGGAGGGCACACCAAACGCTGCACTAGAGGCATTAGCTTGTGGAACAAAGGTAATTGCTACACCTAACTCTGGTGGTTTAATGGACTTAACTACTGCTATTAAAAAAGGTGATGTCATAATTTCAAACATGGGTAAGACTTTTATAAAAACAATTGAGGACAATCTTCGGGACTTAAAATCAAAGATTGAGCTCTCAAAACTTCCTAAAGAATTTAACTATGACACTACTTTAAATAAATATGTTAATCTATTTCAAAAACTATCAAGCAGTGGTTTTTAAAATAATTATGAATTATCTATTTACTTATGAAATCTTTTGAAAAACTAGCTTCGGAAAAAATTAAATTGGCCCAAGAAGGTAAGATATCATTTACCGAAGCTGGAAATCTTATTAGACAATATTATAATGAAGGAGCATGGTCACCTTATAGATATACAATTAATCAAATAATTAATCTCTATAAAAAAGATTTTGAAACTAGAATTTATGATTATGGTTGTGGAACTGGTAGGTTAGTAATGGCACTAAAGTGTGCCGGATTTAATTATTCATATGGAGGTGATGTAGTACAAAAATTTGATAATGAACTATTTGATAAATTAGGATTTGGAAAAGATACATTTACAATAATTAAGAATGATAAGATACCATTTTCTAATAATTCATTTGATGTGCTAGCTAGCAATGAAGTAATAGAGCATGTTTTTGATCACGATAATTATTATGCAGAGGCTAGTAGAGTTTTAATCAAAAATGGAATTTTTATTGTTCACGCGCCGCAAAGATTACAACCATTTGACACTCACTCAAGATGTTGGTTCATCCATTATTTTCCTAAAAAAACTAGAGAGATTTTATGGAATCAATTCTCTTCTCAAGGAGGTAAATTTCTCAATAACTATTTAAACCTTAAGACAGTAAATTATCATAAAAAAACTTCTTTAAAATATTTTGAAAGAATACATTTTTACACGCAAAATAAAATTCTTGCAAAAAATTTTAGAATTTACAAAGGAAATAATTTTCTTAGAAACATTGCTGATAAATTAATGAAAATACCCTTTTTTGGCAACTATGTATCAAAAATTTTTGTATTATTTTCCTCAACTGAATTTCATCTAATCAAATAGGATGAGTTTATATTTTGGTGTTTAAATTCTTTATATGACCAAAAAACTGAATATTTTTTTTATTTCCACTTTATTATTTCTTATACTTGGATGGAAATTAAACAGATTATTGCTACCTGGAATAAACACTGTGTTATGGGATATGCATATTTATTTCATGGTTTTATTTTCATCCTTAATTGTATTTATGCTCCCAAAAAAACTTAATCAATCCGACCTATTAATAATATTTTTAATTTTATTTCTCATTTTATCATCTATTTTAAGGTTAATACTTTATAAGACTAATAGTGATGAAATCTATTACTTAGTAAATTACCTGCTTCCAGTATTCTTTTACTTTTGGGGAAGATACCTCATACTTAAAAATGAATTTAAAAGAATTGATAATCACATCATACTGTTGTTTATTTTTTTAATAATTATCGAGTGTTTTAATTATATAAGTGCGAATTTTATTACTAATGATTTAATTCACAGAAATCTTGGAAATGAATTATTTCAAGGATCTAGAGCATTTACTAGCGATCTAAATAGAGCTGATTTTCCAATTATATTTAATATCGTTTATAGACCATTAGGAATATCACTAACTCAATATGCTACATCGTGCCTATTGTTGGCAATGAGTTTTTATTTACTTTTCTTGTCAGAAAAAAAATTTTCTTCAATATTTTTATTTTCAATAATTGGAATATTATTAGTCTTCTTTTATGCTGTAGGTACTACATATCTTATTTTTCTTGTAGCAGTTTTTATAAGTATACCAGGCAAGAAGTTAATAAAATTAATTTTTCTTCCATTAATGATTATAGGTTCAGTGGTTATTCTTTTTAGTAAGCAAGTTATCAAATTATATTTATTTATTTTTGATTTCTTAAAAAATATATCCGTGTCGAGTGATAGTTTATTCTATTTCTTTTTTGGAGGCGGTTATACAGCTTATAGTGCTATTGCAGGGGAAATTTTTCTTTTAACACTTCCATTTATACTTGGCGTATTTCCTTTCGGAATACTATTATATTTATTATATATAAATATTTTTAATAGAAAAAATGAATTTTTTAATATCAAAATTTTTTTGATGATAATATTTTTATGTTCCTTTCATTATAATACTATATTTATGTATCCTAACTCATTAATATTTTTCTTTTTTATAGGATATTTGTCTAGTATGAATGAAAAAACAAAGAAGTTTTTATGACGCTAAATAAAATTATAAATAAATTTTATAATTTAGGAGCTTATTCTTTTTGTTTTTGTATATTTTATAAATTTTATTTTTATATACTTGCCTCATTTTTCAAGGTTGATAAATGGCATATTCAAACTCCTTTTCATTGTCGGTCCTATAAGCAAAAAATAGTAAATATCTCAAATAATTTAAAATTGTCGTCTGTCGTTGAAGTCGGGTGTGGCGTTGGAGATATTATAAGTAGAATTAAAGCGGACACTAAATATGGATTTGATATTGAGCCAAGAGTTATTAAGCTTGCAAAATTTCTTGATAAAAAAACTAATTATGAACAAGGAAGCTTTTCTAATTTTAATAACTTGACACATGCAGTCGATATGCTTATTGCAATCAATTGGCTGCATGGTTTTGATAAAAGTTTTATTGTAAACCAATTTCTCAAAAGAGATATGATAAGTCGAATTAAATATATTTTTGTTGATAAAGTGAGCAAAGTAGGAGCGGAATGTCACGATTTTGAACAATACTTTAAGGGATTGGCAGTCAAAATCATAGACTGTCCAGATCCTGAAGATACAACAAGAGTTCTCTTGCTTTTTGAAGTTAAAATTAGTGAGTAAGAATATGTTTGAAACAAAATATTTAATACGGCTAGATGATGCATGCTCTACCATGAAACATTCAAATTGGGATGAGGTAGAAAAAATCTTAGATGATTATTCTATTAAACCAATAGTATCGATAATTCCTGAGAATGAAGATAAATCTCTTAATTACTCTCATAAAAATATAAATTTTTGGGAAAAAGCACGCAATTGGCAGGCAAAAAATTGGATAATTGGCCTACATGGTTATAAACATAACTTAGAAAAAACAAACTTTAAAAGCATTCTAAATTTTTATAATTCATCAGAATTTACTGGAGTGCCCATTGAAGAACAAAAAACAAAACTAAGAAATGCGTCAAAAATTTTTTTGGAACAAAATATTGTTCCTAAAGTGTGGGTTGCTCCAAAGCATACCTTTGATGATAATACTTTAAGAGCTTTAAATGAAATAACAGATATAAAGATAATCAGTGATGGAATAGCAATAAAGCATTATTTTAGTAAGGATTTTATGTGGTTGCCTGTTCAATTATGGAATTTTAGACAAATGCCATTCGGAACTTGGACATTCTGTTTACACCCAAATACAATGAATAAATTTGATTTCCAAAATATGAAAAAATTTATTAAAAAAAACTCCCATCATTTTATTGATTTAAATAATGAAATTTTGCCTTTGAGAAAGGTAAACTTATTCGATAAAATATTTAGTTTATTTTTCTGGACAAGAAGAAAAATCAAAATTCATATAAATAATAAAAAGAGAAATAATTGAAAATCTTACACCTGATTAATAGCTTAGGTGCTGGAGGAGCAGAACGTGTTCTTTCAAATTTATGCATTAATGATAAAAACAATACTCATGTTATATGCACTTTGTTGGGTGAGGATGAATACAATTATCAAATAAAGAATAATTCAATACGAGTGTATCATTTGAATATTTTAAAAAATAAATTATCATTCTTTAACATTTTTCAACTTTATTTAATTCTTAAAAAAGAAAATCCTGATATTTTACAATCGTGGTTATATCATAGTGATCTTATTGGAAGTATATTTGGAACTATTTGTGGTATAAAAAAAATAATATGGAACATACGGCATACAGACATTTCGTCTTTAAATATGAAAAATTCAACCAAGATTATAGTTAGAATATGTGGAGTTATTTCTAATTTTGTACCGAATAAAATTATTTACTGTTCAAAAATATCTCTTAAGGAACATGAAATGATTGGATATAACAAAAAAAAGAGTCATCTTATTTATAATGGAGTTGATATAAATATATTTAAACCAACTAAACAAAATAAAGACAAAAATGCACTTAAACCAAAAAAGGATATTTTCAAAATTGGTATGGTAGCAAGGTTCAATCATTATAAAAATCATATTGGTTTAATAGATGTAATGAAATTGCTAGAATTAAATAATATTAAATTTCACTGTTATTTAATTGGTAAAAATATTGATAGTAAAAACAAAATACTTGTAGACTATATACATAAGCTTGAAATAAGTAATAAATTTAGTTTACTAGGCCATAAGGAAAATATGCCAGACATATTAAATATGTTGGACCTTCATATTTTACTTACTTATTCAGAGTCCTTCCCAAATGTTATTGCAGAAGCAATGTCATGTGGAGTACCTTGCATATCATCTAATGAAGGTGAGGCTAAAAAAATAATTTCTAAAAACGGATATATTTTAAAAGGTAATAATAAAAAAGAAGTATTTGATAAAATTATTCAGATTATAAATATAAAGAAAAATAATTCCGAATGGTTTAAATTAAAAAGAAATTGTAAAATGCATATAGAAAAAAACTTTAGCCTTCAATTAATGATTGACAATTACAATCGACTTTGGAAATCCTTATAATTAATACATGGTTAAGGAAAAGAATTTTTTTATTGTATCAAGTGTAGCTGAGTCTCTTGTTTTATTCAGAGGAGAATTGATTCAAGAGCTTGTTTCTAGAGGTTTCAATATTCAAGTGTTAGCACCAAATTTGAATCGAAAAAATTCTTACACTGATAAATTAAATGCTTGGGGGGTAAGGTTATTAAATCTGCCTATTGTAGGAGCTAAAATTTCACTCTTAAGAGACATTTATGCAATTTTTGTAATGATTATTTATTTTCTCAGGTTTAATCCTCATTACGTTCTTTCTTATAATTTAAAACCAGTGTTATTAAGTAATTTAATTTGCTGGATATTCAAAACAAAAAAAAGATTTATAATTATAACAGGGTTAGGATATTTTTTTTTAGATCATAAAATAAACTCTATAGCTACAAGAATTATTAAAATATTTTACAATTTTACCCTAAAACGTGCTTCCAAAATTTTTTTTCAAAACCAAGATGATATGAACTTATTTAAAAAAATGTTTAAAATACCATCAAATAAAACAGTATTAACAAATGGATCAGGTGTAAACATAGATTATTTTAAAAGCAAAAGTCTTCCAAAAGAAAAAAGATTTTTAATGATTGCACGGTTGATTAAAGCAAAAGGAGTAAAAGAATATTTACTATCTGCACAAATCATAAAAAAAAAATATCCATTTATAAATTTTAATTTAGTCGGCTTTTTCGAAAATAATATTGATAGTATTAATAAAGATTTTGTAGAATCTTTTGTTAATGAGGGTGTATTAAATTTTCTTGGAAAATTGGAAGATGTTAGAGACGAAATAAGTAATAGCAGTATTTTCGTTTTACCTAGTTATCGTGAAGGTATGCCACGCACAGTTCTAGAAGCAATGTCTGTTGGACGTCCAATCATTACTTCAAATGTTCCTGGCTGTAAAGATACGGTTAAAGACGGAGTAAATGGTTTTTTAATTGAACCAAAATCTATACAAAGTCTTGTTCATGCTATGGAGAAAATGATAAATTTAGATGATGTAGCATTAAGTAATATGGGAAAACAGTCTAGATTAATAGCTGAACAAAAATATGATGTAAATAAAGTCAACAAAAATATATTGAGCAACTTTTTTAATAATGACTGATAAATTAAATAAAAAATTTATTGACTGTGTAAGGTCAATATATTCCAAAGAAGAAATAATTGCCCTTCATAGACCAATTTTTGATAAAATAGATAAAATTAATATTTTAAAAACAATTGATAGTAATTTTGTTTCCACAGCAGGCCCATTTGTTGAAAAATTTGAAAAAAAAATATCGAATTACACAAATAGTTCATATGCAGTATCTACAATTAATGCAACTTCAGCTATTCATATTGCACTCAAAGTGCTTGGTATTGGGAGTGAAGATGAAGTTATTGCTCAGTCTTTTAGCTTCGTTGCTGCCGCTAATGCAATTACTTATACAGGAGCAAAACCAATATTCATTGATATATGTAAGGATGACCTAGGTTTAAATCCAAGCTCACTTGAGAGTTTTTTAGAGAAAAATACCTATTTAGATAATGGAAAATTAATTAATAAATTTTCAAGAAAAAAAATTTCATGTTGTATTGCAACTCATATTTATGGTCATCCATGTAAGATTCTTAAAATAAAAGAGATATGTGAGAGGTATAAAATACCTTTAATTGAAGATGCAGCTGAGTCGCTTGGAAGCTTTGTAGCAAAAAAACATACTGGAACATTTGGAAAAATTGGAGTCTTAAGTTTTAATGGAAACAAGATAATTACCACCGGTGGTGGAGGCATGTTGATAACTGATAGTGAAAGAATTTACAGAAAAGCTAAACATATTGCTAGTACCGCTAAAATACCACACAAATATGAATATATTCATGACACGACTGGATATAATTATCGTTTACCTAGTTTAAATGCTGCGCTTGGATACTCTCAAATGGAAAAGTTAAATAAGATAATAAAATTCAAAAGAAAACTGTCAAAAATATACAACGATTTTGCGAATGAAAATGATATTAAATTTATTAAAGAACCGTTTGGCACCAGAAGTAATTATTGGCTAAACACATTTGTATTTAAATCTCTAAAAGAAAGAAATAGTTTTTTAGAAAATACAAATAAGAATGGAATAATGACAAGACCTGCTTGGAGATTAATGCATAATTTAAAGATGTACAAAGACATGGCAAGAGATGATATGAAAAATAGTAAAATATTAGAGAAAAGAGTAGTTAACATACCATCTAGTGTTCCTAACAACTGGTATTTTAAAGATAAATAAAGATTTAAGTAATGAGAATTCTTGATTTAATCATTAGTATTTCTGGGCTTATTATTTTATTGCCAGTAATTCTTATTATTATTTTTGTATTATCCATTACTGGAGAAAAAGAAATATTTTATACACAATATAGAGTTGGAAAAAATTTAAAAAAATTCAAACTTTTTAAATTTGCTACAATGTTAAAAAATAGTGAGAAAATTGGAAGTAAGACCATAACTATACGTGGTGACGAAAGAGTATTGCCTTTTGGCAGAATACTTCGAATGACAAAGCTAAATGAGTTGCCACAAATATTGAATATTATTAATGGTAGTATGAGTTTGGTTGGCCCAAGGCCACTATTAGAGAAGCAATTTATGATGTACAACGTTGATAGTCAAAAAGTCATATCATCAGTTAAGCCTGGGTTAACTGGCGTTGGTTCATTAGTTTTTAGAGATGAAGAAAAGTTATTTGAAAATAATATTAATCCAGACGAAATTTATCAATCATTTATATCACCGATTAAAGCAGAGCTAGAGTCATGGTATGTCCAAAATTTAAGTATTTCTCTATATTTAAAGATTATTTTTTTGACAGGTATTTCTATTTTATTTCCAAAATTAAGTGTGATAAAGTATTTAGGTAATGGAATTAAATCAAAATATAAAAAATTACTGGAGAGATATAGATATTCATCTAAATGATTTAATTGAAAATGGCTATTGTTATTTGCCTCCGATAAATAACCTTTTTGATAACACCAAATATTTTAAGTTTATTTTGAAAGATACAGCAACAAATACTTATAACGAAAATAATAAAATTCACAAAAATATTTTGCATGATTATGGTTTTAAAACAATTTTGATACCAAAATTATACCAACTAGCAAAAGAGAATTTTTCTTTTGAAGGGAATATAGATAATCAGTATCATATTGTAAGAAATGTAAATTCAACTCAGAAAAGTGAGAGTTATAGAGGACATTTTGACTCACATATCTTTACAATGATACTACCTATGCATATTCCAAAAGATGAAAAAGGAAACGTTTGTGGAGGTGATTTAGTTTTTTTTCCAAATTTAAGAAATAAACCAGTCTATGAGTTGATAAACATTTACCAAAAAATTTTTTATAAAAAATTTAATTCCCCAGAAGGCTTTAGAAAATTATCTAAAATAAACAAAAAAATAACTGAAAATTTCTCTGACTACAGACCACTTATCTTTCTAGGCATCCAAACACTTCATGGAAATTTAAAACTAGAAAATGATACTAGACAAACTTTATTATCTCATTTTTTTGATCCGTCACCTGAATGGGGAATAGGTAGTATATTAAGAAAAATCAGAAATAGATAAATATTTATTTAATTACTCTTGCGGGATTGCCTACAACAGTGGAGTTAGAGGAAACATCTTTTAGAACTACGGATCCCATGCCAATGACTGAGTTTTTTCCAATAATCAGAGGATCCTTAGTTGAACCATTTTTAATAAGTGCACCGGTCCCAACATAGACATTATCTTCAATTATTACATTTCCATTGCATTGAACAAGTGGTGCAAAAGTTACGTAATCACCAATTATTACGTCATGAGCTATTTGCGAATAGCGGTTAGCATGAAAGAAATCGCCAATAATTGCATTTGGTGAAATTATAGTAAAGTCGGAAAATATTGATCCATTCCCAATCTTATTGAAACCATGATTAGTAAAGGTTGGAGATCTCAGACTTAGAGGGACACAACCTTTGCTTATAAATCGATTTGCTATTTCTTTTCTTTTTTGTGGACTAGCAATACTAATATTAAAGTATCTTACTTCGGACTTAATAGAATTAAAATTTTCTTCATTTATTACTTCGATTTCATTTACAATTGTTCCTGATAAATCATTATCAATGAAATATATATCAAGCTTATTTTTATGACTGCTAATATAATTTATAGTTTCCCTACCATAACCACCCGCACCTACTAAACCAAATATTTCTTTCATATATTATGCAATTAATGAAGCTTGATTTTGTGTAAGTATTATAACAAAATCAGATAATGAAATTATATCAGAATAATAGATTTCAATTAAATGAATTTAATATAATTTCCTTATTTTTTTTATTGCTACCAATTGGACTAGTTACTGGTCCATTTATCCCAGATTTAATTGTCTCATTAGGATCACTATATTTTATATTTATATTTTATAAAAAAAAATTATTTAAAATAATTACCTCAAAGATTGTAATTTGTATGATTTTATTCAATCTTTATTTAGTAATTCGATCACTATATTCCGAAAATATAATGTTATCATTAGAAAGCGCGCTGTTCTATTTTCGATTTAGTTTTTTTGTTTTACTCATTATTTATGTGATTTTATTAAATGAAAACATAATAAAATATTTTAAATTTTCATTATTAATTACAATAATAGTAATTCTCTTTGATGGATATTACCAATTTTTTACAGGATACAATTTACTGGGTTATGGAGCACATAATTATTCAACAAATACATTAAGATTTTCTGGCATGTTTGGAGATGAAATGGTTTTAGGAAAGTTTTTATTGCATATAGTTCCACTTTACATAGCATTATCATTCTATAAAAAAACAAGCATTAAATTAGTTTATACGAACACATTATTAATCATTGTAACACTAATATTAATTTTTCTTTCAGGGGAAAGAACTTCATTTTTTTTATTCTTAATTTTATCGCTATTATTTTTTATTTTTACTGATCTAAAAAAGATAATTCTACCATCCGTATTTATTATTTTTTTACTTTTAGTATTAACTACGTTGATGAACCCTCGAGTTCAAGAACGAGTTTTTCAAACAACTTTTAATGAACTATATAATGAGAAGGGTGAAATTCATTTTATTACAGTAGCCCACCAAAATCACGCAATCACAGCATTTAAAATGTTCCTCGATAACCCATTATTTGGTCAAGGTCCAAAAATGTTTAGGGAAAAGTGTAGCGAATTAAAATATAATAGCGGAATTCATTCTTGTTCAACTCATCCTCATAATTATTACTTACAATTGTTGGCAGAGCTTGGTCTAATTGGTGTAATACCCATAATTTTCATTTTTGCTATGATGATATATTTTTTATTAATTTATGCTAAAAAGATGTGGTTCGATGCCAATACAAATAAATCTAATTATGAAATAGGACTAATAATTATTATTCTAACCTCTTTGTTTCCCTTAGCTCCCGGAATGAATTTTTTTAATAACTGGGTTTCAATATTATTATATTTACCTTTGCCATTTTTACTCTTTCCTTACTTTAGGTTATTGTATACGCACTAATTTTTAATTTTAGTGTAAATATTGAATAAGAATAAATAAGCTATAAGGTAAAGTGAATTTAAGAATAGATATAACAGCGCGAAATTAATTTGGTTGTAAAAAAAAATTATAAAAAAATTCGTAAAGACTAAAAAAGCCAATATTATCACTGAAGTTGCAGAATTCAGAATGTTTATGTTCTTTTGATTATATTTAATAACTAATAAATTAAAGATAATTTGGTGCAAATGAAATCCATCTGGATTGATAGGATTCTTTTTCTTTAATAATCTTCTAAGAAAAGTAAATACTACTTCAATTATTGGATAAAAGAGCATGCATGCGATTGCGAAGGAGTTTATGTAATAATCTTTAGCCATTATAATGCATATCGATCCAATCAAAAACCCAAGTAAATACGAACCACCATCACCTGACAAAATTTTACCAAAAATAAAATTAACTAAAAATAAAATACTCACAGGTATTAAAACTGATAACAAGAATATCTCTAAATCCGTATTCAAGGGCTGCACTAAGATCAAAAAGCTTATCACAGATATGATTGTATATCCCAACATCAGACCATTGACTCCATCTATAAAATTGAATCCATTTATTAATAGTATAAGACTAGTAGATGTGAAAATAAGTGAAAATATATAATTTTGTGAAAGAATGAAATTCATAAAAGAATTATCAATCTCAATTAAATTGAGATTAGTATAAAAGATAAAAAGATTCACTACAAAGAAAATTAATAATAATCTTATTGAAGATGTAATTGTATTAAATATATCCTCCAAAAAACCAATTAAGAAAACTATTAGAGAAAATAAAATAACTTTATCTATAAGGTCACTATTTGTGTAAAAAAATACTACTGAAAATCCGATTAATGAGACACCACCAATTCTCGTTACACTGTTTGAATGTAATTTACGACTTGCATTAGAAGTATTTTCAATAAAAAACTGTCTATTTCTCAAATAATTCACTAAAAGTAAAATACAAATAGTAACACAGCTAATTATTAGATTACTCATTTTTTCTGTATTAATCACTCTCAAAAAGATCTCTGGAAAAAACTTTATTTCCTAGACCATGTAATTGCTTATTTTTACGATTAGCAAGAATAAGGTCTGAATTGTTTACAAATTCATTAAAATCGATGATCACTTTACAATTTTGGTATTTTTTTTGTTTAAGTGATGGTTCGTAAATAATTATTTCAATATTCTTTGCTTTTAGTCTTTTAATGATATCTTTAATTGCGCTTGATCTATAATTATCAGAGTTACTTTTCATCAATATTCTATAAACTCCTACAGTTCGGGGTTTTAGTTTTAATACTGTGTCAGCAATAAACTTTTTTCTAATTTGATTTGATTTAACAGTTGCTTTTATTAGAGTATTTGGGACTTCCTTGAAATTTGCCAGTAATTGCTTAGTGTCTTTTGGTAAGCAATAACCTCCATAGCCGAATGAAGGATTGTTATAATAGTTACCTATTCTCTTGTCATGTCCCAATCCAAATATTACATTTTCAGTGTCTAAATTTTTAATTTCGCAAAAGCTGTCTAATTCATTAAAAAAAGAAATTCTCATAGCTAAATATGTATTAGCAAATAGTTTTACTGCCTCAGCTTCAGAAGACCCCATATACTTTACTGGTAATTTCTTTGAGTCTACACTTGAGCATTCGACAAGTAATTTTGCAAAATTTTTTCCAATTTTACTTTTATCTCCAACTATTATACGTGAGGGATATAAATTGTCATAAAGTGCTGTACCTTCTCTTAAAAACTCTGGAGAGAAAAAAATTTTATTTTCATACTTTTTTGATAATTTTTTTGTAAATCCTATGGGTACAGTAGATTTAATAACTATGTTTATTTTTTTATTATAATTACATACCTCTCGAACAACTTTCTCAACAGTTTTTGTATTAAATTTATTGTTTCTCTCATCGTAATCAGTTGATGTTGCGATTATTACAAAACTAACTTTTGAAAGGGATAATTTTAAATTTTTTGAAGCTAATAAGTTTAAACGTTTATATTTTAAATACTTACTAATTAATTTATCCTTTATTGGTGAGATTCTTTTATTAACCTTCTCTACTTTGTTTTCATCAATATCAACCGCAATAACTTGATGTTTCTGAGATAGCATAACTGCAAGTGAACAGCCCACATATCCTAGTCCTATAACAACAATTTTCATAAAAATTTGTTTTTTGTTTAATATACATTATAAACTTATAAAATAATTTTTTTTTTAATAATAAATAAAAAATAATGTGGGTTGTTAAAAAATCTAAAGTACATGGTCACGGTGTATTCGCAACAAATGATATTAAAAATGATGTCAAAATTATTGAGTACGTAGGTGAAAAAGTATCAAGATCAGAGGGTGATAAAAGGTCAGAAAAAAGATTAAAAAAATATCTTAACTCTAAGACCACTGGTTCTGTGTATATATTTGAACTAAACAGCAGATACGATATTGATGGATCTCCTCATTATAATAAAGCAAGGTATATTAATCATTCATGCAGGCCTAATTGTGAAGTTGATATTAGAAAAGGTAAGATTTGGATAAAATCAATAAAAAAAATAAAAAAAGGAGAGGAGCTTACATATGACTATGGTTATGAATTTGATCCTGATGATTTTATGGATCATAAATGTAGATGTGGTGAGAAAAATTGTGTAGGTTACATTGTTTCAAGTGATGATAGAAGAAAGCTGAGACAAAAATTAAAAAAAATTCAAAGTAAATGAGTGATAGCCCAACTATAAATATTTCTCTTCAAAGTTTAATAAGTGATTTTTATAAATTGAGATATTATTTATTTGTATTTTTCATTTTAATAATGTCTGGAGGCCTCTTTTACTCGTTAAACTTAAAAAAAAGCATCGAAGCAACAATAGAAATATATAATATCTCAAGTATTGAATTTGTTAATTATGAAGATTTAAATCCTCATAAAGAAATTTTTCCTATTAGTCAGGATTTTCTTAGATTACTTTTTATTGAAGAGCTATCAGACCGAGATGAAATAATTAATTTTTTTGATGATAATAAAATATTGAATATTGATTTATACGAAAATAAGAGAGAATATCAAAAAGATTTAGAAAAGAAATCTTTACAAGTGAAAATTCAAAAGCCTACCAGTCAAAGATCAGAGAGCTCTTATTTTGAAGGTATAAATCCACATTTAGTATCTTTTGTTACTGACGATAAGGAATTTGCTATTTATCTGTTCGATCAAGTATTAAATCAAGTAAATTTAAATGTTCAGAAACATTTAGTTTATCTTGCATCTATTAAAAATGAAAACTTTCAAAAAAACATTAATCTGCAAATTGATCATATCAATAATCGTATAGATGTAGCAAAAAGAAAATATTTAATGGAACTGAAGAATGAAATTATATTTTTAGAAGAACAAAAGAAAATTGCAATTGCTCTTGACTTAAAAGACTCAGGTAATGTGGATTTTCCTATAGGAGATGGGGTAGCAATTAAGCTTAATCAATTTGGATTAGACCAAGATGAGCTTACTAAAGGAAATGATGACAGAAAAAAATATTATTTAAAGGGTTACACAGCAATTAATCAAGAAATTGAAGCTTTAAAATCAAGAACATTAATTGAACCATTTGTCGAAGGTTATAATGAACTTGTTTTTGAAAAAGAAAAACTATTAATAAATATTGAATTAAAAAGTTTTAACTTTGACTTTAAAAAATCAATTATTAATTCAAAAAATTTTTCCTCAGTAAATTATAATATTAATGACATTAAATTCAAAGAGTTGAGCTCAACGAAATCTTCGATAATTTTAGCCTCTCTAGTATTATTTTTCATGGTGTCTATTGTAATAATTATTTTTCAAATTATCCTTAGAGAACTCAAACAAAATTGATTTTTTTAAATAGGTGATCTAAGCCCTTCTTGTTTGCTATATCTATTTGTGTCTGTCTAGATAAAGAGCTATTTTTCTGTTTTATGGATCTTTCATCATAACAAAGCGGACAATGAACTCCTTTTTTATATTTATTTGAGGAAATTTGTTCTTTAGTTATAGGTCTTCTGCATCCAAAACATTGCTCATATTTGCCCTTATTAAGATTTTTTTTAATTGTAACTCTTTGATCAAATACAAAACATTCACCATGCCATAAATTTTTTTTCTTATTGTTCTTTGAGTATTCAAAATAATTTATGACACCACCTTTAAGCTGATAAACATTTTTATATCCGTTAGCTTTCAAGTAAGCTGAAGCTTTCTCACAACGAATACCTCCAGTGCAGTATACTGCAATTTTATCATCTTTTTTCAGCTTCATTTTTTTAAGTGAAAAAGGAAATTGTCTAAAACTATTAGTTTTTGGATTTATAGATCTATTAAAATGACCAATACCAATTTCAAATTCATTTCTTACATCAATTAATTTAGTATTTTCATCTAAAATAATATCATTCCAATCTTCAGGATTAACATCAGTGCCATGATATTTAATCGTATCAATTCTACCTTGTCCAAAAGAGACAATTTCATTTTTGATTTTTACTTTCATCTTATTAAAAGGGAGAAAGCTTGTGTTGTTATCTTTAATTTCTAATTTTCTGATATTTAGTTTCTTTTTTAAGTATTGTATAAAATTATCTAATTCGACTTTTGTTCCTGAAATTGAACCATTTAATCCCTCAACTGATATTAAGATTGTTCCTCTTATATTTTGTTTAGATAAAAAACTAACTATCTCTTTTTTAATATCAATTATTTTTTCAATTTTTTTAAATCGATAAAATGAATAAACTTTGAAACTATTTTTTTTCATTTTTTTAGATTATATGTATATTTCTTTAGAAATTCTGTAAGTGCAGTTCTATCATTCAAATGCGATATATCATTATATTTTATTAATTCACCAGAATAAATATTGATTTCTTTACCCATCTTCTTCTTTGTTTCATGTAAATAAGAAGAATATTTTAGTGTACTGCTCTTAATTTTAGATGCAAATAAATGAAATAAAATTCCATTTTTTCCATCAAAATAAATCGGCAATACATCAGTTTTTGTTTGATGAATTAATTTAGCAGGAAAATTCTTCCATTCATCATCTTTCGCTTCTGATTTTAAGTTTTTCGCCACGGAAACACTTCCAGAAGGAAAAATAATAAGTACTCCATTATTAAATAAATGTTTCTTAGCTTTTGATGCTGTTTGTAAATTATATTTTATTGTTTTTTTATCAGTCCCGCTGAAGTCAACAGGCAGTATGTATTCATCTAGCTGTGGTAAAAGTTTTAGAGTTTCATGTGTCATAATTTTGAAATCATTTCTTACTTTTGAAACCAGTGAACATAGTATTAGGCCATCTACGATACCAAATGGATGATTAGCTATAATAATAAGTGAACCTGTTAAGGGTATTTTTAAAGGTTTTTTTGACTGATCCTTAACATTAATTTTCATAATTTTTAAAATATCAGTCCAAAAAAGTTTTGGATTTGCTTCATCGATTGAATATTGATTGTATAGATTTTCTAATTTCTTCTTTCCAGTAAATCGCTCAATAGTTTTAATAATAAATCTCTGAGCTAAATTATGTTCTAATTTAGATGCATATGAAAAATCTATTTTATTCATACTAATATTCCACTGGTATTGGGTCTAAACTTCTCCAAAAATACCAAGTTGCTACTGATCTCCATGGCTTCCATTTATTAGATAGTTCCATTGCGTATTCTTTTGAAATTGGATGATCAATATTATAGCAATTAGAAATACCTTTTAAAAGTCCAATATCATCTACAGGGAAAATATCTGGTCTACATAGATTGAAAATTAAAAACATCTCAGCAGTCCATCTTCCTATACCTTTTACTTTAGTAAGCTCAGAAATTATTTTTTCATCAGAAAACCCTGTCCATTTCGCTGGATCAATTTCATAATTAATGAATGCCTTTGATAAAGATTTTAAATAAGCAATTTTTTGTCTAGATAGACCACACGATTTTAGTGACATAAAATGAAGATCATTAATTTTTTTCGGATTAATTATTTTTACTTTTTGTTCAAGTTTATTCCATACAGCTTGGGCTGCTTTAACGGATATTTGTTGACCAACAATTGATCTAGAAAGAGTATAAAAAGGATCAGATTTTGAGTACAAAAAATCTCTCGGATAATTAGATATAATATTACCCAATTTTTTGTCTTTTTTTATAAGAGCTTTTTTAGCTTTATCCCAATATTCAGGCTTATTCATAATATAAAAAATTTTTATTGTCATATAGTCCATAAAATGTTTTATTTCCATCTTAATTAATTAATGGAGATTATATATGGCAGATGTTGCGACGTTGTTAGCTGAATTCCAAAAGGGAATAGAGGGCAAAGATACTGGTCTTGGTGCGACAGTAAAATTTGATTTTGAAGGTGCAGGTTGTATTTTTTTAGACGGTAAGTCAAACCCAAATACTGTTTCAGATGAAGATAAAGATGCTGATTGTACTTTGTCCATGTCATTAGAAACTTTTGAGCAAATGAGATCTGGTGAAGTTGATGGAACGTCAGCTTTTATGCAGGGAAAACTAAAAGTTTCAGGTGACATGTCAATTGCAATGAAATTACAATCAGTTATGGATGCACTAGCATAAAAATAGATTTTCTTTTTGAAATTAAACCCAGTTAATTTATTTAGCTGGGTTTTTTTTTATCAATACCTTTTGAACCTTTTTAAATAAACTTTTACTATTGCAGGCAACAATCCTTCCACCATTTAAAATTGAATTACCATCCCAAGATTTAATAAAACCTCCGGAGTTTAGGATTATTGGCTCAAGAGCTCTTATATCCCACGGCTTTAAACCGCTCTCAACTACAATATCAACATGACCATCAGCTAATAAACAATAACTATAACAGTCCCCTCCAAGTCTTGTACTTTTCACTTTTTTACTAAGTTTCTCAAATGATAATTGATCAGATTTATTAGCAAAAACATAGGGAGAAGTAGTATTAAGTATTGATTCAGAAATAGTATTTAAATTGCTTACTTTTAATTTCGTCTTCACATTTTTTACAATTTTATAAGCATTGCCTGAATAACCTATGTACCTCTCGTCAAGAGCTGGTATATCTGCAATACCGAGTATTATTTTATTATTTTTAGTTATGGAAATTAACGTACCCCAGAGTGGAACACCCTGTATAAAAGATTTTGTTCCATCAATTGGATCGATGCACCATTCATATTCACTTTCTTTTAATTTACTTTCCTCTTCTCCAATAATTGAATGAGAGGGATAAGTATCATCAATAATTTTATTAATTTTTTTTTGGATATTGATATCTGCAATTGTAACTGGATCAAATTCTTTTTTTACTTTTGATAAAACATTTATTTTTTTTTTAAAATATTTCATTGATATTTTTCTAGCTTCATCTGCAAGAAAATTGGAAAATTTAACAAGTTTATCTATATTTTCAGTCATTATTAATTTGTTAGTATAATGCCTTTATTATAATATATTCAAAAGAGTATAGATATATTCAATTTCTTGGGCACGTAGCTCAGTGGTAGAGCATCACGTTGACATCGTGGGGGTTGTTGGTTCGATCCCAACCGTGCCCACCATGTAGCAGAATAAGTATTGTTTTTTTGAAACAATAATATAAAAGCCTCCTTATATATGAAGAAAATTGACAAAATTAGAGAAGCTAGGTTAAATAAAAAAAGGTCTAGAAAAAATAAATTGAGAAAAGCTAAAGTTAAAATTAAAAAGCTTGAAGAAGCTGAAAATAGGTCAGTTGAGAAAAATGAAAGTTAGAAGTTCGCTAAAAAATCTTAAAACCAGAGATAGAAATAATAAGCTCATAAAACGTAAGGGAAGGCTTTACGTTATTAACAAAAGAAACCCTCGTATGAAAGCGAGACAGGGCTAATGCTCTCTGGCTGAATGCCTCCTTCAGTAAAATTATTAATTGTTGCGGATCATGCTTCAAATTATATACCAAAGAAATATGATAATCTTGGTCTTACAAAAAAAGATGTTTTCACTCATAAAGTATTTGACTCTGGGATAAAAGATTTAGCAATAAATTTATCAAATAAATTTAATTCACATCTAGTTCTTGGAGAATACTCACGTCTATTAATAGATTGTAATAGAGATGTGAATGATCCAACTTTAATTTCTGTTATATCTGACCGAACATTAATTTTGGGAAATAAAAAAATTACAAACCAAGAGCGAATTTATCGAATTAATAAAATGTATAGACCCTATCATGATAAAATTAACAAAAAGATTTTAGAAAAAAAAATAAATGTGATTATTTCTCTTCACTCGTTTAATCCAATATTTAAAGGAAGAAAGAGATTTTTAAAGTATGGCATTCTGTCAAATGAAGATAGAAGATTGAGTAATTTGATAATAAACGAGTTGAAGAAGAAAAAAAATTTTGTTGGCGATAATGAACCTTATAGAGGATCTTTGATTGGTGATACGCTATACAAACATGCTCTTAAAAAGGGAATCTATCACTCTCTAATAGAGATTAGGAATGATCTTCTATCTAATGTTAAAAAGATAGATCAAGTTTCAAATTTGATGTATAGGGTAATTAATAATTCAATAAAAAGTTTACCTATAACATCATGAAAACTAATGAGACACCAAAATGGTTTTTAGAAGCTCTCGCACAAAAACCCAAAACTAAAACTGTTAAAATAAAAGGATCAAAAATTTCATATAATTGTTGGGGTGAAAAAAATAAACCAGGCTTAATTTTTGTTCATGGCGGTATGGCACATGCTGATTGGTGGAACTTCATAACACCTTATTTTTTAAAAACTCATAGAGTTATAGCAATGAATTTAGGAGGAATGGGAGATAGTGAGTGGAGAAAAGAGTATTCTACCGAGACATGGGGACTTGAAATAGAGGGTGTTTGTAAAAAAGAAAAACTAAAAAAACCGATTATTATTGGACATAGTCTTGGTGGCATGTGTGGCGTATATGCAGCTTCTATTATGAAGAAAAACTTATATGGTTTAGTAATTGTTGATACAGCAATTTTGCCTCCCTCAGATAAGCCTCCAAAATTTGATTTCAAAATAAGAGCAAATAAAATTTATAAAAGTTTAAAAGAAATAAAGTCAAGGTTTAGGCTAGTTCCTGGACAAATGGATGCTCTTGAGTACATAATGGATTATATAGCTGAAAAATCGATTAAAAAAAATAAAGGTGGTTGGACGTGGAAGTTTGATCCAAATTATATGAAAATTTTCAACAGTGAGAGCTTCTTGGAGAGACAAGCGGTGTATAGAAATAAACTTAAAGGATTAAAATGTAGAGTTGCAATTTTAAGAGGTGAAAAATCTGTGATCTTTCCAGGCAGCAGTGCTAAATATATGCATGAATTAATGGACAAAAAAT
>PBNH01000003.1 GCA_002723035.1 Rhodobiaceae bacterium | reverse complement strand
TATTTATCTCTTTTAAACTTAAAATTTCCCAATTAGAATCATTGTATTTTTTTTCAATAAATTTTTTGTTTTCATCACTCAAAAAAGTTGTGTTATTATCATCATTTATTAATTGATTTAGCTCTACATAACTATGACTACTCAACCACATATTATAAGGTGTGTTTGGGTATAATGAAATTTTTATTCTTTCATTAATTTTTTCAAACCCTTTGACTTTTTCAAGTAATTCTGGCATTGCATATGCTTCTGCTGGATGACCCATTCTCCAAGTACCATGAATAATTCCAATAGGAACTTGTAAATTATTAAACAGTTCTTTTGCAAAAAAATATGCAACTGCAGAAAATTCTGATACCGTTTTAGGAGAACAAACTCTCCAACTACCGTTTACATTTTTATTTGGAGTAAAAGAATCATTTCCTGTTGCTCTAAAGTATCTTATGTGTTTAAAGTCAGCTGCCTTAATTTCATCTTTAGCACCTTGAACTTCAGTGATTTTATTCCCCATTTGCCATCCCATATTTGACTGACCTGAGGCAAACCAAACTTCCCCAAAGAGAATATCTTTTATGATGATTTTATTTGTTAAGCTTTTAATTGATAATTCGTGTGGCTTTAAGTCAGCCTTTAATGTTTTAATTTTCGTACTCCATTCCGAATTATCATTAGCGGAAATTACTTTTCTTTCCCCCCAATCAGTTTCTATTGTAATCTGACTTCCAGGTTTAGCTTGTCCCCAAATAGATACATATTCATCCTGTTGAAGCACCATCTTATCTTGAAATAAACTGCCAAATGAAAGTGTTTCATCATGGCTACATGATAAAAACAAAAAAACAAAAATTAGAGTTATTTTTTTCATTGTAGGTTAAATCTTGAGTTGTAATGATTAATTTTTTCTGAAAACTCTTGTACAATTCCTTCGGAAGATTTTTCTTCGAAAATATTAATTTCTTCGAAACCATTTTTGAGTTCATAAAGCTCTTGTTGAACTATTTTTTTAATTTTTGGATCCCACCATTCTATATATGTATGATTTGATGAATGAACTGCATAGGCTTTAAGGTCTTTAATTGAAAGGTCTTTTTGAAAACTTTGATACATGCTAAATGCAGCAGAGTAGTTTAAAGCTTTTGGATTATTAATAAGAGGAATCAAACTTTTTCCATCCACCATCTTAGGTTTATTTAAACCTACTAATTCACTAAGCGTAGGATATAGATCTAGTAATTCGACAAAACCTTCTCTAGTTTTTTTATTCGTCCTTAGCTTGGGGTCATATAGAATTAGTGGCACATGGGTGCTTAATTTATAGTTGCTATGTTTTCCCCAAATTTGCTGCTCTCCAAGATGAAATCCGTGATCACTTGTAAAGACCACTATAGTTTTTTTATCTAAATCCAAAGCAGCAAGTTTCTTCAATAAGAGTCCAACCAAAAAATCGATATAAGAGACACAAGCATGGTATCCGTGAATTAATTCGCTGCTCTGGTCTTCAGTTACTTTATTTTGACGATAGTTTTCTGTTTTGTACGAATTTTTGTAGGGCTTGTAACTAGATAGTTCGGACCACTGATATACAATACTGTCTCCCTTAAAAGGCGCTTTATTGTATTTTGAAGGCTCGAATTGATCTCTTTGGTATAGATCCCAAAATTGTTTGGGTGCCGCAAAAGGAAGGTGAGGTTTACGAAAACCAACCACCATAAAAAAAGGATCCCCCTTAAACTTTTCCATCATTTCCATTGCTTCTAAAGAAATCATATAGTCATTGTATTTAGATAATGGTTCTTCTACCATTTCAATGGCAGGTCTATCACTTTCATCCTTGATTTGTTGATTTTTAATACTTCCATAAGACTCCCAAGGATGAAAACCTTTTTCAAAAGGGATATCATGAAAATAGTTCCAGGCCTTGCGATCATCTTTTGACCCGTGATAGACTTTACCTAACGAAGCTGTTTGGTATCCATTTTGCTTAAAGTGGTTAGGCATACTTACTTGTGGATTATTCTTTAAATATCGATTCAAATTTCCTCCTCTACTACCTCTTACAGGGCTTAGGCCATAGAATATACTTTGCCTAGAGGGTGAACAATTTGCATATTGTGAATACGCGTTAGTAAATCGTATACCTTTCTGAGCCAGGAGATCAATATTAGGGGTAATAGCACTATCTAGGGGTCGAAGGTCGTCAACAATTACAAATAAAACGTTAGGCTTTTGTTCCGAACAAGAAAAAAGTACAAAGATTAGGAAAAAACAAAATCCTTTTTTTATCACCGTTTATTTGATCAATTGTCATGTCTGTTGGAGGGATAGAATGTTTTTCCTTGTTCCCCATTAAAAACTGATGTAATTGAGTACTTGAACCCCAATCGGTGAGTTATAATTTCTATAGTATCACCTGCTCTTTCCAGGACTGGTCCAGTATAGTGCTTCCAACCTAAATAAGGTGCTTTTTCGGACGTGTATCGGTAACCAATTCGCGATCCTGGAGTCTCACAACTCACACTAACTTTTCCATCACTTATTTCAATACTTGGTTTATCAGTCAATTGAGCCTTTCCGTTTGGATAAAACTCCGTAATCAAATCCACTTCACGAATAAAGCCTTTGTCATTGATTTGATTCATCCACCTCTCACACTCTACTCTGAGCTCGGCAAGAACATCAGCATAAGCTGGGTCCTTGGCGATATTATTGAGTTCATGGGGATCGTTTTCAGTATCAAATAATTCTTCAACCTCTTTTGATTGTCTGAACCAAAGTGCTTGATTTTCATCTAATTCCCCTTCATCGCGCATCCTTAATAGTTCCTGCATAACCTCCATGTTTTCTCTGTAGGCAAGAGGAAGGTAATAAGGCCTTTCAGGATTAAAGTTTTTTAAGTATTTGAATCGCTTATTACGAACTGCGCGAATCATATCTACACTCTCATCGAAACGATCAGCGTGTCCATGGATAAACTCTCTTGGTAATTCTGCTTTAAAACTTCCTTCAAAAGCCTGTCCTTGCATATAATTCGGTGGCTCAATACCAACCATTGATAAAAGTGTGGGGGGGAAGTCCACAAAGCTGGTTAGCCGGTCATCTCTTTCCCCAGCCCTGTACTTATTGGGATACCTAATTATAAGTGGAACTCTTAGTCCAGAATCATAAAGCAATCTTTTTTGTCGGGGTAGTGGACCACCATGATCAGAATACCACACTATTATAGTTTTCTCTAAAAGACCATCCTCTTCTAATTGATTAAGAATTCTACCAACACCTTTATCCATTCTCATAACGTTGGTATACATTCTTTTCATAGCATTTTTTCCAATTTCATTTTGCGGTAGATATGGAGGTACTTGAACATCTAAATCCTCAGGAACTAAAAGAGGGACGTGCGAATTGGAATATTTCTCCCACCATTTTTTTATACTCCTATCGGGGGGGAACTCATCTCCAGTATCAAAAAAGTTTGCTTTAGTATTCCACATTCCAGATTCATGGCAAACACCAAAATTAAAAATGCTAAAAAATGGAATTTTTACATCAGGTCTATTTCTCCAATGAGCATAAACACTAGATTCATCCCATGCCAATTCAGATTTAAAAAACTGATAATCTTCTTTCGCATTATTTGTAGTGTAGTATCCATTTTCACGCATTATTTCACTAACCATTTTAACTTCTTTAGGAGGAACTGCTTGGTAATTTATTATACCAGCCTCCCTGGCTGCAGGCTGCTGGAACAGAGTCCGCATGTTTTGTGCACCAAATGAATTTGGATACAAACCAGTTGAGAGTGTAGCCCGACTTGGAGAGCAAACACCAGATACGGAGAAATTATTCGTGTATACTACTCCCTCTCGCGCTAAACGGTCTAAGTTTGGTGTTGCCGCTCTTGAATCCCCATATGCGTTAAGATAAAACGGACTAAGATCTTCTGCCACAAGCCAAAGAATATTTAAAGGTTCTTTTTTGTCACTTTTGAACTCGCAACCCAATATTATTGTTAATGCAATCAGTGCTAAAAGTTTATTTTTAATTTTCATATTTTGATTTTAAAGTAGTTGAAAAAAAATTTACCATTTTTGAGGTGTGATGAGGCATAAGATTATTACCACAATGATCTCCATTTTTGTCGATAATTAGTTCGCTATTAATCCCTTTTTTTATAAGTGCCTCGTGTAAAATTTTACTTTGACAGATAGGAACAGTAAGGTCATTTTCATCATGAAATATAAGAAATGGTGGAGAATTCTCCTTAATGTATTTTATTGGGTTTGCTCTCTGAACTTCTTTTGGAACTTGATCGACGAAATTATCAAATAAAGGTATTTTCCTTGGACTTTTAAAGTCTTTACCCATCCTTTTAAGGCAATCATCAAATACTGACATATCAGTTGGGCCATAAAAGTCAACTACAGCATCAATATGACTACTGAAATTTAAGAATTCACCAACGTTTCCCTCGACTGACTGATCATAGGACGATGTTCCAGCCAAAGCCGCTAAATGACCCCCAGAAGAATAGCCTGTTATACCAATAAATGAGGTGTCTAAGTTTAAGTCTTTAGCCTTTGCTCTTAAATATCTAATGGCAGCTTTAACATCGTGAATTTGAGCCGGGAAGATAGAGTCTAATGTAGAGGATCTATGGTTTATTATCGCTACAGCAAAGTTTTTTTGAATTAATGGATTAACAAACACATTTCTACCATAATCACTTGATTTTTTATTGTTAGCTCTCCAACCACTACCGTGAATAACTATTACCATTGGATAGGAATCTTTATTTCTATTTGGAAGGTATATGTCCATGAATTGCGAGATTCTTTTTTCCCCTCCATAGTCAATGTTAACAAAATCAGGGAAGTTCGAGCACTGAGATTGAACTATAAAGGTTGCAAGAAAAAAAGAGAATATTACTCTATTCATTAATTGTGTATTTATTTAATTCCTTTTTAAAAAACATTATCATTTTATTTTGAAATTCTTCCTTAAAAACGTTTTTACCATGCCCACCGTTTCTTACTGGAATTAGCTCACTTTGAATTTTTGCTGATTCAAGTGCTATTTTTAATAATTTACTTTGACAATAGGGCACAGTTAAGTCCACCATTCCATGAATTATTAAAAACGGTGGTGTTTCAGAATTTATGTAAGTGATTGGATTTGCTGCGCTAGCCTTGTTTTTATTTTCTTGAATCGCTCCGCCAATTAGTTTTGATTCGGGAGAATTGATATCATCGTGAACCATTCTTGAACCGCAAATATCCATTAATAAGAAATCAGTTGGACCAAACCAATCGACTACCGCATTAACATGACTGTCATAATCCAAAAAACTACCAATATTACCCTCCATCATTTTGTTATGAGATGTAGTTCCTGCCATTGCTGCAAGGTGCCCGCCGGATGAACTTCCAGTTACTCCGACAAAAGAGGGGTCAATTTTATATTCACTGGCATTCCCTCGAAGAAACCTAATGGCTGCTTTTACATCATGAATTTGTGCTGGGAATAACGCATCTGTACTTGACCTGTGGTTGATTGAAGCGACTGTAAAACCTGCTTCAACCAATGGTTTGATAAGTGATTTTTTTATATATTTTGATCCTTTGCTACGATTTGATTTCCATGCACTACCGTAGATTGTTAAAATTAGTGGGCTTTTTTTAGTGGAGTTAGTAGGTGAATAAATATCCAAAGTATGATAGCTTTCTCCATCACCTGCATAATTTAAATCTTTCCAATTTGGCTCAATAGGATTGGAGGGCTCTTGACATATTGTATAGGAACAAATAAAGATGAGTAAATACTTATACATTTATAAAATTGATTTAATTGATTCTATTTGGTTTCCGCTACCTAAAGCATTTGATTTTTTACAGTCCCATTTTAGTTTTCCATTTTTAAAATTAAAAATATAGTCTAATCTTGAGGGTGTTTCATATTGATAAATTCTCAACTGAAATTCATTCTCAGTGATCCAAGCACCCGAGACAGCTATTTTTTTATTTTTTGAGTAACGAAGAGAAGATTTTGGAACTATTTTATGATTAGAACTTGTAAAAGGTAGATGACCTTTTAACTCACTTTTAATATACTTGCCAAAACCAAATGGAATAGTTTCAATTTTACCATTTACTTTGATTTCAACTTCATTTTTTTTGCTTTTAAAAAAAATAAATTCAACACCCTCTTTATTTTTGGCAATTTTAATTTTTTTGTTGAAAAACTTTTTTGCCAAATCTTTGCTCATTTTTCCATCAACGGGTTTAAGCTTGAGTGAAGCAGATTTTTTTCTCAAAATATCAATCCATTCATGATTAAAAATCATTTCAGAAGAATTCATTTTGGGAAGTAATTTATCCCATACAATCTCCGTTATTCCTCCCATATTATCAGTACCAGAGGTAATTGCCACTACAGTGTTGTACTCTGGAATAATAAGGCAAAATTGTCCCATCGCCCCATCCCCACGATAAGTGTTAAATCTTGATCTCCAGAATTGAAATCCATATCCTTGAGACCAATCACTGTCTGGATCACTTCCGTTAGAGACTTGTTTTGATGTTGCCATTTTAATCCATTTTGAAGATAACAACTGATTTCCATTCCATTTTCCCTCTTGAATGTAAAAAAGACCAAATTTTGCTATATCCTCAGTAGTTAAGTGAAGACCCCATCCTCCAGTATTAATTCCATTAGGGTCCATTTCCCACTTTGGTCGATCAATCCCCAAAGGTTCAAATAGCCTTGGATATAAATAATCCACAAGTTTTTCTCCAGTTACTCTTTGTATAATAGCAGAGAGCATATAGGTCGCAGGGGTATTATACATAAAATAGGTTCCGGGTCTAAGTTTTAATTCTGACTCCAAAAAATGTTTGACCCAATCATCTGAGCTCTGACCTAGTCTTGGTTCACTAGTGTGGCCAGTGCTCATAGTTAGTAAGTCTTTAACTCTTAATTGCTTAAGTTGCCAAGTTGGATTTTCAGGGGATTTTTCTGGAAAATAGTCCTTTACAAAATCATGTATTTGTATCAGACCTTCCTCAACTGCAAATCCAATTGCTGTGGAAGTGAAACTTTTACTTAGTGACCATAACTCATGAGGAATATTCGGACCATAGGGGTCCCACCATCCCTCTGAAATGACTTTTCCGTTTTTGACTATCATGTAACTATGAACAAACTCTATTTTTTTTTCAAATGCGTCTATTAGATTCACTATAGATTCTGAGGAAACACCTTCTTGCTCAGGAGTACTCCTTGGAAGACTTTTCGTTTGCGCAATAAGCGAAATTGAAATAAGCGCAACGAAAAATGATAAAAATCTATTTTCTCCCATTTTTAGTTAAGGTTATTTTCTAATTCATTCTTTATAATTTCTCTCCATAGATTATAGCCAGCTTTGCTAAGATGTAAGCTATCTTTTACAAAATATTTCCCATTTGGTCTACCATAATTATTAATAAACTGATTCCTTGTTGAGATGAAATAATGGTTTGGTTGTCTTTCCATATAATCTTTTATTAAATCATTTGCTTGAACTATTTTATCCCATACGTGCCATCTTTTTGGGGTAGGTGTGGTTTCAATAATAAAAATTGGAAGGTCATTTGATAAATTATTATGGATTTTATTTGTTATCACTTTAACTAATTTTTTCACTTCTTTCGGGGTAATGTCATTGTGTCGGTTATTCAAACCTTTGCCCCCAGTTATGTCATTACCAACAAAAATAATAATGGCCTTTGCCTGTTCTTTGTTTTCAATTAAACGATCTATATAATGAATTAGGTCATAATAATGAGCACCTCCATAACCACGGTTTATAGAAGAATACGGTGCCATATCTTCTGCTAAAGATACCCAACGTCTAATACTTGAGCTCCCAATAAACAACAAGTAGTTTTTCATTGATTTGTATTCATTAAGGTTTTCAAGTTTTTGGATTTGATTCTCAAAGTTCTCTTTATGAGCTCTGTATTTATAATTTAAGGAACAACCATAAAGTGATAATATGATTATGAACAAAAATATTCTCTTTAATAATCTCATTAAATTATCTTTACTCTATTAATTTTATTTTCTCGGTTTTCAACCAATCGTCCAGAAGCTTTCGCCCTTTTACTAGTTTATCATTAAATCGTGGATCATTTATAAGATTTGTAGATTCATTGGGATCATTTTCAATATTAAATAGAATCTCATAGGGTTTTCCATAAACGACACTCCTAACATATTTAAACTGATCATAGCGAACCATTCTACCAAATTGATTTTGGCTATAAACAACATCAAATTCGTTTGATATCACTTCAGGTTCAAAAATTTGTTTTTTAAAACTCCTTCCATCTAGTCCTTTTGGTATTTCCACTCCTGCAAGATCTAATAAAGTAGGCATTATGTCAATGGTGCTAACCAGGGCATCACGATTAGTAATTGATTGCTTAATTTCTTTAGGATACCTTATTATTACTGGAATTTTCGAAGATTCTTCATAGAACGTTGTTTTTGCAATTAGTTTATGACTTCCAGCCATTTCACCATGATCAGTGGTAAACATAACGATTGTATTTTCCTCCAGCCCCTGCTCTTTTAGGTTTTCTAAAAGTTGTCCAATTAAGCGATCTGTATTTTCAATTAGTAGTTGATATGTAGAGATAAAACGTTTCCACTCATCTTCATTTAATCCAAAAACCTCTCTATACATAAAGTCCTCGTGTAAGATCATACCTTTTTCATAAGCAACTTCATGATTGCTTGGTAGATCTGGTCTTGGCTGAAAACGCAAATAGGGTTCGTCATCATTTCTAGTGAGGTTGATGGCATCTGCAAATGTAGCTCCTTGAACTTTTCCGCCTAAAACCCGACAGATATCGTGAGGGTTAATTAGGGATAATGTCATAAAAAATGGCTTATCCTTTTGATCCTTGATGTACTTTATAGCATCTTCAGTGAAAATTGGGTCATATGCAGATCCCTCGGCTAACATTCCTCCATTTGAGTGGGTCATTGATCCAAACTCAGTAGCACTTGCGTATCCATATCCTCCAGCGTGTTCCTTACCAAAATATGCAACATTATATCCTGCTTCCCTAAAGGATTTTCCTAAGGTAGGGGTCAATTTAGCACGATCAAGAATAGAATCTCTTTTAAGATTAAATCCAACATCATTGTGGTGAGAATAAAGTCCTGTGAATAGACTTGCTCTTGCAGGGGTACATAATGGATAAGTAGAATATGCTTGATTAAAGCTAATTCCCTGTTTTGCTAAAAGATCAATGCCTGGAGTTAGAATACCATTATCATAATTTCCTGATCCGTCAGATACTCTTGTAGACCATTGGTCTGAGATAATTAGTATTACATTTGGATGATGACTCGTTGATTTTTTATTTTCACAAGAAGCTATAATTACAAGCCCAAAAAATGCAATTATCCAATTAAGTTTTTTCATTAAAAACTATGGTTTATTGTTTTACAAACCCTTTGTAACTCACCCAATCAAAATCAGCATAACCAGTTGTTTTTTGCCCATTACTGGTGGCATAAATACCCACATTTGCTCCAGTATACATCATTCCAAGAACAATATTATCTGGTGTTTCTGCTAGTTTTTCATAGGAGGCTCCACCATCAGTGGAGAAAAAGTACAAATATTTTCCATTTTTTGAAGTAATCTTAAGCAAGATTTCACCATTATAATTTGGTAGAGCTATTGATTTAAAGGCTTCCACTTCAGTGTTTGGAATTTTTGCAGAATCAGTCATCGCAGTTACTTGATTGTTTTTCTCTTTGACTGTTACTTTTACAAAGTGCTCCTTCCCAATTTTTTGAACAGTTAAATTGATAAAGTTTATATCCTTTTGATAAACGCTTATTCCTGCTTCTTCAAGATTTTTCTTTGGATTGAAAATCATCCTTGCCTCCCATTCAAATTCACTTTCTTTTTGAGTTATTCCCATTGCGCTATATCTTTTTCTAGGCTCGAAAGTCTCAGGTTTTAGATATAGTCTTAGATAACCTTTCTTTGCATTTAGTGAATAGGTATTTGGCTGGGGTACTCTTCTGAAAACCCAATCTGGAGCTAATATTTTCGAATCGAAATTATCATTAAATGCATCGTTATAAAACTGGTTCTGATCTTTAAAAGGAAGGGGATTTAGTCTTTCTACTTTTCCTGTTTCAGGAGCGACAACAGGAAATAGGTAACTAACAGGCTCCCATTTGGTTTTACTTACTTGCTGCCACCTTACGATTTGAGACTCCCATACCACTGGCATTAAATGGGTTTCTCGACCCATATTGGAATGACCGTCTCGGTCATTTCTTTTTCCAAGCGAAACCATAAACCATCTTCCGTCCTCTAATTTAACTAGATCAGCATGCCCAGTACTATGAACCCAGTTTTTCTTAGACAGGTGTCTTGATGTAAGGATAGGATTTCTGAGTCCCGTTTCATATGGACCAAAAATATCGTCACTTGCAGCCATCATAACTGCGTGGTGGAAACTAGTTCCTCCCTCGGCTACTAATAAATAGTATTTTCCATGTTCTTTATAAATATGGGGCCCCTCAGTATGTCTTTTGTCACATGCTCCTTCCCATATTGAATGACGATCTCCTACTAATTTCCAATTTTCAAGATCTAGTTCTTGAGCCCAGATTGCCCCAATTCCATTTGAGTACATGTCACCTGGATTGTGAGTACCTACAAAGTATACCTTACCATTGTCATCAAAAAATAAATCAGGATCAATCCCTCCAGCTCCATCTATCACGTGAGGCTCCGACCATGGTCCAGCAGGATTTTTAGCGGTAATAATAAAGTTAGTATTTGATTTTGTTTTATTTGGTTTGTTTCGGTCTATTTGGGAATACATGTTAGTGGTTATGATATAAAATGTACCCTTGTTGTATCTGATTGTTGGTGCATGAATTCCGCCGTTTTCTTGAACATCAACAAGATTTACAGCTCCTGAGGCTTGGCTTGGCCTGTGAAGGCCATTTCCAATCAGCTCCCAGTTAACTAGGTCTGTACTGTGATGAATGGGTAGTCCAGGAAAATATTCAAATGAAGAATTTACAATGTAAAAATCTTCACCAACCCGACAAATAGATGGATCGGGATATCCACCAGGTATAATAGGATTAATGAATTTACCCTGACTAAATAGTAAATAGCTTGAAAAAAGAAATGTAAAAATGAATAATCTCGTCATTAGTTATAGTTTTAAAAAAAAGGAGGGTTAAATAAATTAGCCCTCCTTTTACTCAATTAATTATGTAAAGTACTCTACAAATTCTTATTGACACTTTTCACCAAATACCATATCAGTTCCGTAGCCAGGATTTTTGACTACAATTGAACCGTCAGCATTTTGGAAATTCAAATGTATTTCAGTAATAATTTGATTACTCACACCAAAGTATGCTGGAGGCCAAATAGTTTTTGTCCATGTATCAGCACCACTTAATGTCATTTTAGCTGAAGCACTTCTATCAACTTTAGCGATAGTTGTCCCATCACCCAATAATGCAGTAGCACACATATATACTTCGCCTGCATTGTAAAGAGCAGTATTAGCACCTAAATACCCTTCTTTAGCATCAAAATTTATTGTAATTATGTCATCAAAAGTGTATCCATTTGCTCCAGCAGCAACAGTTGCAGTGAAAGTTGGAGCAGGACCTGTTAGATCAGTAGCATCTGCACCCGCACCAGTAATTACGATTTTTTCAAAGAAAGTATCCCAATGACGCGAAACAGCAGGTGTAGTATGAGTTGATCCATTCCAAGCGTTTTCTTGTTTAAAACCGTTTTGGTGACTACCTACCCAATAACCTAGTTGAGCCCCACTGTGGTCTGGTCCAACTTCGACAGTAATGGTAAAAGTAAAGTCTTTATCTTTTGTGCTACCAAAGTCGACTGGTTTTTCTGATCTAAAAGCAACCCACTCTGATTCCCCATAGTTTTCTCCAATATCTAGAATAGTATTCATGTCATCAACAACTGTATTACCACTATTCTCGCCATCTAAACCTTTAGATTTTTCACCCCAGAAATTTGTGTCACCACCATCTACAATCATAGGACCTGACCCTGGACGAGCTGCATCAATAACAACATCAGAGTCAAATCGAACAGTGGCTTTGTTTGCTACGTCCCAACTTTTAGGGGCTAGCATACCGAGCCTTAAAAACTTATAGTTTTGATTACTTTCAGTTTCTGTACTACCATTAACATTTACCGTTATGGTAATAGTTTCTCCTACTTTTGCAGAGGCAGGCTGAGTAACACCAGTAATATCAAAACATGAAGTCACAAATAAAAACACTAGTGGCAAAGCCAAAAAGCCAAAAATAAAAGTTTTATAATTAAAGTTAAATCTTCTCATTTTCATTATTTTTTAAAGTTATATTGGTATGAAGTAGCTCCACAACCCATCGAAAACGTTAAACCCATAGACGAATTATTAGAGGCATATAGAGGCATAGCGAGTGATGTTACAATAACATCTGTGCCATTTGTGAAATTGATACTAGTAGGTTGATAATCATCATCAAAAGACCATGAGCCTGAGCTAAATGGTGTTCTAGCATTACCTAATGTAGGAAATGGAAGATTAGATGAACCTAAAGTAAATGATCCAGCTTCAACTTGAAGCGTTAGTCCTGTGGCAGATGGCATGTGTGATGTAATATCTGTACCATCTCTATGAACAGAATGAAGTGTCCATGTACCATTGATTTCAGTGACATAATCAACAAGAGCATCTTGTCTTACATCAAATGAATCAGCTTCGTCGCATGATATAAACATTGCGAGCGAAAGTGTCATTGTTAAAAAGAGTATATTTCTCATAATTGTATTGAATTTGAATTTATTTTAGTGTTTAATTAAGATTATGTATTTGTATTTCGGAGTCTGGAATCAGATTAAAGAGTTTAAGGCTGTAATCTGAAAATGGAATGAACCCATTCCCGCTTTCATTAACTATACTTTTTTGGAGTCTTCGGGTATTAAAGAACCGGTCTCCAGTCTCATTGTAGAGTTCTTTAGATCTCTCGTTGAAAATTATTTCAAGCATAGCTGATTTACCAGGTGTACCTGAAACAACATCAGATGCACCAGCTCGATTTTTAACTGCATTTACATCAGAAACGTCTTGAGCAGATACAGTATTGTTTACCATAATATTTGACTCTGCCCTAGTAAGATACATTTCGGCAAGTCTTATTCCAATATAGTCAACATTGTTATTAGGATATTTTCCATCTGTATATACAACACCATCTTTCTCAGTCATCAAATCAGTAAACCTTTTGTCACTAGGATCAGCAGCTCTTAACTTTCCAAGTACTCCATTTGGATTAAGTGAGGTTATACCATTTTGATCATCAGCTTGATAATTTTCAAAACCAATTGAAGCCGAACCAAATGTATCTTCACTTCTATTAGTAATTACTGAGAAAATTACTTCTGCTGAAGTATTGCCTTTGGTATAAATATCAGCAACGTTTTGCTCAAGAGCGAAACCTCCACTAGTTATTACCTCATTAGCCCTTTCATATGCCAGATTATATTTCCCATGATAGAAATATATTTTAGCAGCCATTGCTGTAGCAGCTGAATAAGAGGTAATACCTCCAGAGATTGCTAAGTTTGTTCTTGCCGCTTCAATATCAGCCTCTACTTGAGTCATAATCTCAGCAGGTGTAGCTTGAGTAACCCTATCAGTTGTTCCCATAACTGTCGTAACAAGCGGAACAGATTTTCCAGTTGTTGGGTTTGAGAACCAATTGTTCAGATGGAAATAGCAAAAAGCTCTTATAAAGTATGCATCCCCCTTAGCACTTGCTTTCTCTGCAGCGGTTCCATACATATTATCAATATCAGCATTTAAGACCGTATTTACCTTATTGAATGCTTGATATGCAACCCCATATCTATTAAACATTTGTGGCATTCCTGCATCTGTCCAAGTGAACCAAGGTTGCCAGTTAGCACTTCTCCTAATTAGAACATCTCTAACGAGTGTTGTGGACTGCATGTGTTCGTAAGCATTTATATTACGCATGTTTGAATATGCTCCGGCATTAAGCGAATTCATCGCATTAATATCAGTTAATTTGTCTGCTGATAAACCAATTGTTGAATATTCTTCCAAAAAATCTTCACAGGAAGTAAAAACAATGCTTAGCGTTAGTAAACTAACAAATAATCCTCTCATTTTAAATTTCTTTATATTTTCCATCAGTTTAAAATTTTAGATTAAGACCTATGTTAACAGTTTTTGCCTGCGGAACTTGTTTCCACTTGTCCATCAAATTTGTATTACCTCCTCTAACGTGATTTTCAGGGTCATACATCCAAGGTTGAGCATTAGTCCATGTTAAAAAGTTGGTTAGTTTGGTATACAGATCAAGTCCTTTAATTGGACTGCCCTCAGGAATATCAAATGAATAAGTAAATGTAAAATCTCTTAATCTAAGATAATCTACATCAGACACGTATTGAGTGGTTCTAGTCCAAATAGTAGGATCAGTAGTTAGTTGGCCAATACTTGTGACATCACCAGGACTTCTCCACCTGCCCAACATATGCCTTAGTGGAGTCAAATTCATGGATGATGCAAAGTATTTGGAATTGATAACTTCTCCTGAGGCAATATAGTTTTGTCCAACAGCAAATGATAATAAAGCACTAACACTCCAATTTTTATATCTTAAATCGGTGCTAAAACCACCAGTAAAATCAGGATAAGGATTTCCAAAAGGGATCTGGTTATTACTAAAAAATGCATTTAAAGAGTTGAATTGTCCCTCAACCTGGCTTGTAGTTAGTAACGCACCATCTGATTGTTGAACCCAAAG
>PBNH01000001.1 GCA_002723035.1 Rhodobiaceae bacterium | reverse complement strand
ACCATTTCGGGCATGGAGGTCATCTTTACTTTCGTAGCAGCAAAATAACCGACAACACTTCCTGCTGCCAAAGCCCCAGCTATAAATCGATAATCAATTATGTTTTGATCTAATAATGTTATTAGAACAGCCAATAACATTCCTGAAGAGGATAAAAAGTTTCCACGTCTAGCTGTGTCAGGCGATCCCAACATCTTAAGGCCAACGATAAATAAAATAGAAGAAGCTATATATGCTAAGTTTACTAAAAGAGCTGTATCCATGATTATTTCTTCTTGAACATGCCAAGCATTCTATTGGTAACTAAGTAGCCGCCAACTACATTAATGGAAGCAAAAAAGACAGCAGATGTTCCAAGTATAATTGTTAGAAAATCAGAAGATCCTGAAGATAAAATTGCACCAACTAAAGTTATACCCGATATGGCATTAGCACCCGACATGAGAGGAGTGTGTAACGTAGAAGGCACCTTTGTAATTAACTCTACACCTAAGAAGATCGAGAGCACGAGAATGAATATTAGTAGTATTATCTGACTTTCCATAGCTTACTTATTTAACTGATTCGTTGACAATATTTCCTTGGTGAGTGATGACACAACCTTTAAGTATTTCGTCGTTTAAATCAAAATTTATAACTTTATTTTCTTTGTCCCAAAACTCTTCAATCATGTTGAATAGGTTGGAACCGAAAACCTGAGAAGCATCTTTTGCTACCTCTCCAGGTAGATTAGACATTCCAATTATTGTAACCCCTTCGTGAAAAATATATTCATCATTTTTAGAGCCCTCAACATTGCCACCAGTAGAAACTGCCATATCTACAATGACACTTCCGGGTTGCATTGCTTCTACCATATCTTTTGTGATAATTCTCGGAGCCGGCCGTCCAAAAACTTGTGCGGTTGTGATTATTACATCTGACTGTGAACAAACTTTCTTCATTCCTTCTTGTTGCATCTTTATCTGCTCTTCAGTAAGTTCTTTTGCGTACCCCTGATCCGTCTCTTCAGTTTCACCGATATCAATTTTCACAAATTTAGCACCTAAGGACTTTACTTGCTCTTCCACCACAGGCCTCGTATCAAAAGCTTCTACTCTTGCACCTAATCTTTTAGCTGTTGCTATAGCTTGGAGACCAGCCACACCAACACCAACTACAAATACTCTGGCGGGGGAGATGGTGCCTGCAGCCGTCATCATCATAGGAAAAGATTTAGACAGAGTCCTAGAGGCCTCTATAACTGCTGCATATCCTCCGAGATTTGCTTGAGAACTTAAGGCATCCATTTTTTGAGCTCTGGTTATCCTAGGAACAAGCTCCATACTGATTGAGCTCACTTTGGCAGAAGCTAATTCAGAAACAATCTGTTTTTCGTTAAAAGGATCGAGGAAACTTATATAAATTGTTCCTTCATTGAGTTGCTGAATATCTTCAGATGTTGGTTTATTAATTTTACAGACTATATCTGCGCTTTTAAAACCATCCGCTTTATTTGCGCAAATAGACGCACCAGTCTCTTTATACAATTCATCGGATACAAAGACGTTATCGCCTAATCCTGTTTCCACAGAGACTTCAATACCTAAATCGATAAATTTCTTAGCCACTTCAGGTAAAATAGTGGCACGTATTTCGTTTGGCTCTTCTTTAGGAAAGAATATTTGCATAATTATTTTGACTTCGAAAGTTTGTCGAACGACAGTTTAAAGAAAAAAACACACTATGAACATAGAAAATTTAGATCATGATGAAGTAAATAAATTTGATGAGCTTGCTGCTAAATGGTGGGATAGGGAAGGAGAATTTAAGCCCTTGCATCAAATAAATCCTCTTAGAGTTGGATTCATAAAAGAAAGATCGACTCTCGAAGGAAAAAAGGTTTTAGACGTTGGTTGTGGTGGAGGTATTCTTGCTCAAGCACTTGGCGAGTTGGGAGCCGAAGTTACCGGTATTGATGCTTCTGAAAAGACAATAGGTGTAGCTAAATCTCATTCTGAACTAATTAAAAGCGATGTTAAGTTTTTTCAACAAACAATCGAAGAATTTGTGAGCTCGAATCCAGAAGCAAAGTTTGATGTGATTACATGCCTAGAAATGCTTGAACACGTACCCTCTCCTGGAGATATAATCAATAGTTGCTCTAAAATTTTGAATGATAACGGAGACATATTCTTTTCCACTATAAATAGAAATCCAAAATCTTATTTATTTGCGGTTATTGGTGCTGAATATGTTTTAAATCTTCTTCCAAAGGGTACTCATGAATATGAAAAATTTATTAAACCCTCTGAATTAGCAAAATGGATAAGAGATGCTGGATTGACAACGCAAGAAACTATTGGCCTGAGTTATAACCCATTAACCGATAATTATTGGCTTGGCAAAGACATTCAAGTTAACTATATGGTTCATGCAAAAAGGGAATCAATTTGAATAATATTGAACTATTTGCTTTTGATTTGGATGGAACGCTTCTCGATACTGCACCAGACTTTCTATATGCCGTTAATATATTAAGAGAAAAATATAATCTCAATGCAGCTGATTTTGANCAAGTCAGNTCNAGGGTTTCGCAAGGCGCTGCAAGTCTTGCCTCTTACGCATTAGGGCTGGAAACTGAATCAGATGAGAAAATTGAATTCCACAGNCAGGAACTNCTNGAGATCTATGAAGATTGCTGCCTNAAAAATACAATAATATTTGATGGTATAGAGGATGTCCTCGATAAACTAAATTCAACTGGAATAAAATGGGGAATTATTACAAATAAACCACGAAGGTTTGCTGAAATTATTGTGCAAGATAAGTTAAGTAAATTCAGTACGCCTTTCTTAATTTGTCCTGATGACGTCGGAAAAAGAAAGCCAGATCCTGATGGATTAAATCTTGCTTTAGAAATATCAGATAGTAANCCNAAAAATAGTATTTATATAGGAGATCACAGAATAGACATAATAGCTGGTGAAAAAGCAANTATGATCACTGGAGCAGCAGCTTATGGCTACATCCCCCTGGGAGATTCTGCCAAAGACTGGAAAGCGGATTACTTATTCAACAAACCTAAGGAAATAAACGACCTGTTAATTAAATGATTAAAAATTTAGTTAAAGATGATTTCCCCAAGAATCTGCTTAAAGGTAAAACAATTGTCATTTCGGGAGCAGGATCGGGCATAGGTAGACAGGCTTCNAAAACGTTTGCAGATTATGGAGCGAATTTAATATTGCTTAGTAAGGACCAAGAAAAATTAGAATCGTTATATGATCAAATAAAGCAAGATGAATCAAATAATGTAATTATTCAGCCCTTTAATTTTAAAGATTCCACTGAGAAAGATTATCAAGAAATTGTTAATGCCATTAATGAGGAATATCCTGCGCTTGACGGTCTTCTCAATAATGCAGGAGTACTTGGAGAGAAAAAACCTCTTGAGCAATACAGCTATGAGAGTTGGAAAAATGTATTACAGGTAAACCTTGATGCGAGTTTCTTGCTTACCAAAAACCTTCTTCCACTGTTAAAAAAATCAGAGAGTAGTTCCATTATCTTCACTTCTTCAGGTGTTGGGAGAAAAGGAAGGGCATATTGGGGGGCATATTCAATAAGTAAATTTGCTACTGAAGCAATGATGCAAATCTTNTCTGATGAATTACAAAATACTTCTTCTACAAGAGTTAACTGTATTAATCCTGGNGCAGTAAGAACTAAGATGCGTGAAGCAGCTTATCCTGCAGAGGATCCAAATAAAAATCCAACTGCTGAATCTATTATGATGCCTTACTTGTATCTGATGAGTGATATGAGTTTGGATATCAGTGGTCACTCGATTGACGCTCAAGAGAGCTGATCTCGCTTTTTGATAACTCCTTAAAAGAGCCTTGCTTCAAGTTNGCGGGTAGAAATAAGTTTCCATACCTAACTCTTTTGAGACGAGAAATTTCTAGTCCCTGACTTTCCCAGAGTCTTCTTACCTCTCTAGTTCGACCTTCCATAATTACCATTGCAAACCACTGATTGGTATTTCCTTTTCTTCCTCCTTGTACATCTGTAAATTTAGCAAAACCATCCTCTAATTTAACTCCCTTGATTAGATTGTTGAGTATTTGATCTGTAACTTGTCCATGCACTCTAGCAATATATTCTCTTTCAATATTTGATGATGGGTGCATCAACTGATTAGCCAGAGAACCATCATTTGTAAAAAGAATTAATCCGGAGGTATTGATATCTAATCTCCCGACAGAGACCCATCTTCCTGATTTCAATTTTGGGAGGGAATCGAAAATAGTTTTTTTATGATCAGGATCATTTCTTGAAGATATTTCCCCTACTTTCTTGTTATACATCAAAATCCTTTTCTTTGAAGGATCTTTTTTGGAAAGTCTGACTNTACGTCCTTCTACTTCAAAAATATCANTCTCAGAAACTAANTGACCTANGGTGGCTATNTGACCGTTTACCAGAACTTTTCTTTGTTTAATAAGAGATTCAATGCCTCTCCTAGAGCCAATACCATGATCTGCAAGGATCTTATGGATCCTGATTTTCAAAATCTAATTTAAAGTTTGAGAGTTCTCTGGTGAGTTTTCAGGCTCTTCAATTGGTAACTCAAGTTCGATTGATTGTAAATCTGGAAGGGAGGGCAATTCTGGCAACTCTCTAAGATGTTGCAGGCCAAAATAATCCAAAAATTCTTTAGTAGTAGCGTATAAAGAAGGTCTTCCTGGAACATCTCTTTGCCCTACTATCTTCACCCACCCCCTCTCCATCAGGCCTCTCATCAATTGAGTCCCAACGGTGACACCTCTAATTTCTTCAATTTCGCCTCGAGTTATGGGTTGTTTATAAGCAATCAAAGAGAGAGTTTCTAAAGTTGCCTTGGAAAACTTTTGAGGTTTTTCCTCCCAAAGCTTTGCAACGAACTCTGATAATGATTGTTTAACTTGTAAGCGATAACCACTAGCGATTCTCTTCAATTCTATGCCTCTGTTTGCACAATCTTCATCTATAGAATTTAGAGCATTTCTAATTTCATCCTTGGNAGGTTTTGGATCTTCAAAGACTTTTACCATATCATCAACGCTTATAGGTCTAGAGGCTGATAAAAGTAATGCTTCTAAAATTTCACTAAGTTTTTTTTCCATTAATGTACCTCTTCAATCCCCTTTATATGTATTGGTCCAAACTCTTCNGACTGCACAATCTCTATTAGAGAGTCTTTCAATAACTCCAATATAGCCAGAAATGTTACCACAACACCTATTTTGCCTTCCTTTGAATTAAATAAAGAACTAAATTCAATAAATGATTCAGTTTTCATTCTCTCCAAAATCTGACTCATTCTCTCTCTTGTTGAAAGTTCTTCAAAATTAATTAGATGTGCTTGAGACTGTTCAGCNCGTCTCATAACTTCTGCAAGGGCAATAGTTAACTCTTCAAGCGGAACATCAATGAGAGGTGCTTCAGTTGAAAACTCCGGTAATTTGGCATTCGCTGCAAAAATTTCTCTATCTAGTCGAGGAATTTTATCTATTCTTTCAGCGGCTTCCTTATACCTCTGGTATTCTTGTAATCTTTTAATAAGCTCAGCTCTCGGATCTTCTTCTTCGGCTTGTTCTTCAGGTCTTGGAAGGAGCATTCTTGATTTTAATTCAGCTAAATAGGCAGCCATAACCAGGTAATCACCGGCAAGCTCTACTTGCATAGCATCCATTAACTCAATGTAGGAAGTGTATTGCTCTGTTATCTTGGCTACATTAATGTCTAAGATATCTAGGTTTTGTTTTTTGATTAGATATAAGAGGAAATCTAAAGGTCCTGCAAAACTATCTAAAAGTATTTCTAAAGCATTGGGAGGGACGTAAAGATCTTCAGGAAGGACTGTTTCTTTGCCTTTTACTGTCGCTAAGAACATCTCCTCTTGGCGAGGATGAGTTGGTTTTTCCTCTTTTATTTGAGGATCTGAGCTCTTTGAGTCAACCATTATTCCCAATACTTGTGTATTGGCATTGTATTATAGCTTTTTATGAAGAAATGAGGAAATAGAGCTTATTTTAAAAACTTATTCGTTATTGGATAGCGTCTATCTTTTCCAAATCCTCTAGAAGTAATTTTCACGCCTAATGGAGCCTGACGCCTTTTATACTCACTTAGGTCGATTAACCTGACAACTCGGTCAACAATATTTTTTTCTATACCTGTTTTTTCTATATCTATCTTGCTTTTATCTTGCTCGACATATAACTCTATTATTTTATCTAGAATGTCATAGTCAGGCAGACTATCACTATCTTGTTGATCAGGAGCTAATTCTGCGCTCGGGGGTCTGTCAATGATCCTCTCTGGTATGACATGAGAAATAGTATTTCTATATCTGGAAAGATCATAAACTAGAGTTTTTGGAACATCTTTNAAAACTCCAAAACCACCAGCTGTATCACCATAAAGAGTAGAGTATCCTACGGCTGTTTCACTTTTGTTTCCTGTAGTTAAAACCAACTCGCCAGATTTATTNGATANAGCCATCAACACNACTCCCCTACATCTCGACTGAAGATTTTCTTCAGTAATATCAGGTTCNAATCCTTTGAATTCATCTTCTAAGCTAGTTGCAAAAGATTCATATATATCTCCGATAGGGATGACAGAATGTTTAATTCCTAGATTGNCNGCAAGTTTCTTGGAATCTTCTACACTCATGTCTGAAGTAAATTTGAATGGCATCATGAAGGTTCTGACCCTGTCAGGTCCTATTGCATCAGCCGCAATTGCAGCCGTTAAGGCGGAATCTATACCTCCAGATGAGCCAATTAAAACTCCAGGAAAGTTATTTTTTTCTATGTAGTCTTTCGCGCCTAAGACTAAAGCCTTGTAAACCTCTTCCAATTCATTGTCTTCAGGTATTGCCGCTCTAACTTCACTCAATAATTTACCTTCCTGTTGAGAGGTAAAATGAACCACTTTTTGATCTTCCTTAAATTTTTCTAATTGAATTATNTGATGNCCATCACTATCCATTGCCATTGAAGTACCGTCAAAAACNAGTTCATCCTGGCCTCCNACCTGATTGGCATAGACTATTGGCAGGGAATATTCAGTAGCATGACCGGATATCAAGGCCTTTCTTTCTTTTATCTTCTGCAAATGAAAAGGAGAAGCATTAATATTCAGAACTAAATCTGCTTTCTTTTCATGCAGTTGCTTTATTACTCTTTCATGCCATATATCTTCGCAAACTGATAATCCAATTCTTAGGCCATTCACTTCAAAGACTCCAGGACTGTTTCCGGGTTGGAAGTATCTCTTTTCATCAAAAACTTCATAGTTAGGTAATTCTTGTTTTTTGTATTCAGTTATAACTGATTTATTTCTCAACACTCCGGCACAATTAAAAATTGCATCCCCTTCTTTTTTTGGATAGCCAATAACAATGAAACTCTCTGGTTTGATATCACAAAGTCTCCTTATGGCATCATATGATGNTTCTAAAAGATCTTCTCTGAGTATTAAGTCTTCCGGCGGATAACCCGTTATAAACATTTCAGTGAATAGAAATATGTCTGGTGAAGACTGTTTGGATATTTTTTCAATTGCATTGATTGCTAATTGCAAATTGCCTTCAATATCTCCCACAATTGGATTTTCTTGAACTATACCTACAGAAATTTTCTTTTTAGTCATATAAGGAGACTTTTTGGATAAAAATTATAATAAATGTTTTGAAAAGTGGATTAACTCTACATATATATTAACACTTTCATGCTTTAATCTGATCACAATATATGTAGAATGCACCTCCGGTTAATTTTTTGACTATGCACAAGACTAGCGATTTAAGAATATCAGGCAGGCAGGAAGTAGTTTCTGCAAGCTCATTATTGGAGAAACAACCGATATCGACAATTTCATCTGAAACTGTCTTTAAAGCTAGACAGGAGTTTTCTGAAATTCTATACAAGAAAGATAATAGATTAGCTGTTGTAGTTGGGCCATGTTCCATACANGACACTAGTGCGGCCATGGAATATGCAAACCTTTTGTTAGAGGAGAAGAATAACCTTCAAGATGAACTTCTAATTATTATGAGAGTCTATTTTGAAAAACCAAGAACAACTGTGGGATGGAAAGGTCTGATTAATGATCCTGATCTTGATAATTCCTTTAACATCGATAAAGGATTATCAGTTTCGAGACAACTATTGAGGGATATCAATGACCTAGGNATGCCTGCTGGCACTGAGTTCCTTGACGTTATAACGCCTCAGTACATAGCGGATCTTATCTCTTGGGGAGCAATAGGGGCTAGAACAACTGAAAGTCAGGTTCATAGAGAATTAGCCTCTGGTTCTTCCTGTCCAATCGGTTTCAAAAATGCAACAAATGGGGGCATACAAGTGGCTGCAGATGCAATAGGTTCTGCCCTACATCCTCATAAGTTTTTATCTGTTACTAAAGAAGGAAGAGCTGCTATTTTTTCTTCATCTGGTAATAAGGATTGTCACGTTATATTGAGGGGAGGAAAAGAACCAAATTATACGCAAGAATACATTAATGAAACCTCAGAGCTTCTAAAATCTAATGATCTAGAAGATTCAATAATGATTGATATGAGCCATGGAAATAGTAGTAAACAACATAAGAAACAAATAGATGTTTGNACCGACATAGCTGACCAAATCAAGTCAGGTGAAACAAGGATTACTGGAGTGATGATAGAAAGTAATCTTGAAGAAGGAAATCAAAAAGCCGANGATCTTGATAATCTTATTTACGGAAAAAGCATCACGGATGCATGCATTAACTGGCAAGATACCAAAGACTGCCTCCATAGATTGGCAGAATCCGTAAAAGACAGAAATAAGTAGCTCAAATCCCTTGTACTGATTTAGATCATAAACTAATCTAGAGATACTTAATTTATGACTGATTCAAAGATATCTTTTTCAATCGAAATCGCCAATACCCTAGGCCTTGAAGAAGCAATTTTGCTTGAATATATAAAAAATCAGGAATCTCAAAATAAAGTTTCGTTAGAGAAAGTATGTTCAGATTTAGGGTTTTGGTCTGANAGCAAGTCAGCAGAATTATTAAATAATCTAATTAAAAGAGGTCTTGTTAGTGAAGCAAAAAATGAAGGCTTGACATATTTTTCTACTAAAAAACCAAATCAGATTAAGAAACTAAATACAGGCAATAAATGGATGCCAGAAAAAGAAGTTTTCGATCAAATTAATGAATACGGCATACCTCAAGATTTTGCTAACTTGCAAATAGATGACTTTAAAAAACTTAACGAAGAAAGAAATGAAGAGGAAAAAAATTGGGGAGTTAAATTTCTAAGGTTTGTCATCAAGAAATGGCGACATAAAGAAGTTGAAGATAACAAAAGGAAAAAGACCCAGCCTATGAAAAAAAATTGGGTCCCAGATGATGATGCTAAAGAAATTCTTATTAAATCTGGCATCAATGAGGATTTCATAGAAAATGAAATACCTGAATTTATTCTCTATTGGACTGAACGAAAGGAAGAATCAGATATATGGAATAGCAAATTTATAGCTCATATAAGAAGACAGTGGGGAAGATTCAAGCATGTAAAAGAAAGTGACGACCTGCCATCTAAGATGACATCAGAGTGGGTACCCAATAATGACTTTTTTGAAATTCTTGAACTAACAGATATTCCAAGAGAATTCGCAGAACATGCAAAACCAGAATTTATCATGTATTGGAAAGAGACTGGACAAAGCCTTAGTTCCTGGAATAGCAAATTTCTCCAACATGTAAAATACAATTGGGAAAAAACGAATAAAGGTCAAACACCCCAATTATCAGAGCAGATTGATAGAAGAATTGAATCAAGTTGGAAAATCCAAGAAAACACAACAAATACAACTTCACAACCTGATAACCAGATTATTCAGGAAAAATTTAAAAAATTAAAAGAAAAGCACCAAATTTAGTTACATCATAAGTATTTTAGTGTTATAGTTATGTATAACACCTAAATATTTCTATGAAAATAAAACAAACCTATAAAACCGCAGCAATTCTTGCATCCTTTTTAGTTATTTGGATGGTTTCAGGGAGCATGATAGAGGAAGAAANTTTCGAGAAGAATAGTTCTACNCTNGATACACTCTCTTCTGTAACNATCGTTAATAGTAAGGCCACAAATAAATCTAAGATTCTTAAATCAAGTGGATTCACTGAGGCTGATAAGTTTGTTCAAGTCAGGGCGGAAGTGAGTGGCAGATTGATAGCTAGGCCAGCTCAACAAGGTGACTACATTGAAGAAGGCGATTTAATTTGCCAACTCTACATAGCAGGTAGAGAAGCTTATCCAAAAATAGTAGCTCCCTTTTCAGGTTATCTTGAAACACTAAGAGTAGAAGAAGGTGATTTCCTTAACACAGGATCGGTCTGTGCCGCTCTAATAGACCCTGATCCAATGTTGGTGGTAGCAGACATTGCTGAAAAGGATATTGCTCAGGTACAACTGGGATCTAAGGCAAGCGCAAAACTCATTTCTGGAAGATATATATCAGGTGAAGTGACTTTCATAGCATCATCGGCAGANAAAAACACAAGAACTTTCAGAGTCGAGATAAGCGTAGATAATAAAGATAGAACTATTAGAGATGGAGTTTCAGCTGAGATTTACATTAAAGGNAAAGAAGAGCCTGCCCACAAAATATCACCGGCCATATTATCTCTCAATGACCAAGGCAAGTTAGGAGTAAGGACTGTTACTGCTGATAACAGGGTGGAATTCAAAGAAATAAATATTCTTGAGGATACTAACAGTGGTATGTGGGTATCTGGTCTTGGTGAAGACGCTAGAATAATAACCCTAGGTCAAGAATATGTATTTCAAGGTCAGACCGTTAATGTTAAAGAAACTTTTTCCCCTGATGCATGAAAACTTTTATATCTGGAGCAATAAAGAAAAGTAGAACGTCTTTAAGTATCTTAGTACTTTTAGCCCTTTCTGGCATTTTCGCACTCAACTATCTACCTAAGGCAACTGAGCCTCAAGTAAGTTTTCCAGGGGCCTATATAGGTGTTGGATTTGAAGGAGTATCACCTGAAGACTCAGAAAGACTTTTAGCTAAGCCTCTCGAAGATGCCCTTAGAACAATCTCNGGAGTAGTCGACATTAGATCTACCTCCGCAACAGGTTATGCTGCTGTAGTCGTAGAGTTTGATCAAGATGTAGAGATAGATGAAGCTCTGTATGACGTCAGAGTTAAGGTTGATGAGGCAAGAGCAGAATTACCTCAAGACGCAAGAGAGCCAACGATAAGAGAATTCACTTCGACTGANGANCCCATTTTAACAATCAGCGTTGCCAGTTCAGTTTTACCTCAAAGAGTATTGGTAAATTTAACTCAAGAATTACAAGACCTGGTGGAAACACACCCCAATGTTCTTGAAGCTGAACTGAACGGTGTGCCTGAAGATTTAATTGAAGCAATAGTAGATAAAAGCAAGTTAGAGTCTTACGGGATCTCTATGAATCAACTATTTCAAGCTGTNTCGAATAATAANAGAGTCATACCAGCAGGTTATCAAGATACTGGAACAGGAAGATTTGCTGTTAATGTCCCAAGCGTATTCTCAAGTTTAGAAGATATAGAAACACTACCAATTAAAGTATCTGGTAATTCTGTTGTTACGCTCAAAGATGTAGCTGATGTAAGCCTCACTTTTAAGGATAGAGGAGGATATTCCAGGATCAATGGTCAGCAATCTCTCTCTATAGATATCAAAAAACGAATNGGTACAAATATCATAGATACAGTTACAGATATCAGAGAAATGGTTGAGGAAAAAGTTAAAAGTTTTCCTGANGGGATAGATGTAAATTTTGTTCGTGATGACTCAGAGTTTGCACTCCAGATGATCTCTGAATTACAAGGCAATGTNCTTACTTCAATAGCTTTGGTNATGATTGTCGTTTTAGCGGCATTGGGTTTNAGGACATCTATGCTGGTCGGTATGGCTATACCCTTTTCATACCTGTTTGCACTTTTGGTGCTCTTCGTCTTAGACAAGGAATTTAACTTTATGGTCATGTTCGGAATGTTAATTTCGATGGGAATGACTATTGATGGTTCTATAGTTGTAACAGAATATGCAGATAGAAAGCTCGCTGAAGGTATGAATAGAATTGAAGCTTATACCGCAGCTGCAACTCGAATGTTCTGGCCTGTACTTTCTTCGACAACTACTACACTAATAGCTTTTACTCCTCTAATGTTCATGCCTGGATTTGGTGCATTTATCAGAGATATGCCCATTACAGTCTTCTGTGTTCTTGTTGGATCTCTACTCTACTCTCTATTCTTCGCTCCAATCTTAGGAGCTATGTTTGGCGGTCTNGCTAAGCAATCTGAAGAAGAGATAAATAACACTAGGTTATTAGAGTCATCTGATCCNCTGAGCTTATCAGGTGCTTCTGGTGTTTATGCCAGAAAAATTAATCGTTACCTAGATACACCGGGTCAAACGATTTCAATAATTCTTGGTGCCATTATCCTCTGTATTGGACTTTGGGCTCATCACGGTAAGGGGATAGTTTACTTTCCNCAAGTAGCCCCTCAGTTTGCAGATGTGGATATCTTGGCAAGAGGCAATCTATCGGTAGATGAAATCAGGGATATTGCTGTTGAAGCTGAACAAAAAATAATTGATGTTGAAGAAATTGAAAGATTATCTGTATGGTCAAATTCAGGAGGAAGCAGAGGCTTAGGTCGACGCTCAAGTTCTCCTGATAGAGTCGGAGGAATGTTCATAGATTTTTATGGAGAAGACGAAGCAGTTTCTGACTTAAACGGTTTTGAGATCATGGAAGTTTTACGTGACAGGCTCAAAGATACACCCGGCTATATAGTTCAAGTTGAAGAAGAAAAAGGTGGACCTCCGATAGGTAAACCTCTTCAATTAAATGTCAGTGGCGATAATGAGCAATTACTTGTGGCTGCAATACGTAAAATACGAAGCCATATAGAAGGCATGGGTAGTTTCATAGATATTGAAGATACGACGGTAACTAGAGGGATCGAGTGGGAATTACAAATCAATAGGACCAAGGCTGCTCAATACGGCGCTGGGTTGAGTGATGTAGGCGCTTCTGTTCAGATGGTAACTAATGGTATAAAAGTAGGTGAATACAGACCATTGAATCTAGATAGAGAGGTAGATATAAGAGTTAGATTCCCTAAATCTGAAAGAAACATCGATCAGCTAGGAAACCTAAATGTACAAACAATGAAAGGCTTAGTGCCAGTCAGCAGTTTTGTAGAAACAAATATCAAACCTGCTACTAAAAGCATATCTAGAAAAGATGGCAAAAGAGTTCACAGTATTTCAGCTAATACCGTAGAAGGCGCTATACCATCTGTTCAAATCAAGAAAGTAAAAGATTGGCTCGCAACTCAAGATTTAGGTAGAGGAGTCTCTGTTGGGGATGACGGATTTGATAAGTACAACAAAGAAGCAGCAGATTTTCTTGTTTTAGGATTTATAGCAATGCTCTTTGTTATGTTGATAGTGCTAGTTGCCCAATTCAATAGCTTTTATCAAGCCAATATAGTTCTTTCAGCAATTCTATTATCTTTTGGAGGGGTTTTTGTCTCTCTTTTAATACTGGATAGATCTTTTAGCACCCTGCAAACTGGAATAAGTTGCGTAGCTCTGGCAGGTATTGTGGTCAACAACAATATTGTGCTTATAGATACTTTTAATTTACTTAAAAGAAATAATCCTGGCTCAACAACTAAGTCGTTAGCCTTAAGAAGTGCGATTTTGCGTCTAAGACCTGTATTCTTAACATCATTTACAACTATTGCTGGCCTCATGCCTATTGCTATGGGGTATAGCATAGATCTCATTGATAGAACCGTTAAATCAGGTTCTTATATAACTAGCTTTTGGGAACAGATGGCAGCTTCACTCGTAGTTGGGCTCACAGTAGCTACTATATTAACGCTAGTCGTCACTCCTTGTGCCTTAGCCTTTTCAGATAGTGTTAGATCCTTTCCATCTAGGCTTCTTAAGCTTATTCTAAAACCATTCTCTATTTTTAGACTTGCTAGAAAAGCAAACTAAGTAGGCAAGATTCTCCTTAATTTTCTAGAATCTGAGTTATCATATTCTTTTAAAAGGACTTGAACTAAGTCATGCATCAATTAAGGAATATCAATGACTAAAAAACTATTTATTTCAACAATTCTGATTGCTTTCCTGTCAGGAAATTTGCTCAGTGAAAGTATTGAAGAAATTATCGTTTTAGAGAAAAAACTTTCTAGTCTTAACGGTTGGGCTAATAATCAATCTATAACCTCTATAGATGAAAAAGAACTTGAATATTTAGATGCACAGCATGCTAAACAGATATTTAGAAGGTCACCAGGCGTTTGGATAAGTAGAGGATCGGGTCAAGAACATCTTACGGCTATTAGGTCCCCTGTTTTAAGCGGTCCAGGTGCATGTGGTTCATTTTTAATTCTTGAAGATGGCCTTCCAGTAAGGCCAACTGGATTCTGCAACGTAAATGGATTGTTTGAAACTTTTTTTGAAATGTCTTCTGGTGTTGAAACGATTACTGGCCCTGCCAGTGCCAGGTATGGTGCGAATGCAATGCATGGAGTCATCAATATACTTTCNAAATCCATAGATTCAGATAATAAATTTTCTTCAAACATAGGNCCTAATNATTATAAGAATTACAAACTAAGNGTCGGCAACCAAGAAAACTGGAGTNTGGATGGATTNTTTGCNAATAATGNNGGGTTTAGAGACAAGTCTGGATATGATCAACAAAAGATAAAGATTCAATCAAACTTTTCTATATNTACCTGGAATGCTTCCTTAAAAGCTACATTNACTAACCTGAATCAGGAAACTGCAGGATANGTAAATGGGCTCAACTCTTANAAAGATGAAGATTATAGTAAGCAAAATTTTAATCCAGATGCCTANAGAGATGCNAATTCCCAAAGATTATCTCTNAGACTTACAAAAGAAANTGGNANTAACATAGATTCAATTANTCCNTACNTTAGAAGTAATGATATGAAGTTCTTTCANCACTTCCTTCCAGGAACACCTCTTGAAGAGAATAAACATAAAAGTATAGGAATAGTCTTACAAAGAATATCTGAATATGGAAACACTAATCTTGTTAGAGGTCTCCAGATTGATTTAGCAAAGGCTGAGTTAACCGAAACACAAAAGGATAACCTTACAACTAGTTCAGCCTTTAACAATGCAACTAGACCCAAAGGTAAGCACTATGACTATGAAGTAGATTCACTGATCTACGCTCTATTTGCAGGTGTAGAAGATTATGGACTTAATGAAAACTTTAATTTATTTGCCGATGCAAGAGCAGAGTTTATTGAATATGACTACTCTAACAGGATGATTAGTGGTAATACCAGAGAGGACGGATCCAAATGTGGATTTGGAGGATGTTATTACAATAGACCGTCTGATAGATCGGATGATTTTAATGAGATTAGTGCAAGATTCGGTGTAACAACTACCTTTGAAGAGCTTAATTATTTTGCCCAAATCAGTCTTGGTTTTAGACCTCCTCAAATAAATGAAGCGTACAGGCTTCAAAAGAAACAAAATGTCACTGACCTAGATTCTGAAACTCTAACTATGATTGAAATAGGCAGCAGATTTGATAGAGATACAGTTAACGGAAGCGTGAGCTTTTATAAAAGTAAGAAAAAGAATTCTATCTTTAGGGATGCTGAAAATTTCATCGTTGATAATGGAAAGACGGACCATGAAGGAATTGAACTAAGCCTTAATTGGCTAATTAGTTCAAATAATACGGTAAGCTCAAATATAACTTATGGCAATCATAGATACGACTTTGAAACCGACACTTCGATGAGAGAAAAAATAAGAATAGGAAATAAGATAGACACTTCTCCTAAACTCATGGCAAACCTTATATGGGATCTTAACCTACGAAATGATAGCTTTATATCTTTTGAGATTGAACATATGAGCTCCTACTATACAGATGCTGCTAATCTCCACGAGTACGATGGCCATACACTTTACCATGCAAGATTTAATAAAAATTTATCTACTTCCTTGAAAGGCTTTGTAAGAGTAGACAATGTATTTGATAAAGCTTATGCAGAGCGAGCTGATTTTAACGCTTTTGGTGGAGATAGATATTTTCCAGGGCTACCCAGAGAATTTTATGTCGGTATAGAATATACTTTCTAGTTACATATAAATGAATAAGAAAGTAGAAATAAATTTTGAAAAAGCTCTTGAGGAACTTGAGTCTATAGTTGAAGATTTAGAATCTGGAGATTTAAGTTTAGAGAATTCACTCAAATCTTTTGAAAAAGGAATAAAGTTGGCGAGACAATGCCAAGACAAATTATCTCANGCTGAACTACAGGTCCAAAAATTGATTGAAGAAGATGGAGAACTCAAAACTACTCCATTGAAAGATGTCTGAATTTGAAAACCTTCTTGGATCCTATCAAAAAAGAATCAACCAAACACTAGAATGGTTGCTTCCTTCTGATGATTCAATTTTAGCTAAAGCTATGCGCTATTCGGTATTGAACGGCGGAAAGAGACTAAGACCTATCTTGGTTTACTTATCTAGTGAGCTTGGTGAAGCGAACCATGATTCTATAGATACATTAGCTGGCTCTATTGAACTGATTCACTGTTATTCACTTATTCATGATGATTTACCATCAATGGATGATGATGATTTAAGAAGAGGTAATCCAACTACACATAAGAAATATGATGAAGCCACTGCTATACTTGCTGGAGATGCTCTTCAGCCATTAGCCTTTGAATTTATATCTAATCTAGATACTTCAGATTCCAATAAAATTACTATAGTCAATTGCCTAGCCAATGCTTGCGGCTATTTAGGGATGGTAGGTGGTCAAATAAAAGACATTCATTCTAAAGAGATAAATACAGTTCATGACCTAGATATAATGCACTCGCAAAAGACGGGTAGATTGATCCAAGCTTCCCTAGAAACCTCCGGTATTTTATCGGGGCTTGATCAAAAAGATATTGAAGTACTTAGTAAATACGGCGAAAAAATAGGCTTAGCGTTTCAAATTCAAGACGATATTATCGATATAGAATCACCCTCTTCAATCAGCGGCAAAGATCAAGGCTCTGACATCAATCAAGATAAAATTACCTATCCATCTATTGTAGGACTTGAAGAATCAAGGACTAGAGCCAGAGAACTTGCATCTGAAGCTAAAGAAATACTTCATCTTTCACAAAAAAATACCGATAATCTTCATAAACTAGCTGATTATATTGTTCAAAGAAAAACCTAAACTGTGAAAATCTTCGATTCTATTCCTGTTGATGAGCCATCTACTGAGCTACTTCAAGATATAAATTCTCCGGAAGATCTTAGAAAACTTAATCAATCTCAAATTCCTAAATTAGCAGATGAGTTGAGGGAATTTCTTCTTTACACAGTAGGAAAAACCGGCGGACATTTTGGAGCCGGACTTGGTGTGATTGAATTAACTTTAGCGCTTCATTATAAATTCGATACTCCAAAAGACAGAATAGTCTGGGACGTAGGACATCAAACATATCCCCATAAAATTTTAACTGGTAGAAAAGATGCAATGCAAAGCATGAGACAAAGTAATGGACTTGCGCCCTTTCCAGTTAGATCAGAGAGTCAATATGACACTTTTGGAGTTGGGCACTCCAGCACATCTATTAGTGCTGCTCTTGGAATGATCACAGCAGCTGAAAAAAAACATGAAGATAGATATGTTACAGCTGTCATAGGAGATGGGGCCATGACTGCAGGAATGGCCTATGAAGCTCTTGCGCATGCAGGATCAATTGATAAGAATCTTTTAGTTATCTTGAATGATAATCAGATGTCTATTTCTGAAAATATTGGCGGTCTTAGAAATTACCTTGCTCGAATTTGGGCAAGTAAGACTTACAACAGGATTAGAGAGAGCGGGAAAAGCGTACTTACTTATTTACCAGGAGCAAAAGAGTTTGTAAGGAAAGCAGAAATTCATGCAAAAGGAATGGTGGCTCCAGGGTCATTATTTGAAGAATTAGGTTTTGAATACTTTGGTCCCGTAGATGGTCATGATACTAATAATCTAATTAATATCTTAGAAAATATTAAACTTATTCATGGTCCTAAGTTTCTTCATGTAATCACTACTAAAGGAAAGGGATTTGCTCCTGCTGAAGAGGATCCTGTAGGTTTTCATGCAATTAATAAGATAAAACAAGAAGACCTGCCTTCTCATAATAAAACAAAGCCTAAGACTCCCTCTTTCTCTGAGATATTTGGTAACTGGCTATCTTATAAAGCCTCTAAAGATGAAAGATTGGTTGCTATTACACCGGCCATGGGAGAAGGGTCAGGCATGATAGAGTTTTCNAAAGAATTTCCCGATCGTTATTACGATGTAGCTATTGCTGAGCAACATAGTGTAAGTTTTGCTGCAGGATTAGCCTGTGAAGGCATGAAGCCTGTTGTTGCAATCTATAGTACTTTTTTACAAAGAGCCTATGATCAACTAATACATGATGTAGCACTTCAGAAGCTCGATGTTCTTTTTGCATTAGATAGAGCAGGATTGGTTGGTTTAGATGGAGCAACACATCAAGGTGCATTCGATTTATCGTTTATTAGGTGCATTCCAAATATGATAATTATGGCTCCTTCAGATGAAGATATTGCCTGGAAGATGCTAAATACTGGGTTTGAACATGAAGGTCCTGTCGCGATAAGGTACCCCAGAGGCGCTGGTATAGGTGCGCCTGTTAAAAGAACTGAAGATAAAATTGCTATAGGAAAGAGTCGTAACATCTTAGACTCAAATGAAAATGAAATTATTATTTTATCTTTTGGAAGTCTNTTGGAATCAGCAATTCATGCAGGNGAGAAATTAAATGCCAGAGTCGTGGATATGCAATTTGTAAAACCAATTGATCATGAATTGATNCAAGATATAAGTGATAANTACAAATTGATAGTTACNCTNGAAGACAATGTTGTAGCTGGAGGCGCTGGATCAGCCGTNAATGAATTNCTTATAAAGCTAGATTCNAAAGCTAGAATATTAAATCTTGGGTTNCCNGATGAATTTATTGAACACGGAGACCAAGAACAACAAAANGTTTTNAATGGGTTAGATGGTGAAGGTGTAGAGAAATCTATAAGACAAAAACTGAATCTAATCTGANGGCCCAATCATGTGTCCCAACTTANCAGCCTTCACTTTTAAATAATNTTCATTGTGTTTNTTGGGCTCAATNTCAATAGANACNCTCTCAGTNACTTTTATATNAACATCCTCTAACCCTTTTATCTTTNTNGGATTATTTGTCATCAATCTTACAGAAGATATATTTACNGCAGACANTATTTCTTTNCAGTAAGAATAATCTCTTTCGTCNGCAGCAAATCCNAGNGCNTCATTAGCCTCAANGGTNTTCATCCCTTTATCTTGGAGCTCGTAAGCTCGTATCTTNTTCACAAGACCAATGCCNCTNCCCTCTTGAGCCATATAAATNATCATGCCGACACCNTCTTCAGATATTCTTTGGAGTGCCATNGCTAATTGGGNTCCGCAATCACACTTAAGACTGTATAACGTATCTCCAGTTANGCATTGAGAGTGTATGCGAAGNAGNGAATCATTTTGTAANTCTCCCATNTACAAAAGCAAATGTTCTTCATTAAGTTTTTTGTCTTCNAAGGCTATTACCTTGAACTCGCCCCAATGGGTAGGTAGCTTNGCTTCTGCGATTTTTTGGATTGTCATGGTTTTAAGGNTGAGTATTCTACTTCAGAAATGAAAATTTCAAATTAAAAATATCGATAAAAAAGTAACCAAANTAGCAGCNAANAGACCAGCNAAAACATCATCNATCATTACATAAAATGCNCCAGTCTTATTATCNAGAAATTTAATTCCAAAAGGCTTCCANATATCGAAGAGNCTAAAANAGATAAAAGATATNAGCAGCCATTTTAAAGANTGGTCAANTAATGCAAGTGGAATACAAGCTATCCACATTCCNACAAACTCATCCCAGACAAAACTACCAGGATCNTGATCTTCTCCAACTGTTCTNGGATAAATAAAAAGTCCAATGAAAAANGAGATNACNATAAANATGATGAAAAATATATGCTGTTTAAAAGTGNNTATATTNNNATNAAAAAGAAAATAATANATTAACAAAGCTAAGAAGCTTCCNNNAGTACCGGGTGCTANNGGTGANAANCCTGAACCAAATCCATTTGATANCCATGANANNGGATTTTTTAAATTCATANTANAAGTGCTTGTAACCTGANGNAGGATTNATAGGTTTCTGATCTTTGTNATANAAAATCAANTCCTTCGAAGAAGTTATTCTNCCTATCTCNGTCAGAGGAATATTTAAAGTCTTAGAAAGTTTAATNATNTGATCTAACTTATCTNCATCAGCAGTAAAGCANAATTCGTAATCATCTCCAGAATTAATTAACTCTANNGTTTTNTTATTCTTTGATGTTGGAATCTTTTCGAAATAAATCTCCGCTCCNACTCCACTAGAGTTACANATCAATTCTAGATCTTGGATGAGACCATCTGAAATATCAATAGCAGCAGTAGCTAGGTCTATTAAGCCTAAACCAAGGTCAATACGTGCTTTGGGATATANATAAGAATTAACATTTTTNTNTGATTCANGATCATTCTGGAGTTCAATTAGACCCAAATAAGCATCNCCTATTACTCCGCTAACAAAAATTAGTTGATCTGCTTTAGCTTNAGATCTTAAAAGNNTTTTTCCTTTATCTACNTCTCCCATAACCTGCACAGAAATAGTAAGNGAGCCTTTTGTTGTATCACCTCCTATCAACGGGATTCTATATTCTTCTGAAAANTTCTTTAAGCCACTTGAATATCCTTTGAGCCAATCTTCATCNAATTCAGGTAATGTNAGAGCTATTGAATACCATTGGGGNCTTGCACCACATGCAGCTAAATCACTTAAAGCAACNACACATGATCTGTAGGCNATATCCTCNGCAGTCATAGTTTCTANAAAGTGTACGCCCTCTATNGAGGTATCTATTGAATTAACTTGTTGAGTGTTGCTATTTGTAGATACAAAAGAGGCATCNTCACCGATTGGGACTTCTACATTGTGCTCGGCCAGAAAGGCCGAGCCAATGTCAGAAAAGTATTTTTGAATTAATAAATGCTCGTCCAAGGTTACTTCCTTAGACAATAGTTTATTAATCAGGGATAGACTCAAATAAGCCTGTAGCTCCCATTCCACCGCCAACGCACATNGTGACTATTCCATACTTGCCACCTCTNCGTTTCANTTCTCTNGCTAAGTGTCCAACTTGCCTAGAACCTGTCATGCCAAATGGATGTCCTATAGCAATAGAGCCACCATTAACATTAAGTTTTTCGGTAGGTAGATTTANTTGGTCTCTGATGTATACAACCTGNGAAGCNAATGCTTCGTTGAGTTCCCATAGGTCAATATCATCAATNGTTAGTCCTGCAGAATCGAGTAATTTGGGGATAGANAATACTGGNCCAATTCCCATCTCATCTGGTTGGCATCCCACTGTAGTAAATCCTCTGAAATAAGCTAAAGGCNTAAGACCCAATTCATTGGCTTTTTCTTCACTCATTATCAATGTCACTGAAGCTCCATCAGATAATTGAGAAGAATTTCCCGCAGTAACAGATCCACTCTCAGGATTAAAAACNGGATTTANACTTGAAAGNCCTTCAAGAGTTGTNTCTGGTCTATTGCAATCATCTCTATCAACAGTTACATCAACTTCTTTCTCTGCTCCAGTCTCTTTATTCTTGAGGATCATCNTAGTNTCCATAGGAATAATTTCGTCATCNTATAGTCCAGCATCTTGGGCTGCTGCACATCTTTGTTGACTTGACAGNGCATACTCATCTTGTGCTTCTCTAGAGANANTATATCNGTCTGCNACGGCTTCTGCTGTTGTNCCCATAGCGTGATAAATACCCGGAACTTCTTCNGCCAGTTTTTCGTTTACATACATATGCATATTACCNNTNCCTTGAGTAGTGCTTATAGACTCTACTCCACCAGCTATTATGCAATCATAGAAACCGCTTTGGATTTGAGTTGCCGCCATAGCTATTGAATTCAAACCTGAAGAACAGTAACGATTAATAGTTACCCCACCAGTTTCAATAGGAAGGTTTGAAAGTACAGCAACGTTTCTAGCTATATTGTGACCTTGCGCTCCTTCTGGACTACCACAACCTAAAATGATGTCTTCAACCATAGAAGCTTCAACTTTAGGATTCCTTTCTAAAAGTGCATTTACAATGTGAGCTGTCATATTGTCTGCACGAGTGTTGTTGAACCCACCACGAAAAGATTTCGCGAGACCTGTTCTCACACTATCAACAATTACTGCATTACGCATATATTCTCCTTTTTATAAAATAGGGCGTCAGATGTTAGGTTACTGAAACCCAATAAGCAAGTTAAATTAAAGCCACAAAACTACATATTTGTGACAATTACCTTCTCTGAACCTACCGGTAAAATTACCAATGTTCCGTCATCAACAAGAGTCCATTCTTTACGCACTTCATCGACTCCCCTTATAAACATAATTTCTTGAATATAATTTCTTGGTGCAGGTGTTAGATGATAAAAAATTAATTTTTTTACATTAGCTTTATTAGCTATATCTGCTGCCTCTGTTAACGTAGTGTGATAGGTAGTAATATCATCTAATACTGTTGCCAATAGATCGTTACCGCGACTTCTTAGTGATTCTTCCATAACAGCTAGCATGTGATTAGCTTGGGCTTCGTGAAACAGGACATCAACATTCATTGAGTTATCAATGACACTTTGGGTGTATGAAGTATCTCCCGTTATTACTAAAGATCTTCCTTTGTATTCAAATTTAAATCCTAAAGCAGGTTCTATTGGCTCATGCACAACTCTAAATGCTGTTATTTTCAATTCACCATTATCAAATATCACTGGGTTGTTTAGGTCTATTACACTTGTGTCAAAACCTGCGTATTCCAAAGGAGCTATTGCATCACCATGATGCTCATTACGAAATGCATAATCGTGTGCATAAGCCATCTCGATTCCTTGAGTGAACTGATCAACACCCTCAGGGCCATAGACTTTTAGCTTTGAGCTACGTTCACCTACAACCCAAGCATTCTGGTGGAGACCGGGCAAGTCAGCAATATGATCTGAATGTAAATGCGTAATTAAAACTGCCTGAATATCGCTAAAATCAATATTCCAACTTCTTAAATTTTGATTACTGCCATCACCTATATCTACTACAAAAAGATCGTCTCCAGCAGCAACTAAAATACATGTCTCAGCCCTCCCTGGACTTGGTAGAGGTGACCTTGAACCACAAACTGCAGCGCTTAGAGCATCCTCTTTAGGAAGATTATCACCAGCAGATCCAATGGCAGTAAATGCCGCCACCAATATTCTATCTTGAACAGAAGGAACTTGAATTATTACCCAAGAAGCAACACCAAGAATTGATGATGCGATGACTATTCTTATTAATGTTTTCATAATTTTTATAATCCCAGAACGGCTTTTGCCATAATATTTCTTTGAATTTCATTGCTACCTCCATAAATAGTGGTAGCTCGTAGATTTTGATATTTACCTGCAACAGCTCGATAATCTTCGTCTCCAATTGCAGGTTCATTTGTGCCAAGACTTGTATCTTGAAATGCAATTCCGTAATAACCAATTACCTCAAGGGTTAATTCTGAAATTTCTTGCTCAAGATCAGTGACTAGTGTTTTCATCATGGAAGACTCTGGACCGGGGCTTTCGCCGCTTCTAAGAGAGCTTAAAATTCTTAAGGATGTATATTGAATGGCTTTTGCTTTAATTTCCAGCTCATTCATTTTATTTGCATAAATACTGCTGAAATCATCTCCTTGAATTTGTGAAGATATTTTACTTACTAGTTTTTTTATAAAATTAATGTCAGATAAACTTTTCGATCCTCCAACTCCACCACTCCTTTCAAACTCCAGTAAGTACTTAGCCACAGCCCAACCTTCGTTTTCTTCACCTATTCTGTCTTTGACATATGCTATAGCATCCGTGAAAACCACTTGATTAAAATCGTGATCTTGAGCCATGGTTAGAATTGGCTCTACTTTAATGCCGGGTTGATCCATATCTAACATTAAAAATGTGATCCCTTCTTGTTTCTTTCCGGTATTGTCAGTTCTTACCAAACAAAATATCTTATTGGCAAGATGAGCATGAGTAGTCCAAATTTTGGTACCGTTTATAATGTACTTATCACCTTCTCTTACAGCTTTACATTGTAAACTTGCCAAGTCTGAACCTGCTCCTGGTTCACTATACCCCTGACACCAATAATCATCTCCATTGATTATTCTTGGAATATAGTAATCTTTCTGTTCTTTGGTACCCTTTCCCAATAATAACGGCCCAATCATAGCTAAGCCCATTGGAATTAAATTTGGCGCTCCTGCATTTGCACATTCTGAAGAGAAGATGTACTTCTGTGTTTAATTCCAATCCGTTCCTCCGTACTCTTCTGGCCAAGAAGGAACCAGCCAACCTTTTTTAGCCAATTTGGCTTGCCACTCCATAGCAACTTCTTTCTCAGTGAATACGGCAGAGGTTCGCTTGGCTGCATTAACTAATTCTGGAGTAAGTTCTTTATCCAGAAATTCTTTTACTTCATTTTGGAAAGCAATCTCTTCTTGAGAGAAATTAAGATTCATTCTTTATATATTAACTATTCTAGTACCTATGTTTCCGCCAGCTAATAAGTCAACAAATCCCTGAGGTGCCTTTTCAAGACCATCAAGCTCATCTTTTAGAACCTTGAGTTGCCCGCTATTGATCCATTCAAGTAAATTATCAGTGGCATCGTCATACTTATCGGCATAATCGAATACTAAAAATCCTTGCATCCTAATACTTTTATTTACAAGCAAGCCCGGAATTCCCTTTGGTCCCGGTTCAGGTGTGCTTGTATCGTACTGAGAAACGACACCACAACAAGCTATGCGACCACCTGAATTTAATCTAAATAAGGCTGAGCCAAGAATCATTCCCCCTGTGTTGTCGAAATAAACGTCAACTCCATCTGGGGTAGCATCCTTTAAATTCTGTCTAAAATTAGCATCCTTATAATTTACCGCTGCGTTAAAGCCTAAATCTTCTGTGAGTTTTTTACACTTTTCATCACTGCCACAGACTCCTACAACCTTACAGCCTTTGATTTTCGCTATTTGCCCAACCATATGACCTACAGACCCTGCCGCAGCTGAAATCATCACCGTCTCGCCTGCTTGCGGTTGGCCAACTTCTAATAAACCGAAGTATGCTGTCAGCCCATTAATACCAAGAGGTCCTAAATACAAAGAAGGATCTATTCCTTCCCTTAAAAGAGTTAACGATTCTTTCTTTTGAACTGAATATTCTTGCCAACCGGTCTGAGTAAGAACATTTCTGCCTACAGTATAATCCTGATCGTTACTTTCAATAATTTCACCAATACCTGTGCAATTCATAACAATGCCTGTGGTAGGTGCACCAGCGTAACTTGCACTTCCTTGAAGCCCCGCCCTAGTTCCTGCAGTTATAGCAAAAGAGATCGTTTTAACTATGATTTCCTCCGAACTCGCTTTAGGCATTTCAGATTCAACCAGTTTGTAATTATTTTCTACCAACTTTCCTTCAGGAAGACTATCGATTAAGACTTGTTTATTTTTCATTATTAAATTTTATGTTAAAAGTGCGTCTTGGAAGATGCTAATTTTAAGGTTCTTTGCTCCTATTACTGAAAGTACAAGATTTTCTCTTAACTCTATCCAATATCCCGCAGAATTTACAGAAGTAAGAAGAATTTGTTTAGATTCTGAGAGGTTCTTTAACTCTGGGATCCATGCATACAAAAGAGATTTTATATTTCTTTGGTTACGTTCGTAGTTCTTCTGTAGAGTGTTGTATTTCCATTTATTTGCAAGAGTGGCTCTTAGAAATTGTAAATTATTTTCGAAAAGTTCAGCTTCTAGTTCAATCAATCCTTCAATTCGCTCTTCAAGATTCCCTCGAGGATTTGCTGCTCTCTTGAGAGTCTCTTGTAGTCTAGCTCGTACTTTCTCATCCATCTTTAAAAAAAGGTTCTCTTTATCTTGCACTTGCCTAAATACAGTTCTAATACCTATTCCAGCTTCGTCGGCAACCTGCTGAGCAGTAGGTTCCAGAATGCCTCTCTGGATAAGAGTCATCATGGCATCAACAATGATATTTTGGCTAGTTACGCTTCTTAACCTTCTTCCATCTTGTTTTGATCTTTCTTTGGATTGTGGATTTTGCATTAGACAAATATAAACTAATGTCATAAGATGTGTCAATTGTATTGAGGGAGAATTATGGAAGTAAAAAATGCAGTAATGCCAAACGAAACTCAACTAAAAGAGTTCAATCAACAGGGAGAAGATAAACCTATTTTTATGGTCAATCTACTCAAATTTAAAGACAAAGCCCAATACCCTGACAAGAGAGAAACCGATTTAACAGGTAGGGAAGCTTACGCTATTTATGGAGAAGAAGTGGTAGAACATTTAGCAAGGGTTGGAGGTAAACCAATTTTTGGAGGAAATGTTGAAAGGCTAATGCTGGGAGAGGTAGAAGACCTATGGGATCAAGTAGCAATAGCAATGTATCCATCAAGAAAAGCGATGCTAGAAATGATTTCGGACCCTGACTATATTATAAGTGCACAGCACAGAGTTGCTGGCCTTGAAGGTCAGTTAAATATTGAAACCTCTGTTGAAGATATATTTCATAAATCCTAAGGTGATAAAGGATGAAAACTTTTAGCCGAATCTTTATCGCAATTACTATTGCACTAGTTGTTTTTGTAATTTACATAACTCGAGATGGAGATACTTATACTCCTTCTGGAGATGGTGAAGTTGTTTTGGACTCAGGTACCTATGAGGCATTTTCGTTACCTGACTACGCAGCAGCTATGGTTAATTCCAACTATAAGAGTTACTTTATCGAAGTAGAGCCAGGTATAAAAGTTCATATTCTAGAGGCGGGTGAAGGTTTCCCAGTTTTTTTGATGCACGGCAACCCAACTTCAGGTTTTTTATATAGAAAGATAGTAAAAGGTTTACCTTTGGATAAAGTCAGAGTCATTATGCCGACAAGCCCTGGGCTTGGCTTTTCTTCTAAAATTCCTGCAAGCGAGCACAAGCTAGAAAATCATATTCGATGGATCAATGCAGTCTTAAATAAACTAGAGTTGAAAGAATTAATATACGCCGGACAAGATTGGGGAGGACCTATTGGTATGGGTGCATTATCTCTTTCACCCGATCTTCTTAAAGGTGCAGTTGTTATGAATACGGGATTTAATGCACCAACTTTGAGTATTGACCTTTCGCCAGCACACGCAACTGTTAAAACTCCTATAGTAGGAGAGCTGATCGTAGAGGTGTTCTTCTCTATGTTTGATCAACTAGGAAATGTGCAAGGAGATCCAGAGTCATGGACGCCTGAAGTAGCAGAGCTCTATGGTAAACCTCTGTTCGACAATGGTAACGCCAAGGCACCATTAGCTATGATGAGAATGGTAACAGATGGTCCAAGTCATCCAAGTACTCCTTCAATGATTAAAATAGAAAATTATGTCAAAACACTAGATATTCCTGTAGAAATAGTCTGGGGAATGAGTGACCCTATTCTAGGAAAAGCTCTTTCAAGAATGGAAGAAAATTTTCCAAAGGCGCAAGTAACGCAAACGGATGCTGGTCATTTTTTACAAGAAGAGGTTCCAGATGAAATAGCTGAAGCTCTCATTAGAGTCTTAAACCAAGTTAAGGAATAAAGATATGTTGCAAAAAGAAAGACTTACACTCATAGGCGCTCCGCCCTCTCCTTACACGAGGAAGATGATCGCACTTCTGCGTTACAGGCACATACCCTATAAAATAATATGGGGTAATCCTGGAGAGCTTTTAGCCGGCGAAGGGCCTTTGGCAGATCTGGAAATTGAACCTCCTAAGCCTGTCCTCCTTCCAACTTTTCTCATGCGGAATGAAAGAGGAGAACTTAAAACTGTTACTGATTCAACACCAATAATTAGAAGACTAGAAGATGATTTTGAAGGTAGAAGTGTCATTCCAGAAGATCCAGCACTATCTTTCTTAAATTATCTTTTGGAAGATTTTGGAGATGAATGGGTCACAAAATACATGTTCCATTACCGATGGCACTTTGAAGAAGATGCTGATAATGCTTCTTCAATACTTCCTTTAAATCATAAAGTAGATCTTCCAGATGATGCTTGGAAGATATTCAAAGAAGGTATTGGTTCAAGGCAGATAGAAAGGCTTTGGGTAGTTGGGTCAAACGATATTACGGCACCAATTATAGAAAACAGTTATAAACGATTCCTAGAAATCATGCAGACCCATCTAGCAAACTTACCTTTTCTTTTTGGACACAGGCCTAGCTCTGCAGATTTTGCAATCTATGGACAACTTACTCAGTTAATTGGTTTGGATCCTACTTCGAGGGCCATCGCCCATAAAAATTCTCTTAGAACTGTTGCATGGATTAATGGCCTTGAGGATCTATCAGGAATAAACCCTGAAAAAAGTCCTTGGGTTAATCTGGAAGAATTACCCGAATCTATGAAATCTTTATTAAAGGAAATAGGTCATGTGTATGTTCCTGCCCTATTGGAAAATAATAAAGCTTTAGAAAATGGTGATGAAACTTGGGAAACAGAAATTGATGGGTCTACTTGGTCTCAAAAGACTTTTAATTATCAGGGCAAATGCCTCCAATGGATAAATCAAGAGTTTTATGCTTTAACTGAAATGGATCAGAAAAGATTGCTGAATATTTTTGATGGAACAGGCTGTGAAAAATTATTGATGAAAGAAAAATAAAATGAAAATATTAAGAACACCAGATGAGAGTTTTGAGGGGATAACTGATTTTCCTTATCA
>PBNH01000007.1 GCA_002723035.1 Rhodobiaceae bacterium | reverse complement strand
TATGTGTATGTACAATATCAGAATATACTGAAAGGACCACAGCATCTCGCTGTCGTTTAAACAAATTCATAAGTGCGGCAGATGCCAAAATTGAAAAGCCAATTTTATTAGGAAATTTGGAATTCAGTTTTTTTTGAATTGGAAAATGCATTGAAGAAGATCGATCTATAACCAATTGACACCTTAAATTAGTTTCTTCTTCAAAACGTTTAACAAACAACTTATCAGTGCGGGCATATAATTTCCAATCAATATTTCGAGTACTTTCTCCAGTATTATATAAACGATGTTCAGCAAACTCCACAGAAAATCCATGATAAGGACTCTTATGTAATCCTGTAATAAAACCTTCAACTACTTGATTTGCAAAAAATTCAAGATTCTCAATAGTTTTTATTTCATTCTGTGAAATATATTCCGCCATAAAAAAAGGGCTATAAAAGCCCTTAGATTTAAATTATTAAGCTTTACAATAAAGCATCAATTTTATTAGCTAAATCAGATTTAGGTGCAACACCAACATTTTTATCAACAATTTCTCCACCTTTAAAAAATAAGATGGTCGGAATGTTACGTATTCCATATTTAGCAGAAATTTCTTGCTGATCATCTACATTTACTTTTCCGACAATTGCCTTGCCTTCATATTCAGTATGTAATTCATCAACAATTGGCCCAACCATTCTACAAGGACCGCACCATTCAGCCCAAAAGTCAACCAAAACAGGTTTATCAGAATTAAGTACCATTTCTTCAAAGTTTTCAATAGTAATTTGTAGTGCCATTTTGTTTAATTTATTAAGATCTTTTGATAATTGCAAAGATCAAAAATTTTAAGAACAAATCAAGTCTTTTAATTCAATTTATAACTCACATCAATAAGTGTTCCTATGTCATGAATCAACTGTTTAGATATTCTAACCTTATAAGAGCGAGATAAGAAGTCGATAGAAACTGACTCATCAGGATCGAAAACATGAAACTTTAATTGATGTGGGCCTTTATGTTCTTCAATTAAATTTTTGAATTGCTCAACAAAAATCTCATTTACATCAAACAGATTTATACGCAAAGTTACACTTTTGGTTAGCTTCTCTAATACATCAGAAAGAAGGTTAATAGCAGATATTTTGATTTCTAACTGATCATTCCAAGAACGCTTTCGAACTTGAGCATTTAAATACACAAAAGCGCCTTGCACCATCATCATTTTATATTTTAAATAATCGTCTCTAAAAAACATAAACTCTTTTGAATCAGAAAAATCTTCTATTAAGACAACACCGTAAGGATTTCCTCTTTTATCAATTTTGTGTTGAACATCGGTAATTATACCCGCAAAAGATAAATCACGATGTTTAATGGATTCTAAGTCCTTAAATTTTTCTATGGTATGGTTACAGTTATGTTTAATTTCAAAAGCATAATCATCTAAAGGATGACCAGATATATAAATCCCAACAACTTCCTTCTCTCTTGCTAACAAATCTAATCTTTCCCACTCATCACAGACAGGTAAAGGAGGTTCAGGTATCTCAACACCCTCAGTGCTCCCAAACAAATCTGGGGGTGCATCTAAACTTTCTTGATATGCATTTCCATATCGTATTGTTTTATTTAAAAACGTATATCCTTCCTTTAATTCATGAAAATACATGGCTCTGTGTTCATTTTCAAATGAATCAAAAGCACCAGAAAGAGCCAAATTTTCAAGCGTTCTTTTATTAACTGAACGCAACTCAACTCTTTTTGTTAAATCATAAATTGAGTTAAAATAACCATTTTCTATACGTTCATTTACTATATTATCAACAGCACCTTCGCCAACGCCTTTGATAGCCCCTAGACCAAAACGTATTTCACCTTTTTTATTTACGTTAAACTTATATGCAGATTCATTAATATCTGGACCTAAAACTTTTAAATGCATACGCTTACATTCTTCCATAAAGAATGTCACTTTTTTTATATCATTCATATTATGGGTCAACACAGATGCCATGTATTCTGCTGGATAATGGGCTTTTAAATAGGCAGTGTGAAAAGCGATTACAGAGTAACATGTAGAATGAGATTTATTAAAAGCATAAGCAGCAAAAGCTTCCCAATCTTTCCAAACTTTTTCAGCTATCTCAGGGTCGTGGTTACGTTCAGCACAACCTTTAATAAATTGTGGCTTCATCTTTTCTAGTAAGGAAAAGATCTTCTTACCCATGGCTTTTCGAAGCATATCAGCATCTCCCTTAGAAAACCCTGCCAACTTCTGAGAAAGTAACATCACTTGTTCTTGGTAAACCGTAATACCATAAGTTTCCGACAAATAATCTTCCATACCCTCAAGATCATAAGATATCTCTTCTCTACCGTGTTTACGAGCAATAAAATTAGGAATATATTCGAGTGGTCCGGGACGATAAAGGGCATTCATCGCAATAAGATCTGCAAACTTATCAGGTCTTAAAGCACGAAGGTGTTTCTGCATGCCAGGTGACTCAAATTGAAAAGTTCCATTAGTCGCACCCTTTTGATAAAGTTCATAAGTAAGTTCATCATCCAATGGAATTGAATCTGGATCTATAACGACATCGTGCTTATCCTTAATTAAAGCAATCGCATCTTTAACTATACTTAGGGTCTTTAATCCCAAAAAGTCCATTTTTAGAAGTCCTGCATCTTCAACAACTGAGTTGTCGAACTGAGTAACCAATAAAGAAGAATCTTTAGCAGTTGACATTGGAACATGTTCACGAATATCACTTGGTGTAATAATTACACCACAGGCATGGATACCTGTATTACGAATAGATCCTTCTATAGCAATAGCTCGATTTAAAGTTTCAGCAGAAAGATCATTTCCTTTAGCAATACTTTTTAACTGTGCCGCCATTTGCATTTGGTCGGCATTAAGCTTTTCTTTTAATTTATCTTCTGATAAATTAAATAGTTTATGTAACGATATATCTGGAACAAGCTTGGCTATTCTGTCTGCCTCATGCAAAGGCAAGTTTAATACACGGGCAGCATCTCTGATGGAAGATTTGGCTGCCATAGTCCCATAAGTAATAATTTGTGCTACCTGACTCTCTCCGTATTTCTCTAGGACAAAATCAATAATCTTTCCCCGTCCTTCATCATCAAAATCAATATCAATATCAGGTAATGATACACGATCTGGATTTAAAAATCGCTCAAAAAGCAAGTTATAAGCAATCGGATCAACATTGGTAATACCAGTACAATATGCAACAGCAGAACCGGCGGCAGAACCTCTTCCAGGACCAACAGAGATACCCATATGATGAGCTTCAGTTGTAAAATCCTGTACGATAAGAAAATAACCTGGGTAACCGGTCTTTTCAATAGTCAACAATTCAAAATCAAGACGTTCACGAATTTCATCTGTGATTTCACCATAGCGCTTTTTGGCACCTTCATAGGTTAAATGTCTCAAATAATTATTCTCACCACGTTTGCCTCCATCTTTTTCATCCTCCGGATCAACAAACTCATCTGGTATATCAAAAGCAGGAAGTAAAACATCTCTTTTTAGATCAAATATTTCAATTTTATCAACAATCTCTTGAGTGGTTGCAATAGATTCAGGTAAATCTTTAAAAAGTGTCTTCATCTCATCTTGAGATTTAAAATAAAACTCATCATTCGGAAAACCGAATCGAAAACCTCGGCCTCTTCCTATAGGCGTTTCCTTAAGTTCACCATCTTTTACACAAAGAAGAACATCATGTGATACAGCATTATCTTTATCGATATAATATACATTATTTGATGCAAAATATTTAACCCCATATTTTTGTGCAAAAGATAAAAGAACCTTGTTTACATGCTCTTCTTCATCCAAACCATGACGAATGAGCTCAACATAAAAATCATCTCCAAATGTTTGATGCCACCATTTAAAAGACTCTTCTGCCTGACTCTCTCCGACATTTAAAATTAGATCTGGAATTTCAGCCGTCAACCCACCAGTCGTAGCAATGAGACCGTCCTTATGTTGAAATAAAAGTTCTTTATCTATTCTTGGACAACCTGCATAAAGTCCATCAATAAAAGCATGTGAACTTAATTTAGCAAGATTATGGTAACCCAANNTATGNTTNGCTAAAAATANNACNGTAGAACGNCGGTCAGGATTTTCTTTGGTAAACTTTCTNANCTTATGATNNGCAGTNAGATATAGNTCACAACCAANAANAGGTTTAATATCATTCTTNATCGCTTCACNAACAAACTTATANGCNGCATACATNTTNCCANTATCNGTNANNGCTACAGCAGGCATNNCGAAAAATTTNGCTTTNGCNATAATATCNGNAATATCACAAGAAGCNTGNAATACAGAATAAGAAGANTGACANTGNAAATGNGANAAANATANATCNTGCATTTCANNAAGNTCAATATNATCNNCNAGAGAANTANNTTTNTCANNTTTTTGNTCTATTTCNTTTNNNTCNANAGNNGAATAAGGTTNAATGTTTTGTCCTAATNGTTCAAAAGGTTTTGGATTAAATTCTAAATATCTTTTGTTATATTNNTNATNTAATCCTAAAAGTTTATAATTNATTACNTNTAATCGAATCAATTCAAGAAAACAACGAGTGGTNGCCTCTACATCTGCAGAAGCATTATGTGCTTCATTAAATCCTTCATTAAAAAGTTTTATGTGAAGTTCGGTAAGCGTAGGCCACTTAAACTTACCACCTCTTCCACCAGGAATCGCACAAAAATCNGTCCCTTCTTCNTTGGTATCAATNATTTTTTGATCCATCAAGGTNGTTTCAATTTGAGCCCTGAAGAATTCAGCACCCATTATATTGATGTCAAANGAAATATTATGACCTACAATAAAGTTTGATTTTGANATTGCCTTNTTAAACTCCTGAAGAACAAAACTAAGATCTACCCCTTGNTCTAAAGCTCTTTTGGTAGATATTCCATGGATTTTCTCTGCATTATAAGGAATTGTAAAACCTTCTGGACGNACAATAAANTTNTTCACTTCAATTAGTTCNCCCATATCATTNTGNAATTGCCAAGCAACCTGNACCAANCGAGGCCANTTNTCAGAATCACTTACTGGGGCTGAAAAATTTTTCGGCAAACCAGTAGTNTCTGTATCATAAATCAAGTACATAAAGGAAAAAACAAGTTTAGATAAACCTTTGTAAATTTAAGTTNTTAAGAGAACAAATNAATCTATTGTTAATAACAAAATNTTATTAAAATTAGATTTAAANACTTAAACTTTTTGATCATATACTGTAACCTAGTTTTCTTATACCTTCATANACAACCACACTAACAGCGTTTGCTANATTTATACTCCTAATNTGCTCACTAAAAAGAGGAATTTNNTATAGCTCATGGCTTTTTTCANCANTTATTGATTCNGGAAGNCCACTTGATTCTCTTCCAAAAATTAAAAATANATCGTCTTGAAAATCAATAGACCAAAACGTTTTTGTTCCTTTAGCAGAAAAGTAAACCATTTTTTTACCNATATTTAGACTATAAAATTCGTCAATACTATCGTATANTTTTAAAGAAATNTGTTTCCAATAATCCAAGCCTGCTCGCTTTAGTNTNGNATCATTTAATTCAAAACCAAATGGCTTAACCAAATGTAAATTACATCCTGATGCTAAACTTAAACGNCCAATATTCCCTGTATTATTAGGTATTTCGGGCTCAAAAAGTACAATNTTAAGTGCCATTATTTACGTTTATTTTTACTTCGTCTGTTTGCAAAAATATCTCCTCTTGTTTGAGANTTTTTATATTTCTTNGCAANTTTTAATCTATNAGAACCGCCTTTATTAGTTTTCTTATTTTTCTCTTTTTTNTCATGAAAACCGGCATCTCTNNTAANAATCTCNGTANTTCTATTCTTACTAATTTTTGTTCTATCNCGTTCTTCTGGTAACAACTGTTCTGAAANATCAACATCTAAAGGAAAATCCNTTTNAGGAATTTTATAATCCATTAAAGACTCAATTGCAATTTTTGCTTNTTCCTCTTTATCAGTATAAAAAAGAANAGACTTACCTTTTTCTTCTGCCCTACCTGTTCGTCCAATCCTATGCATATAGTTNTCCGAAAATTTAGGTGTGTCAAAATTNATAACATGAGTGATTTTATTTAAATCCAATCCNCGAGCCATNACATCAGTTGAAACTAATATTCGATTAATTCCCTCNTCAAANTGNTGAATNGAACGAATACGATAATTCTGAGNTTTATTTGAATGGATNACGCATANCTCTGAACNANAANNTTCNTTTAATGAATCAAATATTATATCGGCATGTTTCTTATTANGAACAAAAACCAAAACCTTACTAAAAACTTCTTTATCAGAAAGAATATNTTTNAGTAAGTTTAANTTNGTNTAAAAATTCTTTACATTNTANCATTGCTGTGTAANATTATCCAATGGNGTTCCGCTAACTGCAATTGAAATTTTCTTTGGTTTAATAAAATAATCATCNATTAATGAATCCACATCTTCNGTCATTGTAGCGGAAAACATAATATTTTGTCTTCGCTTCTGAAGAATAGAAAAAATATTGGCNAGTTGTNCTCTAAATCCCAAATCCAACATAACATCTACCTCATCGATAACTANTTGTTTTACNGTCTTTAACTNCAGTGCTCTNCAAGCAANCAAATCGTATAATCTNNCTGGTGTAGCNACAATAACATCAACACCNAGAGAACAGGNNTTTTTTTGAGTATTAATATTNGTTCCACCATAAACNCCCAAAANACGAACATTCATGTATGATGAAAACTNATTAATTCGNTCAACNACTTGANTNACNAGTTCACGAGTAGGNACCAAAACTAAAACTCTTGGTGTATCTATCTTTGAATACTTTANATCCTGAAGTATAGGCAACATATAAGCAAGNGTTTTCCCTGTNCCAGTTTGTGCTATACCTACCANATCAGCTCCTGAACGAANGACAGAAAAAGATTTTTGCTGAATNGGTGTTGGTTTNGCAAAGCCCAATTCAGTAATTGCATTNCGTAATGGTTNTATAAGGGATAAATCTTCAAATGTNANCATTAANATATACTNTATNANTAAATTNCATATACTAATTTNACATTNNTTGTNTAAAATAGAGTCTGTAACTANTTAATTAACNTANNAAAGTCGGNACCTGANGGGTGTTGAAATACCTCAAGATCAAAATCAGNAGCAGCTGCATAAAGATGATCAAATATATCACTTTGAATAGTTTCATATTTNGCCCAATCAGTTGTCNCAGTAAAACAATATATTTGAATAGGTACACCATACTCATTTCCTTCATTTTGATAAACCATANGGGTTAATTCTGGATGAATTCCTTNAAAACTTTTTATNTAANANTCAATATATATTCTGAAAACTCCAATATTAGTNAGTTGCCTNCCATTAATCATATANGTCTTATCAAAATTACCTTGAAGATTGTAATCATTAATTTCCTTAACACGCTCNNTTAAAAAATCTTTAATTAAATGGAAATTTTCAAATCGAGATATCATCTCTTGATTACAAAATTTAATAGAACCTGATTTCAACACTATAGACCNTTTAATTCGNCGNCCACCAGCCTCAGACATACCTCTCCAATTTTTNAATGAATCGGAAACAAANGAATAAGTNGGAATCGTAGAAATGGTCTTNTCCCANTTTTGAACCTTNACTGTATTTAAAGTAATNTTAATAACATCTCCATCTGCACCNTACTTNGGCATTGACACCCAATCTCCNACACGAATCATATCGTTAGCAGACAANTGAATTGAAGCAACAAAACCTAAAATAGTATCTTTAAAAACAAGCATAGAAACAGCAGTTAGAGCACCCATTGCTGTTAATATGCCTTGAGGATCTTTNTNAAAGATCTTTGAAACAATTAAAACACCACCAATAAAATAAGTGATTAAACGAGCTAACTGAAAATATGAATCTATAGGTTTATCTTTTAATGCNTCAGTTTGCTTAAAATAATANTCTAATGTATTAAAAANAGATATTACTACCATTAAAGTAACAGCAAGCATGTANGCATCTGTNAAGCGAATTAAATACGGAATAANATCTTTGAANTCTGAAAAGAAATAGGAAGCAGTAGCTTGAACTACNANAGCTGGAGCTANATGNGCTAAGCGATCAAAAACTTTNTTTTCTAATAANACATCATCCCATAAAAATTTTGTCTTTTTTACAATAGAATGAATAATTCTNACNAAAATNTTTTTAGCTAACCTGTCGGATATGATACATAAAAGAACTAGAAAAANAACTTCTAATANAANCTGAATATCAACAGCAATACTCTCNGGANCTCCNANGTCCAANAAATACTGATAAACGATGTAATCTATTCTATTTTCCATTTTNGTAATATTAGTAAACAAATATACAATAGCTCNTNCACATNAAAGATTTACTCGGTATAANAACCTTGATTCATTCCTTTAACTTCGTCAACATTATGAANTAATATATAACCTAGAAGAAAGAAAAGAAATATAACCGAAATTCCAACTCNTTGACTTTCGAATGTAACNGTTAAAACACCNAATAATAANGGCCCTATAAATGCAGTGGCTTTTCCCGAAAAAGCAAAAAAACCAAAAAATTCATTCTTTTTAGATTCCGGCGTAAATCGGCCCATTAAAGATCGACTTGCCGCTTGATTAGGACCCGAAAAAATACCAATGATGACTGCAGCAATCCAAAAAATATTTTTTCCATTNACCCANTCNGGCACAGCACTACCACCCAACAAATACTGTAACCATGATCTNAATTCNGGCGCATAAACGGCTAATACAATAGCTATCATTAAACCTATAAGTGTTANCTTNATTGTNAGCCTACCACCAACTTTATCATCTAAAAACCCCATCAAAAAGGCACCTATCCCTGCAGTTATGTTCAAAACAATTCCCAATATCATAATTTCATCAAAAGTAAATGCTAGTGAACCAGCTGCATAAATACCACCAAAAGCAAATATGGTTACCAAACCGTCATTATAAANCAATCTTGCNANAAGAAAACGCATAATTTGNGGATANGCNTTTAATTCTTTTGCAGTNGTTCTAAAATCTTTCACNGTATNCTTTACATTTTGTAATAAAGCTTTTGTATCNGGCTTTCTATCTTTTACAAATAAAAATGTTGGAATGCTAAATANGGCAAACCAAATAGCCACTAAAAGATTGGTAGCCCTTATNTTTTCATAANTGCCANCTTNGCCTTTTCCGAAANCAAAAATTGGCACTTCTGCTTGAACTANNAATACCATTGCCAAGGCNAAAGCAATTAAACCACCAACGTAACCNAAAGACCATCCATAACCAGAAATACGACCTATATTTTTAGAATGCGAAATATCTGGTANATAGGCATTACAAAACACACTACCCATTTCAAATCCAATATTAGCTATAACAAACCAAAAAAGAGCACGATACACTTCACCTGGAAGAANAAAGTATAATACAGTTGTTGCTANAATTGTAAGCCATGTAAAGCCAAACATAAANATCTTTCGATATCCTCCACGGTCTGCTANTGCTCCCATNACAGGAGATAATAAGGCAACAATAATAGCTGTGATAGAAACTGCATGCGACCATTGTTGTGTACCCTCAATTTCATTTGATGCAATTACTGTNGTNAAAAAAGTNCCNTATATAAAAGTAACTACTAGATTGGTGAAAGGTTGATTCGCAAAATCGTACATCGACCATGCAAATACCTCTTTTTTATTTTCAATTTTCCTTGATAGCGTCNTATTCATCACTNATTTTAAGTCTATATGAATCATACTTTTCCAACTTATTGTATTNAATCANTTGACCCAATCTTTTCACATATTCTTCACGAAGCTCCGAATATACCTTTAAATAAGAAATTAAAACCGATACCTCACTTATTTTTTCACGCGCAGCTCTAAATTCTGAATAAGGGCCTCGTGCAATNGTTTTAAAGTAAGAAATAATAGATTCGNNTAAGACATCATATTTTCTAACATATACTGACTTACCATCTCTGTCTTNCATAGCTTTTATTCGNGGTTCANTTTCANTGTATGACCAAACACCAAANANATTATTTGCNTCTTTATAAAANCTCGATGTACCCCAACCTGATTCTATAGCAGCCTGTGCAAGAACNATACTTGTGGGATGTGTNNTCAAACGCNAAAGCAACTCTTTANATGTATNACATTTGTAATCTTTCTTCANATTNGCTANNTANNGNTCTTCTTCATNAGACAAAGGCTCTCTTTTCTTNTCAAGAGCTAATACTTTNATTCTATCTTCTTCTAATTGATGTTTTGCAAGCAAAATANNCGGCAACANAATATTTATAAATGCCTGTTTCTTATTTTGTNCATCTAATACACTTAAATCAATTGCTTTTGTATAAACNTANGCANTTACAGGATTTGAAACAGGTNTTATATNACTTGGTAAATTTCNAGAAATTTCGATATGNTTAAACACACTATTCTGTGCTATTGAAGCCATATGGAATAGTATTAACAAGAGTGGTATTAGAGCTTTTTTCTTCATAAAAACACTGTTNTGTGCAATATACTATTTTATTACATTCAATTCTTTTNAANTAGAATTACAACTCCAAACTATTCTTTACANAAATCTTCCTTAGTGACNAAAACTGATTGGGGCTTTTTTTTCTCTCCACTTATTTTCAATACCCTGAATACTTAAACGAATTATTCCTTCTCCCATTTAATAATCCAAAACCTATGATTCATTACTACGGGCAATAATACAACAATAGATTTACCTTTAATTTAGGACAAATGAAGTGTTCACAATCGGAAAAAATAAGTATTTACAATTGACGAGGGCTATCATTCTAATAATTAAAAAAGATGAAAGAGTTTATTGAATCACTCAAAAATGGGGATACAAGATTACATTTGATGAAAGCCAAAAGTATATTAAGAACAAAGACTACCTTTAGGAGGAGCAAACTTGGTGAGATTAATACCTATTATAGCCTCTTGATATTCCTGCATAGTAGGCGTTCTTCCTAAAATTGCAGATAGTACAACAACAGGAGTTGAAGCTAATAAAGACTCACCTTTTTTACGATCAGAATCAGCAACAACACGACCTTGAAAAAGACGCGTTGAAGTTGCCATAACGGTATCACCTTTTGCAGCCTTTTCTTGATTACCCATACAAAGATTACAGCCTGGTCTCTCAAGGTACATCATGTTTTCGTATACTGTACGTGAAGTATTCTTAGGAGTATCGTCATCAAATTCAAAACCAGAGTATTTTTGCAAGACATCCCAATCACCTTCTTGCTTAAGCTCATCGATAATGTTGTATGTAGGAGCCGCAACAATAAGAGGTGCATTAAATTCAACTTTTCCATGAACAAGTTCTAAATTCCTNAGCATNTGAGAAAGNATNTTCAAATCTCCTTTATGAACCATACAAGAACCCACAAAGCCNAGATCCACTTTTTTCTCNCCCTTGTAATAAGATAAATTTCTAATCGTATCATGAGTGTAACGTTTTGAAANATCCTNATTGTGTACATCAGGATCCGCAATCATTGGTTCAGCAATAATACCTAAATCCACCTCAAACTCNGCGAAATACTTAGCATTAGANTCTGGAGTTAGTGCTGGTTTTACACCAGNTCTAATTTCATCAATTCTATNATTAGCTTTNTCAATAAGACCTTGGAGAACTTGTTTTTCATTATCCATNCCCTTATCAATCATAATCTGTATTCTACTTTTTGCAANCNCTANAGACTCAATTAGAGTATNGTCTTCNGAAATACAGATGGAAGCTTTTGCCTTCATTTCAGCNGTCCAATCCGTAAAAGTGAATGCCTGATCNGCNGGAAGGGTTCCAAGATGAACTTCAATNATACGTCCTTGGAAAACATTTTCTCCACCAAATTTATCAAGCATTTGAGATTGTGTTGCATGAACAACATCACGAAAATCTGTGTATTCTGACATTTCGCCTTTAAAAGTAACTTTAACCGATTCAGGAATAGGCATACTGGCCTCACCAGTAGCTAAAGCAAGCGCAACTGTACCAGAATCAGCGCCAAATGCGACACCTTTGGACATTCTTGTAAGAGAATCACCACCAATAATTATCGACCAATCATCTACAGTAATATCATTTAGGACCTTATGAATAACATCGGTCATGGAATGATATTTACCCAAAGGATCTCTAGCCGTAATAAGACCAAAATCATTCATAAACTTCATGAGTCTTGGGATATTTGCCTGAGCACTAAAATCCCATACTGAAGCGGTATGGCAACCCGACTGATAAGCACCGTCAACAATCGGAGAGATAACTGTAGCAGCCATAGATTCTAACTCCTGAGAAGTCATTAAACCGGTAGTATCCTGCGAACCTATAATATTTACTTCTACACGAACATCAGATCCAGCATGTAAAACCTTACCGGGAGTAGTACCAACAGCATTTTTATTAAAAATTTTCTCCACTGCTGTCATACCTTGACCTACATGAGAAATTTCTTTTGAAGCAGCAAATACTCTAGGTACATCTATACCTAAAGTTTTAGCGGCAAACGTTTGTATTTTTTTACCGAATACAATAGCATATGAGCCTCCTGCCCTCATAAATTCCATTTTCTGAGGTGTAAAAGCAGCAGAAATATCAGACAATTCCTGATCACCATTGTACAACTTTTTCTCTTTTGTATTGATTGTTAAAATAGTACCTGTTTTAACAGAATATACCTCTTTAAGAATAGGTTCACCATCTTCATCTAAAACAGTGTTACCATTTGCATCTTTTTTCTTTACCCAATTTTTAAGATCAAGACCTATTCCTCCCGTAACACCAACAGTTGTGAGAAAAATCGGAGAAATACCATTAGTACCAGCCACTACAGGTGCAAAATTAATAAAGGGCACATAAGGACTTGCCTGCTTTCCAATCCATAGAGCTACATTATTAATTCCAGACATTCTAGATGAACCAACACCCATAGTTCCTTTATCAGCAATTAACATAATAGTCTTATCAGGATGTTTTTCTTTCAAAGCTAGAAGCTCATTTTGCTTCTCAATATTGTGTTCAAACATGCTCTGACCGTGGAGTTCTCTATCAGATCTTGAATGAGCATCACTTCCTGGCGATAATAAATCTGTTGAAATATCTCCTATACCAGCAACATATGTAACAACTTTTATTTCTTCATCAACTTCAGGAAGCTTGGTAAAAAATTCAGCTTTAGCATAACTTTCTATAATTTCTCTAGCAATTCGGCTACCATTATTAAAAGCTTCGGCTAAACGATTGGTGTCAGCTTCATAAAGAAAAACTTGTGTTTTGAGTACATCAGCAGCTTGCTGAGCAATCACTTCATCATTTCCTAAAGCTAAATCAAGAAGTACCTCAATTGATGGACCACCTTTCATATGTGACAACAACTCAAAAGCAAAAGCGGATGAAATATCATACACAACAGAATCACCAAGTATGATTTCCTTTAAAAACTTAGCTTTAACTGAAGCTGCAGAAGTCGTTCCAGGAAGTGTATTGTAAATAAAGAACCAAATGGAGTCTTTTCGGTCAGGATGATTTACATCTTTAATTTGAGAAATAATCTCAGCCAGTAATTGATCATCATCAATAGGTTTAGCCTTAAGTCCCTGAGTTTTACGTTCTGAAATTTCTTGAATATAATTTTTGTAAATACTCATCATAATTGGATGAAGAAAGATTAAACTTTAAAACACTAAATTATTAAATAAACAATATAATTTAACGGCGAACAAAGCTAGTAAATTCAAGTGAAAAATAGTAATCAACGAAATTCAAATTTGGTAATTTAAGAACATTTAAAATTTATAGTGATGAAGAACACCAACAAAATATGATTTCGAATTACTCTTCTTTAAAATCTAGCGATAAAGAATTAACACAATATCGTAAACCAGTTTGCGTAGGTCCATCAGGAAACACATGACCTAAATGACCACCACAATTTGAACATACAATTTCTACTCTAATCATTCCATGTGATGTATCTTTTAATTCACTTACCTTCTCATCTAGTGCACTGTCAAAAGAGGGCCAACCACAATGTGAATTAAATTTTGAAGAAGAATCAAATAACTCTGTAGCACATCCTGCACAAACGTAAATACCTTTTTCAAAATGCTTATCAAATTTTCCAGTAAACGCTCTTTCTGTACCCTTTTCTCTTAAAATATGATAAGCTTCAGGACTTAATATCTCTTTCCAGTCTTTATCTGTTTTCATTTGGTTAGGTTTAAAATGAGTTTGCCCACAAGCTAAACAACAGCATAGTAAATTTACACACAGAACGAATGAAAAATACCTCATCTTGATTTTCATTAAAAACGTTGCATTCATTAATTTCTGAAAATTAACTCAAAAATTATAAATTCTCAAATTAATTATCACATATTATTAGCGGTAAGCTTAAAATAGTATTTCCGTATATTTACCAACCTTATAAATAAGCTGTATATGAATATAGATTTTAACAAAAATGAGGATGCAATGAAACTTAAAATTGCTCAACTCAATAAAAAGTTAGCAGAAATCAGTTTAGGAGGTGGAAAAGAAAAAATTGCAAAACAACACAAAAAAGGAAAACTAACTGCAAGAGAACGTATTGATTATCTCATTGATGAAAAATCAAACTTTCTGGAGTTAGGCGCATTGGTAGCAGACGACATGTATCAAAAATATGGCGGCTGTCCAGCTGCTGGTGTCATTATAGGAATTGGTTATGTGTCTGGTAAACAATGTCTTATTGTTGCCAATGATAACACAGTAAAAGCTGGTGCTTGGTTCCCCATAACTGCAAAAAAGAACCTAAGAGCACAAGAAATAGCAATGGAAAATAGACTTCCTATTATCTACTTAGTTGATAGTGCAGGCGTTTTCCTTCCGCTTCAAGATGAAATCTTCCCTGATAAAGAGCATTTTGGAAGAATATTTAGAAATAATGCCCGAATGTCATCAATGGGAATAACACAAATATCAGCTGTAATGGGCTCATGCGTTGCTGGTGGGGCGTATCTTCCAATAATGAGTGATGATGCACTAATAGTTGACAAAACAGCATCAATTTTTCTTGCTGGTTCTTATTTAGTAAAAGCAGCAATTGGAGAAGAAATTGATAATGAAACACTTGGCGGCGCAACAACACACTGTGAAATTTCTGGAGTTACCGACTTTAAAGCCAAAGACGATAAAGACTGCCTTGATCGTATACGTAAGATTATGGACAAAACGGGTACCGTTGAATCAGCTGGATTTAATCGATCAGAGCCTGCCCTTCCGAGAGAAAATGAACAAGAAATTTACGGCATCATACCAGAAAAAAGAGATAAACCTTATAAAGTCAGAGAAATCATCAAACGTCTTGTAGATAAATCAGAATTTGACGAATATAAAAAAGGTTTTGGTCAAAGTATTCTTTGTGGACACGCAAGAATAGACGGATGGGCAGTTGGAATTGTTGCTAACGAAAGACAAGTCGTAAAATCCAAAAAGGGTGAAATGAAATTTGGTGGAGTGATTTATTCAGATTCAGCAGATAAAGCAGCTCGTTTTATCATGAATTGCAACCAAAAAAAGATTCCTTTAGTTTTTTTACAAGATGTCACTGGATTTATGGTGGGCTCTCGATCCGAACATGGGGGAATTATTAAAGACGGCGCAAAACTGGTAAATGCCATGTCTAATTCTGTTGTGCCAAAATTTACAATCATTACCGGAAACTCCTTTGGAGCAGGTAATTATGCAATGTGTGGAAAAGCTTATGACCCTAGATTAATTGTTGCCTGGCCTACTGCGCAAATTGCAGTCATGGGAGGTACTCAAGCAGCTAAAGTTTTGCTTCAAATTGAAAAAGCAAGTCTGAAATCTAAAGGCGAAGAAATTACCCCTGAAAAAGAAAGCGAAATGCTAAATACCATAACTGACAAATATAATAAACAAATGAGCCCATACTATGCCGCATCTCGATTGTGGGTAGATGCCATTATAGACCCATTGGAAACGCGCAAAGTAATTTCTATGGGTATTGAAATGGCTGACCAAGCGTCAATTAATGAAGCATATAACGTGGGTATCTTACAAACCTAATAGTTTCATTTCACGGAATTGTATTTAAAGAACAATCCTATGAAAAAAAATTGCTTTTTAGCATTCAAAAATAGTACCGACAAATTTGTCTTGCCTACGAAATTTACATTCCCATTCTATTACGACCCCCACCCCTTGTGTGTACAAGCTTCCCAAGAACTTCAACAATATTTAAAAACTCAAAACGAATGGCATCATAATTTTGGAATTTATAAAAATGAAATCGAGCCAATTGGAAAAATGTTTGGT
>PBNH01000016.1 GCA_002723035.1 Rhodobiaceae bacterium | reverse complement strand
ATGCCAAATGATCAAACCCTAAGAGTATATGCTTATAGCCTAACTTTACATAGTCAATGAAAACTTCAAAGGAACTTTGTTGATTTTTTCCAGAAATAAGAGAGAATTCATTCTTTTTTCTTGTTGAAGTAAAAATTGTTTCCTCCCAATCATTAGAATTTATTTTTATCCTAGCGAAGTGGATATGTCCTGCCGAAGCATCAAAAAAAGAATTATTTTCTATGGATAAAATGTTACCATTTTCCGGGCATTGAAAATTTATCATAGCCTTAATTGAGTTATCTTTATTTTGTCTTGTAAGTATTTCAGAAGAAAAATCACAAGCTAAATTATTAGAATAAATTTTAATATTTTTTTTTAAGTGGTTTGATAATTGCTCTTCCAGGCTATCAAAGTATCCATCTAGGACTGGAAGAAGGGTTATATACCTTGGCGCAATAGAAAAAATGGCTGTCACTTTTTTTTCTTCAACTGTCCAATTTGAAAATGATTGACTAATCTGATGAGTATTTGCAGGGAAACTTAAAAAAATTAAAATTATTGCCAGGAGTGCTTTAAGTTTATTCATAAATATTCTCATTATAAATGATATCGTATTTTTTCCTTAACCAAGCAATATAATTAAGCAAAGCTTCTTCATCCTTGCGACGAATATATTCACCTTTAATTTTATCTTTCATATTTTCAAAAGGCAGAGGTTCTCCTTTTTCAGAGTCCACTAAATAGAGAAAATTATAACCATCGTTTGTTTCTATTTCACTTGTTATCTGTCCATTCTCTAAATTAAATGCATTTTTTACTAAGTTAGGATCAACATAATCTTTTAGTTTTCTCTCTGGAAGAAAAGTATCAGGTATTTCAGGTAAGTAAGGATCACCCTCTTCTTTAGAAACAATATCAAAATCATCTCCATTTATTAATCTTTCTCGAATTTTATCTAATTTTTTTTCATCCTCTTCTTGAGATCTAAATTTTACAAAAATTATTTTTAGTCTCAATTCTTTCGATGGAAGAAAAAAGGAAATATTATCATTATAAAATTTCTTTAAATCGCTTTCCTTTATTAAAAAGTCATTATTCTCAGATAAAATATTATCAATCATTGTGTTTACGATTAATTTTCTAACTGGATTTGAGGTTTGGTGTAAGTCAAGCTCAATACCTCTTTGCAACAAAAGTTGTTCATCTATTAACCTATCTTTGAGTAATTGAATTTGATCGTTTGTTACCTGATTATTTTTATTCATTGATAGTGCTTTCAAAGCTAAATCTAAATCAGATTTTAAAATAGGATGATCATCAACTAGGGCGACAATATCGTCTGTTAATTGTTGCTCTTTGTTAGGATTAAAAGCACCAAACAGTGCTAACAATAAACCAGATAGAACCCCAAAAAAAACAAAAGATTTTTTCATTATATTAACTATTATTTTTAGAAATATAAATTGGAGATGACCAGGCTCTGTGCTCTTCCTTTGATAAACACGCATCTTTAGAATCTACTCTATAATCTCCCCAGCAAGGATTAACCTCTATACAATTACCTTCGCTATCATACTTACACCTTAAGTTATCTCCATTAATGGTATCAGTAGGTTCTTGAATAGCCCTTACATAGTAAATTGACTGTCTATCATTTTCAATAAAGCTTGGATCTTCAAACTCTACCTCACAGCCATTCTCACCATCACAAGGTAAAACTAACCATGGGTCTTGAATAAGATCATCAACTTTTTCCTCAGCTGATATTTGAGGAGTAATTTTAATAACTTCAATACGAGTAATATTTAACCTTTCGGATGATGGATTATAGCACTCACCTCCACACAAGGTATCAATTTTTTCTCTAGGTAAACCATCCATAACAAAGTCTTCACAACCAGGTTTTTGCTTGAAAGAACCAACAGCTTTTACAATAAATTTTGGATTATTTGATAAGGATAAAGACGAGCCCATTGGGTTAATTACCTTATTTGAAACTTCATCAAACCAAAGTAAAATTCTTGGACCTGAGGTTCCATAAATTTCTCTCCTTTCCATAGCGTCCCAAATTGCATTTCTATTTCTTCCCTCTGAATGAACAGCTGCTAAACCTCCTTGAGTCCAAAAACTTTGCTGTCTCTCAAGCTCAGTTAAGGCAAAACCAGCATTAGAGGCTAAAATTTCTTCACGTGTTAAAGGAAGTATATTTGGGTCAGCTTTTTGACCCTGATTTGGTAAAAGTAAACCTCTATAATACTCACTTCTTGCTCCAGCAGACTCAGTGGTAGTCTTTCTATCAACCGGTTTGTAACCTGTTCCAGGACGTGCCCTGTGATTATCCGAAGAAGAAATAAAACCCCAATTAAAATTTATTGGCTCATCTTCATCAAAGTTTGTAATAGCAAGTCCGTACTGTACCGATGTTGTTGGATTATGGTTAAACGCTGGTAAAAAACAATCTTGGCACTGGCCAGAATTTAAATATTCTTCACTATTTTCGCCTGGTACAGCTATATGAAAACCAACACCAAGATTTGCTGTTACTTGTCTAGCTTTTTCAGCTCTAGAAGAACACTCTTTTTTATCTAAACCAGAATTTAAACATCTAGTTTCAATAATTTGACCCGCACGCCAACACGAGGGTAAAAAATTTTCAGTCGGACTCGGGCAAATAGGGTTTTCTATTTCACCAATAACTTGCCTATATGATCTATATTCTTCAGTATTTCCATGCCCTGACATAATTTCAATAATAGGAAAAGACTCTGGTCTCATATCCTTCTTAAGTTGTTTATCCCATGCTGAAGTTGGCGGTGTATAAAAACCCCAAGATGAACCATGAGGAATTACCAATGGATCAAGAGACTGCTCTTCTAAACGCCTCATTAACTCGCCAGGATCTTTAGCTTGTTCAAAACAATCTATGGGTAGCTGATTTGAAGATAGATTCTGATCACAAAAAGGGACATCGCGAAGTTCTTTTAAAAAAGCTTGAAGATTGGCATATTCTTGCCAGTTTTTCAAATCTGTAAACCCTAATAATCGAAAATCATTATCGGTATTATCAGTATTATCTCTCAGAGCATTTACTGCAACACCAGATGCAGCAATAGGTCTTTTTGCAACTTTATCATCCTCTAAATCTTTAAAAATGACATTTTTATGACCGTAGTGCTCAGATGGTAATACACCAACTTGAGTCCACTCAAATCCAATAAAAGAAATAACATCAGTACTTTCCTCTAGATCAGAGGCAAAAGAACACTGTCGAATTAGATCTTTGGTTTCCTTCCATTTTCTTGGTGTTGATGCTTCAGCGTGATCTGTTGTAGCCCAAAAATCAATTCCTGAGCAATATCTAGCATAATCACATGCATCAGCCATTGGAGCTGACCCTGTCCCATTAAGCATTGGTAAGGTCCATAAAAAAGCATCAGTAGAGAATGTGGTATGAACATGCAGATCACCGAATAGAATTTGCTTAGGTTCATTAATACCAACCGCTAAAGCAGATTCTTTCTGAATAGCTGTTCTTTCAGATATGATTTCGTTTGGAACTATTTGACCTTTTATTGAACCTGCCCTTTCAAACTTACCTGTCCAACCAAAATAGAGTCCCCCTGAAAAATAAAATACACCAGCAAAAATAAACAGTACCGCTATAAGTATAATTTTTTTCATTAATAAATCCCCCAATTTTTATATTTCAAAACCCTGAATTAAGGCAGCTTCTTTCCTGACTCTTTCCGGACCACCAAGAATCTGTCTTGATAAACCTATCCGTTTAAACCAATAATGCATACCTAAAAGATCTGTAAAACCCATCCCTCCAAATACTTGTGTAGAAGTTCTAGCAATATCCTGAGCAACCTCAGATAAATGTGCCTTAGCATGACATGCTAAAAGATTTGCTTCATCTGAAATAAAATCTTGTGAGTACGCAGCATACCACATTAAAGACCTGCAAGGCTCTAAAGCAGCAGCCATTTCTGCGCACATATGTTTAACTGCCTGAAAGGATCCTATGACTCTTTCAAACTGTTTTCTCTCAAGTGAATATTCAACAGCTTTATCAAGCATATTTTGGCTTGCACCAAGCAAGTCTCCTGCAAAGCCAATTCTTCCAACATCAATTGTTTTTTGTATAGCTTCTTTTCCGCCAGGTATTATTGTATAATTTGAAGAGTCAAAAATTATTTCAACAACTGGACGAGTCGAGTCTATTGTAGGTATTTCATTAATCTCAACACCATTATTATCTGTCTCAATTAATATTAAATTGTTTTTTACTGCTGTAATTATTATAGCTGGATTTAACTCACCATCTATTCCAAAAATATTTATCCCTGAAACTTTGTCCTCACTGACAATAAGACCTAAATCAGCTCTTTTACCAATGACCTCACTCAAAGAAATACAAACTGTAATCTCACCGGATACAATTAATGGAAGCCATTTCTCAGCCAGGTGATTATCCTTTTCAAATAGAATTGCTGTTGGGGCCATAATAGAATTCCCAATCCAAGGTGATGGTACGGCATGAGATCCTATTTGCTCAGCAACTAAACTTGCCTCTAAAACCCCCAAACCAGATCCGCCATATTCTTCAGGTATCATTAATCCCGGCAATCCCATATCAATAATTGACTCTCGAATATTCTTTCTAAGTGATTTATCTCCTTTTGAATGATCGCGAATGTTATCGATGCTGATATTATCATCAAACATCTTTTTAATATTCTCTGATAGAATTCCTTGCTCTTCTGATAATGCAAATTCCATTATTTCTTTCCATTAATAACTGACTTTGGTTCACGTGGCATACCCAAACCTGTCTCGCTTATAATATTTTTCTGAATCTGAGCAGTTCCCCCTCCAATAATTAACCCTAAATCAAACATATACTTCCATTGCCATTTTCCTGAGCCATGATCATGATTGCTCTTTCCATAAATAGTTCCTAGTTCACCTAAAAGGTCTATCGCAAAACCAGCAAGATCGTGATTTAGCTGGCAACCATTTAGTTTAACTATTAATTTTGCCATTTTAGCATCTAATTTTTTATGAGAAGCCGTTAACAGTCTTAAGCTATTAAATGACATGCTTAATACTCTTGCTTGAAGCCTCATCAATCTATCAAGATGAACGGGGTTATTGATTAATTTTTCACCGTTAATAGTTTCTTGCTGCATTAATTCAATAATTTCATTTAAACGTGTAGCTGACTGGTTGGGATCACCAAGCATCCCTCTTTCATGAGTTAAAGTAGCGTTTGCTACATACCAGCCTTCTCCTCTTTTTCCGACAATCTGATTTTTAGGCACCCTCACATCAGTGAAGAAAACCTCATTAAATTCTGCATGGCCTGTCATTGTCATCAAAGGTCTAACCTCAATTCCAGGTGAATTCATATCAATAAGGACATATGAAATACCTCTATGTTTTGGTGCATCAGGTTCAGTCCTAACCAAGCAAAACATCATATCAGACATTTGGGCTCCCGAAGTCCATATTTTCTGACCATTAATGACAAAATCATCGCCATCAACTATTGCTTTTGTTTGTAAAGAGGCAAGATCAGATCCTGACCCTGGTTCAGAATAACCCTGACACCAAATGACCTCCCCAGAAATAGTCTTACTTATCCAATCATTTTTTTGATCATCTGACCCTAGCTCTAAAAGTGTTGGAACTAACATTGAAATACCTTGGTTAGCCATGCCCATAGGTATATTCGCCTTACTAAATTCTTCTGCGATTATTCGTGATTTTAAAACGTCTAACTGCGCTCCATACCCGCCATATTCCTTAGGAATAGTTCTTGCAGCATAACCATTATCGATTAATTTCTTTTGCCATTTAAGTTCTTCGTTGCTTGGTCTTACTGGAGTCCTTGCTTTTCCTGCCATATGTTTATTTTCTTCAAGGAAGGAGAGAACATTTTTTCTAAACTCAATATATTCTGGTCCAGCATTTAAATTCATTATTATTCTCTTTTTAATTTATTAACATATAAATAATTTAAGTATAAATCATTTGATTTTCTTATAAATATAATAAACAAAGGTCAAAATAACGCACCCATTAAATAAATTTAATTTTACAAAAATTATTACAACAGCTAGATTGCCTAATTATGAAAAATTTTATTATTTCCTTAATATTTTAAATAAAAATAACTTAAAGGTATAATTATGAAAAAATTTTTATTAACACTTTTAGTATTTTTGGGTTTTAACCAAAGTAACGTTGTTGCTGATAATACCTCTGATACAAATGCTTTTTCTTTTAGCTTTGAGTCAATTGAAGGTGGTGATTTGAACCTTGACCAATACGAGGGTAAAGCGCTTTTAGTAGTAAATACTGCATCATTATGTGGTTTTACAGGGCAATATGAGGGCCTTCAAACATTATGGGATAACTATAAAAATAAAGGATTGATTGTAATCGGTGTACCCGCAAATAATTTTAGCTCTCAAGAACCAGGGAGCGATGGTGAAATTAAAGAATTTTGTGAAACTACCTTTGGGATAGATTTTCCAATGACTTCAAAAGTTAGTGTTAAAGGTGATGATGCTCACCCCTTCTATAAATGGCTTCTTACTCAATCTGCAGGAACGCCTAAATGGAATTTTCATAAATACTTAATTGCTCCTGATGGATCTTTTAATAAGTCATTTTCATCTTTAACAAAACCTATGTCTGATAGCCTTGTAAAAGCTGTTGAGAAAATACTTCCTGAAAATTGAATGAAAAAATTTTTAATTATATTAGCCTTTACTTTCTGTTTAAATAATACTTATGCAAAGATTATAATCGATAATGAGTGGGCTAGACTTACTCCAAATGGAATGGGTGCAGTATATTTTGAAATTAGAAATACAAATACTAGAGATGATTTTTTGATAAAAGCCTCTTCTCCGAAAGCTAAGTCTGTCATGATACATGAAACGCAGAGAATGGGTAACATGACTCATATGAAACACCACTCTAATGGAACTAAAATAGCTGCAAATAACTCAGTATTATTTGAACCAGGAAGTTTTCATATAATGTTATCCAGCGTTGATAAAAATTTAAAAATAGGAGACAAAATCCTTATTAATCTTTTTTTTCAAAATCATGAAAATATTTCTATCGAACCAATTTTAAAAATTAAACCACCCATCAAATAAAAAAAGGCTGCACAAAAGAGCAGCCTTCTTAAATTCAATTTAATTTAATTTAAGCAGCATTATAGCCAAGAATTGCTTTAATTTCTAAAAATTCTTCAAAACCAAGATCACCCCACTCTCTCCCATTACCTGATTTCTTATAGCCGCCAAACGGTGCATTAAAATCTGGACCTGCACCATTAACATGAACATTACCTGAACGGAATTTCTCAGCAAACTTTTGCGCTTTTTCCTGGCTACCAGATACATAGCCAGATAATCCATACTCTGTATCATTGGCAATTGAAATGGCATCATCTTCATCTTTGTATGGAAGAATTGATAAAACAGGTCCAAAAATTTCTTCTCTGGCAATAGTCATGTCATTGGATACATTTGAAAAAATAGTTGGCTTAACATAATAACCGGCATTAAAACCTTCAGGTTTTCCTGGGCCACCGGCTACAAGTGTTGCGCCTTCCTCAATACCTTTTTCAATTAATCCTTGAATTTTATTAAATTGAACCTCGCTTACAACTGGACCAATTCCCCCAGCTGCAACTTCTTTAGGATCGCCCACTACGGTTGATTCTGCAGTAGCTTTAGCAATAGCAACAGCCTCATCCTGTCTATCAGCAGGTACAAGCATTCTAGTAGGTGCATTACAAGATTGACCAGAGTTCATGAAACAGCCTGTAACACCGCCAGCAACTGATTTATTAAAATCAGCATCATCAAGTATAATATTAGCTGATTTACCACCTAATTCTTGTGAAACTCTTTTTACAGTATCGGCGGAGGCTTTAGCAACTGCTACTCCTGCTCTAGTTGATCCAGTAAATGACATCATATCGATATCTGAATGTGAAGACATAGCCTCACCTACACTTAAACCATCCCCATTTACAAGGTTAAAAACACCAGCTGGAACACCAGCATCATGAATTACTTCAGCAAAGATTATAGCATTTAAAGGAGAAACTTCTGATGGTTTCAAAACCATAGTACAACCAGCAGCTAGTGCAGGAGCAACCTTACAAGCAATTTGATTGATTGGCCAATTCCAAGGAGTAATTAAACCACATACTCCAACAGGTTCCTTTCGTAATCTTGTTGTCCCTTTATCTTCATCAAAGTTATAATTTTTTAAAACTTCCATAAAAGTACCAAAATGTCCTGCTCCAGTTGCAGCTTGAGCTGCTTTTGAGAGCCATAAAGGTGCACCCATTTCAGAAGAAATTGTTTCTGCAATTTCGTCATAACGTGATTGATAAACTTCAAGAATTTTCCCCATGAGAGCCAAACGCTCTTCCTTTGAAGTTTGAGAAAAACTTTTAAATGCTTCTTTAGCTGCAGCAACAGCTTTATCAACATCCTTACTATTACCCATAGCTATTTTACCAATTGTTTCCTCTGTAGCAGGATTAATTACATCTAGGTGCTTAGGATCAACTGGATCAACCCACTCACCATTAATGTAAAATTGCATACATTCTTTCATTTGCTTGTCTCCTTTTCATAAATATCAAATAGATATCTTTATTACAGCATAGTAAATCTAAAGCAACAATCCCTTTTACATATAAAAAATTAAAATTTATAATAGTAAATAAGATTTTATTTAAGGGAAGTTATAATGGCTAAACCGTATCCAAAAGAAGATCATCTAATAGGAAATTATGCACCTCTTAGAATGGAGAGTAACGTTGATGATCTAATTATAGAAGGAAATTTGCCTACAGATATAAATGGAAGTTATTATAGGAATGGTCCTGATCCAAAATTTTCCCCTAGAGGCGGTAAATCTCATTGGTTTGGTGGAGATGGTATGGTACATGCTTTTCATATAAATAATGGAAAAGTTTCATATATTAATCGTTGGATGAGAACAGTAAAATGGCTTAAAGAACACGAAGCTGGTGAGGCATTATTTCCAAGTGGTATGGATCCTACAGATACTGATCCTTCGGTAAAAGGTATTGAAACTGATGGATTGGCGAATACCTCAATAGTTTCTCATGGTGGTAAATTATTAGCACTTGAAGAAGCTCATGCGCCTTTCGAATTCGATCCTTTTACACTTGAGTCATTCGGATCTTATACATTTGATAATAAGCTTCAAGGTCCAGTAACAGCCCACCCTAAGGTTGACCCAATAACTGGAGAGTTATTATTTTTTGGATATATGGCTGACGGTTTTTTTAGTGACACAATAAGATATACATCAGTTTCAAAAGATGGAAAAATTACAAAATCAGAAATTATTAAAGCTCCATTTCCTTCGATGGTTCATGATTTTTTTGCAACTGAAAATTATATAATTATTCCTGTTTTCCCACTAACAGGTGACTTTGAAAGAGTAATAAATGGAGGTCCTGCTTTTGCATGGGAACCAGAAAAAGCAACCCATATTTGTGTAATGCCAAGAAATGGAACCGCAAAAGATGCAAAATGGATTGAAGCAGATCCTTCCTTTGTTTTTCATTATATGAATTCATACGAAGAAAATGGATCTATAATATGTGATTGCATGGAATTTGGACTTCCGCCTTTATTTCCCTATGCAGATGGTACTATGCCCAAACAATCAGAAGCTGAGGCTAAGCACGCAAGATGGCAATTAGATATTAAAAATTCCAAACTAATAAAGACATCTTTAGATAATATTACTGGTGAATTCCCGAGATTTGATGAAAGGTTTGCACTTAGAAAATATTCTCAAGGGTATTATGCTGGAAGCATAGGTCATCACCCAAAAGGAATGTCACTAAATTCAATAATACATTATGATTACAACACAGGAGAGAGAAAATCATATACAACCTCCGAGGGTGGCGCAGTTGGTGAACCAGTATTTGCACCAAAGTCAAAAGACAGTAAAGATGGTGAAGGATGGTTAATTGCAACTGAATATAATGGTGCCGAAAATAGATCAAATCTTATTTTTTTAGACGCTCAACATGTTGACGACGGACCAGTAGCTTCAGCTCAACTTCCCCATAGAGTTCCCTATGGTTTTCACGGTTGGTATGAAAATAGATCATAAAAAAACTTATGTTTTTTAAAAAGAAAATTTTTTTTTATTTATTTATTTTAATTTTAATTCCTTTTGAAATTTTTGCTCGAGAGGATAATAAAATTATATATGACCAAGCTTATTTCAAACAATACAATGTAACTAATGCTGCTGATGCTATCAAAAGAATACCAGGTATAGAAAATTTAAGCTCTGGTATTTCAGAAAATTATGAACCAGGTAACAATGATAAAAGGCGTGGTTTTGGATCATCTGGAACCCAAATTTTAATTAACGGTGAGAGACAATCCTCAAAAAGTAATAATATTATAAAAACTTTAGAGAGAATAAATACAGACTCGTTAGTTAGAATAGAAGTAATAAGAGGTACGGAAGCAGGTCTAGATGTTCGCTCAGATGGAGTAATTGTAAATATTATTGTAGATGGTAACCTATCAAAGGGTTCTGGAACTTGGAGCGCTGCATTAGGATATTTAACCTCAGGCAGCAGTAACTGGAGAGGAATTGGATCTTGGTCTACAAAAATAAAAAAAGTTGATATTGTTCTAGGTTATGAGAGAATTGGCGATCTAAATAGCAGAAAATATAATGAATTCACTGTAGATCAAGAACAATCATTACTTTATTATCGATTGCGCGAAACTATTGAGTATCAATCTAGTAACAAAGTAAACATAGATTTAAAATCGAAAATTAATGATAAAAATATTATAAGAATAAATACTTTGGTATGGTTTAACGGAAAAGAAAACTCTCCACAAATTCAAGAATATTTCTCTCCTTCAGATGTAGAAAATGAGGCATTTTATAAAAAAATTAATTGGGATAGAAAAGAAGATAATGATGGGTGGGAGTTTGGAGGTGATTGGGAGTACCAAATTAATAAAAGTCACTCACTTAAATTAAGGGTTGTACTAACAGAAGAAAATGAAGATCAAAATGATATTTCGTTCTTAGATGATACCAAAAACTCATATAATAATAGTACTGAAACAAACATTAGAATAGAAAATGAGCAAATAATTAGATTAAGTTTCAATAAACTAATTGGTAAAAATAGTTCATTAGAATATGGTTTTGAGAGTGCTTATAATAAATTAAATAGAATTTTTAATCTTAGATTTTTTGACAGCAATTCAATAGAAACCAACGCTGGATTAATTAACACATCAGGGTTAGTTGAGGAGGATAGATATGAAGGATTTTTATCCTACAACCTTCCTTTATCAGAAAAAATTAGAACAGAACTAGCTTTGAATTATGAATGGTCAAAGATCAGCCAATCTGGGGATGTAAATTTATCAAGAGAATTTAAATACTGGAAACCAAGAATAGATATTAAATGGGATTACAAAAAAAATAGACAGATTAGAATTAATATCGAGAGAAATGTTGGTCAAATTAACTTTGATGATTTTATTTCCAGCTATGATCAATTTGAAGAAACTATTCGAGCCGGAAATCCTGATTTAAGACCTGAAACAGCCTGGAAATTTAAATTAGAGCATGAATGGAGACTACCTAATGATGGAGGGGTTGTAACCTTAAAGGGGTCTGCTAGGGAAATTGATGGTCCAGTCGATAGACTACCAATTGATGGTTATGCTGGTATAGGAAATTTAGGTTCCGGCGAGAGAACTAAAGCAACAATTGATGGAAGTATTAGAATAAACAAACTCATTGAAGGAGGAGTTTTTAGATTTAATGGATACCTTCAAAGTACAGAAGTTATCGATCCCGTGACAAATATGAAAAGAGATTTCACATGGTTCAAAAGGTGGCAAACTACTATTGGTCTAAGACAAGATGTACCTGGAGGTAAATATAGCTGGAGTTTAACTTACAGATCTCAATCACAATTTAATATTTATGATCCTTATTTGTGGGGAAGATTTGCACAAGATCCAGCTTTGAGTTTTGGTTTTACAGCCAAGATTAATCAAAGACTAAATTTCAACTTTATTGCAAAAAATATTTTAGACACAAATTTTGGTTTTGGGAGAAAATTAATTTACAATGGTTTTAAGTCAAATAATGATCTACTTATTCAAGAAAATTTTGATATAAATGAGCATAGCTTTTTTAAAATTGAGTTTGAAGGAACTTTCTAATCAACCATTATGACCTTGAAAATCAATATTATCTTGATAATCTGCAACCCTATTAAGTCTTTTATCAAAGAATGCAATTAGTAAACATATGAACATTAATACTATCACAAGATAGTATGGAAAATTAACATTTATAATAAATAATTGCATACCTGTTAAAGGATTTATAAGAAAACCTGCTGCATAAGAGCTTACCAAAATACCTGCGGCTGCGCCTTGCTCATCTTTGCCAACTGCTAGTGATAAGCCTGTAAATAAACCTGGCCCCATTAATGCCCCACCAATTCCATATATAGCCATCGCAAAACCCATTAAATATAAGTTTTTAGAAGCAACAATTAGTACCAGAGATATAATTGTAGCTATTGAGCCAAATCTAAGCAAAATTGATGGGGTCGGTGAAATATTTCTTATAATCCCTAGCTGGACAATTAATGTAGCAACTCCAGTAAAAATTAGCATTGTACCAGTATATACTGATGCTTCAGTATTACTGAAACCAAACTTATCTTGAAGATATAGTGATAAAATTTGCATAACAACAGCTGATGTTTGACTTATACATAAACCCATCAATGCAAAAGTAATTACTCTTGTATCATAGGGTGTAAGTCTTGCCTCATGAACTTTCGCCGGACGAATAGGTTTAGTTTTTTCAGGTAAGAAAATATAAATCAAAAAAGCAATAAGCACGGTAATAAATCCAAAAAGAAAATACGGTACCAATGGTCCCAACAAAACAGAAGCGGAAGCTAAACCAGGACCAATAATACCGCTAATTGCAAAAGCAGAGCCCATAACTGCCATAACACCAGATCTCTCTTTTTCAGTAGTTCGATCGGCCACATAAGCCATCGATGCTGAGTGAGCACCCGAACCTAAAAATCCATAACAACCTCTAGTTAATATTAATAAGCCAAATAAGGTACTTAAATTAATATATCCTAATTCTTTCAATCTAAATTCAAGCCCCATTAAAATTGTTGTAAAAGCGTATACTAAAAGGCCAAGAATTATTATTAATTTTCTTCCCATGAAATCACTTTTTCTTCCCCAAAATGGGCTCATCATCATCCAACCAAGTGCTGATAATGAAAATATAAATCCAACTTGAACTTCTGATAGGCCTATTCCTCTTGCATAAGGAGGTAAAACCGCAATAAAGAGAGTCTGACCAGTTCCGATGGCAAACATAGCAAGAAACAGAACCCTAAATCCTAATTTTCTCTCACTCGATGAAGTTTTAATAGTTGTTGTCATAAGAATTACTAACTAGCGTTACTTCCCATAGCGCCATCAGCAAATCTTCCACCATCAACATTTAAATCGGATCCTGTAAGGTACTCAGTAGTGCACAAAAATAAAATAGCATCTGCCATATTTTTTGGTAACCCTACCTCTCGAAGCGGTGTCTCCAATTCAAAAAAGGTTTTTAGATCGTTATCACCCTCAGAACCTGCGCCAACCATGGGTGTCCAAATGACGCCTGGGTGTAAAGCATTTATTTTAATATTTCTATTTGCAACCTCTAATGCTGCAGCTTTGGTCATCGATGTAACTGCACCTTTTGAGGCGCAATAACCTGAGGCATCAGGAAGGCCCATTTGGCCCATTAAAGAAGATACGTTTACAATAGCGCCACCATCATTCATTTCAGGCAGACAGTATTTCATACCCAACCAAGTACCATCAATGTTAACTGAACAAATTTGATTAAAATCATTTAATGAGGTTTCCATTATTGGTTTTAGAAAAAATTGTCCAGCATTATTCACAAGAATATCTAATGAACCAAAATGATCCTTTGTAGTTTTTATGACTTCAATCCAATTATCTTCATTAGAAACATCATGCTTAATGAATAAGCTTTTACCGCCCTCTTTAGAAATAAGACTTGAAGTCTCTTCAGCCGCATCTTTATTTCTACCCGTAAAAACAACTGAGGCTCCCTCTCGAGATAATAAAATAGCAGTTTCTCTTCCTATGCCTGATGTAGCACCAGTAACAATTGCAACTTTTTGATTAAGCTTACCCATTATTAATCATCCCGCTGTGAAACCTCCATCAATTGTTAATTCTGCACCAGTCATAAAGAAGGATTCATCAGAAACCAAAAATAAAATAGTTTTTGCGATTTCTTTTGAGTTAGCCATTCTACCCATCGGAATACTTGATTGAACAAATTTTTTGTCACTAAACCCAGAGGTAAAAACTTTTCCAACTTTTGTATCGGTTAAACCAGGGTGAATTGAATTGACCCTTATTTTTTCTGGGCCTAATTCACATGCGCCTGCTTTTGCTAAAAGTCTTACACCACCTTTTGCTGCACAAACTGCAGTAGTATTTGGTGCACCTACTTTACCAAGAATGGAAGAAATCATAACAATTGAGCCACCCTCCCCATGCTTTCTGATAGCCTCTGTTCCATACCTCAAGCCGAGAAAAGATCCAGTTAAATTAACATCAATAATTTCCTTAAAATCTTCTAATTTAGAATCGTTCATAGATTTCCATGAGAAGCTTCCAGCATTATTAACGACTCCATCAATACGGCCAAAGGTTGCAAGACCCTCCTTAATCACCTTTCGCCAATCATTTTCAATTGTTACATCATGAGGAAGAAATTTTGCACTATCTCCATTATTTGATATTTCTTTTTCAATCGAAAGACCCTGGCTTTCGGTTCTGCAAGTTAAGATTATATTTGCTCCTTTTGAAGCAATTAATTTTGAGGCTTCAGCTCCGATACCTCTTCCGCCACCTGTTACAATAAAAGTTTTATTTTTGAGATTTCCCATGGGTTTCCGAATTTAAGCTTTAATAATACAAAAAAAAGGATTAAACACCAGTGCTTCATCCTTAATTCTCTGATTATAATATTATTATTAAGAATTTCTTATTTAAAAATTATTTATATAAACTAATAAATATTTTTTTTGCAACATATATAGAAAAGATTAGTAATATCTTTTTTATTGAAATTTAATGAATTTTATTTAAATTTAACAATGAAAGCTCTTATCTAATATATAAAAATATATTATATTATAAGAATTGACCTTTTGGAGACATTAATCATGAGTGAAGCTATTAAGCCAGTTGAAGATAGTGAAACTATTAAACCAGCTGAAGGTAATTTAGAAGAAATCAATATTTTTGATCAAGAACTTATGAAATGCCCTCATGCTTTTTATAAAAAACTAAGAGATGAGGCGCCTGTCTATCAAGATCCAAATACGGGTATTTTTCAAGTTTCTAAACATGAGTTAATATGTGAAGCTGCAAGAAATGCAAAAGTTTTTTCCAATGATTTTGGAGCTCTTCAGAAAGATGGCGGATCTGATGTATATCCCAAAGAAGCTGCAGAAATTATGGAAAAAGATGGATACCCAGCTGTCAATACTATGCTTACAGCTGATCCACCTCGACATACAAAATATAGAGGTCTCGTTAATAAGGCATTTACACCTAAAAGAGTTTCAGATATGGGACCTGAAATTGAGAAAAAAACAAATTTTATTATTGATCAATTTATTGATGATAGAAAATGTGAAGTAGCCAGTCAATTAGCTCAACCCCTGCCAATAAGAGTTATAGCTGAAGCTCTTGGCGCATCAACTGATGATTATGAATTTTTTAAAACTTCCTCTCAAGCATTTACTGATCAACTTTCTGGAACTAGCACTCCTGATGAACATATTGAAATTGCAAAAAAATTAGTTAAATTTCAACAATACTTTGCTGAAAGGCTGAAAGAGAAAGAGAAAAGTCCAACTGATGATATTTTATCAGATCTTGCAACACTTGAATTCGAAGATGAAAATGGTGTATTTAGAAAAATGGAAATACCTGAACAACTCTCAATAATTCAACAATTGTTGGTTGCTGGTAACGCTACCACTGCTCATTCGATAACTGAAGCTATTAAGTTATTAATAGAAAATCCTGATCAAATGAAACTGGTTATTAATGATCACAGTTTAATTCCAAATATGATTGAAGAGTCTTTGAGGTTACTAACGCCAACAAATAATATGTGGAGAATTGCAACAGAAGATACTGAACTTGGAGGTGTTGCTATACCTGCAGGATCTGCCTTGTTACTAAGATATGGTTCAGGTAATAGAGATGAGGGTCTTTTTGAAAATCCAGATAAATTTGATGTAACAAGACAGAATGCTCGCCGTCATATTGCTTTTGGGCAAGGTATTCACGTATGTCTTGGTATGAATTTATCCAGAAAAGAAATGTATACTGCTTTTCCAATAATTTTGGATAGATTAAAAAATATGAGATTTTCTCAAGATAATGATTTTAACTATAGCCCGAATGTTTTACTTCGCGGCTTAGATAGTCTTAATATAGAATTTGATAAAGCTTAGTTATTTATCAATTATTTGATAATTAGAAATCTTCTTTTCTAATTCTAATTTTAAATCTTCTTTATTTTTCTCACTTATAAATCTTTTTAAAACTAAGTCTCTAACCTCATTATAATTCCTTTGCTTAGCTTCTGAAATTGATGATAATTTAATTATATGTAATCCATAGGGGGATACTATTGGACCTTGCCAACTTGAACTATTTTTGAGATTAAAGATTTCTTTTGCTGTTTTTTCACTAAAATGCCCTCTAATAAATGACTCACTCCTTTGTGCATAATTATTTTGATATGGGAAAACTGAAACTTTATTTAATAAATTATTGTTAAAAAACTGCTGATTTTGTGTTTGAATATAGTAAATTAAATCATTAATTATTTTTTCATCATTATTACGAAAAAAAATATGAGAAAAAGTAACTTTTGCATCATCAATATAAAAATGCCTATTTTTATTATAAAAGGATTTTAGAGTTTTTTCAGAAAAATCCTCACTTGGCAAATTGTTTACTAAAAACTGCTCGCCTAATTGGACTAATCTGCTCGAAATAATTGGGTCAACATCATCTAAACCCCACTTTAAGGCCTCTCTTTTTAAAATTTCTTTTTTTATATAATCATCCCTAATTATTGCGATTTGTAAATCAGATAAATCACTATATTGGATAAAAACAGGGTCTTCTAAATTTCTATTTAACAAATAAAAATTATTTAAAATATTATCATTTATAATTATTGTATTAATATTTTCATCCTTCTTATTCAAAAGGCCTATCAATACAATTAAGATACCAGAAAAAATACCGAGAGTTGTTAAAATTTTTTTTGTCATAATTAACTACTTTATACGCTGTAGAAGTAAATTAAAAACAACTATTCTGGGCTATACCAAATAGGAGATGTATAGGCTCGCTCCTGGTGAGACCCAGGAATGAACTTAGGTAACTTATTACCAAAAATTACACTATCATAGGTTGTCCATCTAGGAGTTGGTATTTCAATGACCCTAATATAATAAAAAGCTTGCTCATTTGGATTAAAGTCTGGATCTTTCCAAAATGACATAAATTGTGCTTTTCCTATACTATTGCTGTATGTGGCAGTTTTAAGATTTACTGTGTTAGAGCCAGCATCTGACGATAAATCAATATCATAAACTTTTTCGGAAGAAGAACCATCTTTGTTAGTCCACCCTTTAATGATTTGGACTCTCTCTAAATTAGCTCCATTAGAGTCTTTTGCAGCCATCACTATAAATGTAGGAGATTTTTTATTGCCTCTTAATGGAAGATCTGAGCCCATGGGAACACCTTTTGAATACCCCAAATCAACAAAATTTGGTTTAAATTTGTCATTATCAGAGAATTCCCACCCACCAAAAAAACGAATCGCTATCCTAGGACCAGTAGTTGCAAATGTCTCTCTTCTCTTGAAGGCATCAAATATTTCCTCGCGAGTATTTTCTCTTGTCCAAACTCCTGCATACCCAGACGCTGAAATTTGCCAATTTCTCCAAAGATCTCCAGAAGGTATATCCTCACCATCTGCTTGAGTAACTGGTCTTCCACAGCCACCCATACAACTCTCAACTCGACCTGGACCTGGCTCAGAGTCTAAAAATTTTCCAAAAAAATTATCCTCGGCTGACGCAGCTAAAGCAGTGTGATTATCTGTACTTCCAATAACGCCAAATTTGAATGGATTTGTTCCAATTTTCTTTTCTATTTCAAGCCCTCTTCTTAAACCAGAACGTACATAACTTCCTTTATATCTGTGCTTTTCATTTTCTTTATACTTATAACATTTATAATTTAGAGGATCCTTACAATCGCCAGTAGTGCTTATCCTTATTAACCTTTTAGTTTGGCTTCTCCCAATATTTCCTTCCCAAGTTTCATAATCAGCGAATGAATCATCTGGTGAAATAGCAGGATGTGTTTCACTATCACCTTTGACTTGCGTTGCTTCTACCAAGGGCTCCCATCTGTTTCGCATATTAGCATATGCACTATCGATTGGCTCCCCATAGGAGTTTTCAAGAGGAAACATTCTACCTCCACTTATATTACTATTGTGAGAAATTGAAATAGCCTCACCTCCAGTAGACGAATTATAATCTTTTAAAAAATTCCATAAGTCTTCTGGTTTATTGCTATCGATAGCTGAAAAGGGTATGATTTTTTGTGCTAATTTTGCGTCATCCTTAAAAACTACAACTCTATGCAAATTGTCTCCCGTTGGAGCAGGTGTCCATTCATAGCCAATAAGCGCAGTAAATACTCCTGGTTGATTAAATTTATCAACATTTTCAGTAATTTCTTTCCAAATAGGTTCATAGTCTTCTTTTGAAAATGTTTCATCCAAATTACCATTTAAACCATCAACAAATTCAGTGAATAAAGTAGGATCATCTTCATCCATATATTTTCTCCACCTTTTTCCTAAAGGGGTTTTTAATATTTTAGGATCTCTTTCTTCAATTCTTTTAAACATACCAAGGAATGTTGCGTGATCAGAAACCAATAAAAAATCAAGAGGAACCCTTAATTTTGCTCTAACACCATTTTCTGAAATTACTTCCTCTCCTCGAGCAAATCTAAAAGCATCACTGGGTGTTAAATTTGAGTTACCAATTGTATATGCATCAGCAGACTCATTTGAATGTAAATGGGTATCACCCCAAAGAAGTTTTTTAGGATAATCTCTATCTACTCCTGGAGAATACTCTTTTGCAAAAACAAAGGATGTAAAAAAGATTAAAACAAAAGGGAATAAAAAACTTTTTTTATGCATGAAGGCCCCTTGAAAAACTTAATTATTATACATTAAAAAAAAATTTATTATATAAAAAAAGGGCGCTTTGAGCACCCTTTTAAAATTTAATTTTTAAGAAAAAGTAGCTATAAAATTAACAACTTTTTCTAGTTTTAATATTCCCAGGCTAATTCAATACCTAAAACTCTTGGGTCACTATAGTAAGCAAGATCAAATAACACAGAAACATTCGTATGAGCAACTTTTTCTACATCATCTGCAAGATTTTTACCATAGGCAGATATTCTCCAATTACCTTGACTTGGAATATAGTCGATACTTGCGTTTAACAAGCCTCTTGCATCAATTTCAGCTGGTCCGTATCCAGTAACACTTGCGTTATATTCATCGTGATATTGCCAACCAAGGTTAATAACTGTCGATGCATCATTGGCCATATCAACAATGTAAGTCATATTAACTGAAGCTGTTACATCAGGAGCATTTTGAAGTGGTAAACCTGAATAATCTTGTGCACCTGTACCAAAAACATCAGCAAAATATTCTTCGTATCCTGAGTCATTTAAAGCAAGAGCAACGCCTAGGTTAAAATTATCACTAGGTACCCATTCAATTTCAACTTCAATACCTTTAAGTTCAGCCTCGGCTGCATTAGCGGTAACAGTCTCTTGTGGGTTAGGACATCCACAATTTATTAGCGGTCTAATAACAGTTCTTTGAAGATCTTCAAATCTCATTAGATAAAACGCTACGTTTGTTCTCAGAGTATTACCCCAATCAGCTTTAAGACCAATTTCAAGAGCGTCAACACTTTCCTCATCAAATGGGCCTAATGTTGTGGGGGTACCTCCTCTACCGTTAAAACCACCACTTTTGAAGCCTCTTGCTACAGTAGCGTAAACTAGCTTATCTTCATCGATTTGATAGTCGATGCCAACTTTTGGACCAAAGTTTGACCAGTCTTCATCCTTAGTAATTGCAGCGGCTACATTGCCAACAGAGAAAGGTCTTTGTAAAAAGCTTTTATCCTCTTTAGTATAACGACCACCAAAACTGACATTTAAACGATCAGTTAAAGCATATGTCAGGTCTGCAAATAAAGATTGTTGTTCATGAGTTTGAGAAGTATCACCTGTAATATGCGCTAAAAATGCACCAGAAGTATTGATAAATGTATCTCTTCTAAGCTCATACTCTTGCTCAAATAAATAAATACCAGCAGTTAAGAAAAGTCTATCGCTTAAATCAGTACTATATCTAAGCTCTGTAGACTTTTGTTCATGAGGTTCTGTTCGAACAATTCCAAACATTGGGGCATCAGTCCAATCAATTTCACCTTTATATTGATATTCAGTTTCCCTATAGTTTGTAATTGAAGTTAAAGTACCACTCTCTAATTCCCATACAGCTTCAACAGTTAAGCCTTTTATATCGGCATTGATGTAACCAGGACCAAAATTATATGTAGCTACATCGGTAAAACCGGTACCTGGTCGATCATAGACCCTGCTTAAAACCATATTAGGTGTTGCAGCATTTACAGCTGGTCTTGGCTGACTTCTCTCTTTTGAATATTCACCTATAAGAGTAAGTGTGAAATTTTCGTTAGGATTAAATTCCAACATTGGTCTAACAGCAAAAACATCATCGCCACCAGTATCTTGGTAATCTCCTCCATATTCAATGCTCATTTGAGCTGGAACAGAATAATCAGGATGTGTTTTATATCTTGCCTTATAAAAGCCATCGCTCTTTTGTTGAAGAATGGAAATCTTACCGTTAATAGTATCAGAAAGAGGTGACTCAACGGCTACTCTTAAGTCTCTCCTACCATACTCACCCATAGTGAGGCGAGCTCTAGCACCAAATTCACCAGTAGGTCTTTTTGAACGAACGACAATAGCTCCAGCGGTAGTATTTCTTCCGAATAAAGTGCCCTGCGGTCCTCTTAAAACCTCTACTTGTTCCACATCAAATAAATCTAGATTACTATTACTAGATCTGGGAACATAGACACCGTCAATAAATATCCCTATAGGTGGATCAATAGTAGAGTCGATATCAGAATTACCAATACCTCTCATAAATACTGCTGCGGAGTTACTAAAACTTCCACTAGCTGCAGCATTAATAAGTAAATTAGGTACACTCATTCCAATGTCTTGAAGATCGGTTGCGTAAAGCTTCTGAATTTTAGTATCTGTAATAGCTGTTATAGTGACAGGAGTTTCTTGAAGTGGCTCCTCTTTTTTTCTTGCTGTAACAATTATTTCTTCAATACCAGAAGCTGATATTGTCTCGCTAGATTGAGCAAAAACTGAATTATTTGTAAATAGTAATAAAAAACTTAATACAAACGTAATTGATTTATAATTCATATTAATCTCCCCAGATATTTATAAACAATTGATTTTTTTAAACGATTCTAGTTTCTTAGCAAGAATAAAATTAAAAAAATTCTATAAGTGTTGTTTTCATACAACTTACCATTGTTCACCGTACGGTCTTAGCCAATGATCAAATGTCCATGCCGACTTTTTTTGATTGACTAAATGTAATATCTCTCTGGCAATATCATCTGGATTAATAAAATAGTCATCGGGTTTTTCTGGCCACATTTCCCTTGTCCAAGGAACATCTATCACAGCATCTATTGTTACATAGGCAACATGGACACCTTTTGGATTGAGATATCTTGCCATAGACTCTGTAAGAATTTTTTGAGCAGCTTTAGTAGATGCTGTTCCTCCAAACTCAGCCTTTCCTCTGTGAGCGGATGTATTGCCAGTTACGATAACAGAACCTTTTTTATTCTTGATCATATTAGGGCAAAGTAATTGCGAAAATTTTAATAGAGCAGTAACATTTGTATCAAAATTTGATTGAAGATCTTTGGTGGTAAAATCTAAAAAACTACCCCTTGTTCCTCTGACAGCATTGTGAATAAATGTTTCTGGATAACCAAATTGATTAATCACTTCATTAAAAGTATTTTTTATTGACTCAAGATCACGAACGTCACAAATAAAACCTTTTGAGTTTTCTAACTCATTTTCTAAATCTTTAAGACGATCTTTATTTCTTGCAACCATGGCAACTTTATAACCCTCGTTATGAAAACATCTCGCTAAAGATGATCCAGTACCTGGGCCCACACCGGTTATAAGAGCAATCTTTTGTGACATTGATTATTTATTTATAAAGACTTCTTCCTTAGCCCAATTTATACCTCTCCTAAGAAGGGTATAAAAAACAGGGAGGTCCCATGCGCATCTCTCAACCGAGGGGTAATACTCTAAAGGCTCAGGAAGGTCATGCATATCGTAATGCCCCCTACAATGACCTAAGGTTAGATATAAAACCTCACCTTTTTCAACTTTTTTTGTATAAAAAACAGGCCATGTTTCTTGAGGCCAATCCTCCTCAACAAAGCCTTCAGCTTTGCCATCATAATCTGCTTCAAGAAGAACATCTAGATCACCATGTAACTCCATTAAATAAAGTTCATCAGTAGTTTCAAATTCTTCAACACCTTCCACCAAAGGATGATCTGGTTGGGAAACTTTTACGTTATAAGGTTCAATAGGAGGGTGTGCTATAAATTGGGAGCCAAGTGTCTCCATCATGATAGGAGCTATCCTGGGGCTATCAACTTTTCCATCTGACATAAATTGTAAAATCGAATTTGTTCCGTGAAGCGCCAACCATCTTTTACCTGAAGCAACGTATTTTTTAAGCACCTTTTGTTGTTCCAAGGTTGGGCGCACATCACAAGTATACGTAATCAGGAAATCTGCATTTTCTATAGCATGAAGATTTGAATAATCTTCAAAAACTCTTGTTTTCATTCTATCATCTTCAGCTAAAAGTTTTAAAATTTCTAGCCTAGCAAAATCTATGTCATGAAATTTACCGCCAGCAATAAAGACAACATCAATTTTCTTTTTTATATCATCTGACATTAATTACACCCTCTAATAAAAGTTAATTATAATTATTAATAGGAATTAAAATTGAACCCCTTTGGTAAATCCACCGTCTATAACAACGTTTGTTCCGGTAGTATGGCCACTAGCAGGACTAGCTAGAAATGCTACTGTTTTAGCAATATCCTCTCCAGAGCCATATTTACCTAGAGGAATACTTTTTAAAGTTGCGTTGTAAAAATCCTCCATATTATCTTTAATGTAGTTCCAAGGACCACCTTCAATATATATTGGTCCAGGGCAAATAACATTAGACCTTACACCATTTGCTCCCTCAGTTTGAGCAATATGATTTGAATAATTTAATAGACCTGCCTTAACAGCGCCATATGGTCCACTACCTGGTCCTTGTTCAATAGCTGTTGTCGTTGAAATTATTACTATTGACCCATTAGAAGCTCTAAGCGCTTCTAGTGATGATTCAACTGCTCGAACAGTCCCCATAATATCAGTTTGGAAATTTGCTGCCCAACCATCTTCACTAGGATTTCCTCCACCAGCACTTACTTGCGGGACAAGTATATCTAAACCACCTAGATCACTAATTGCAGAAGCAATCCAAGTTTTTAGAGCATCTCCATCAGCAACATCGACAGCTCCACCAATAGCATTCACACCTTTACCTTTTATAGCATCAATTGCTGAATTAACATCATCAATATTACGTGAACATATAGCTATATCAACACCTTCATCTGCTAATGCATGTGCTGAAGCCAATCCTATACCTTTACTTCCACCAGTAATGATTGCTTTTTTTCCTTTTAATCCTAAATCCATTTTTTCCTCCTATAAATTGTTTACATTGGTGGCCCAAAACCTGGAGGTGCTCCCCCTGGTCTAAAAGTCACTTTTTCTTTTTTTGGTACTAAAATTTCAATCTTCCCATTATCTTCTTTTATATCAAAGCATATTAATGGCTTTGTGGACAGGTTTGTCATTGATTTTCCTGTTGATAACTCAAAGCGAGCGCCATGATGAGGGCAAGCATAAAAACCGTTTCTGAATCTTCCACCTGATATATTTGTATTTGCATGAGGGCAATTATCCTCAACCGCAAAAAGTTCGCCTTCTATAGAGCGAACTACTAAAACTTTTCNNCCATTTACANTGAAGACAGCTTCTTTACCAACCTCAATTTGATTAGAATCGCATACAGGTTCGTAAAGATTTTCTTCATCTGTCATAATTAATGATCTTTTACTAAATAATACTATTCGTAATTTGGAACCTGGCCGCCACCTTCCATAATCAAACGGTCTAATACTTGATGAAAGTGAATTATCCTACGTTCTTGTTTTCCACACCANAGTCCTTTGTATGAGGGATTATTCATTCCTTTTTGAACATAAGGAAGATTGTGAGCNTCTTGATCAAGAACTTCACCAAGTGTATGTTCGTCTCCATCTTTGATATATATGTGTTCTGGTCGGATATAAGTATCCATTTGTTCATTACCTTCACGTTTAGCTGCATCTTTGGTACGCTTATTATTAGTATCATTTGGCAAAGTAAACATTTGAAGGTCATAGAACATTTTATTAGGATCTTCAGGATGAGGTCNTTGAGTAAACATCATNTAATTTGTNGCATGAGTATTTAATGTNACATTTGGAAATACAGTATAATGATAGTCATCAGANAGCTGATCATCATTAAGTTTTGAAAAATCAAAACCCTCTTCNNCTGCTCTTTGTCTTTGGGCAAGNTGTATGTCACGCCTAACTTCTTGAGCATTTCCNTTATATGTCTCNGGNTCTAAACCATTTTGTTCCATATAAATTTTTAAATTAGGNCCAATTTCTTTCTGATCNATATGTGGTCTNGGACTAGGAACACCAAAAGGAACNAGNTATCTATTNTGAATATCATATAAATCTATTTGAACGTTAACATCATCTAACCAATCCATTAATTGAGGATGAGTAGCCCAAACATGNTATGTCTCGTTNAAAGCATCAACNGATGCTTTCCAATTACAATTCCANTCAACAGTCATATCCATGATAATTTTCATTTTATCAAANTTATAGGCACCTAAATGTTCATCCATAGGACCAAGCCATTCTTTAAGTGGTTTTACATCAGGATTTAAAGAATACATAACCCAACCATTCCACTCTTCACAAGGTAACTCATCTAAATGAAGAGAAGGGTCGCAAAGTCCTTGAGGAAATGTTTCTGGATCTGGTGCCTCAACTAATTTTCCCATNGCATTGTATTGCCAGCGATGATANCCACATTTNAAAGTTCCTTCNTTAAGAACACCTCTTTTTGATTGAGCTANAGTATTTCCTCTATGTTTACAGACATTATAAAAAGCTCTAACTTTTCCATCTTCAGCTCTAATCATAACTATTGACCAGTTACCAATCTCAGTAGTTATATANCTATTAGGTTCTGGAAGGTCTTGAGATAAGCCCCCTCTTAACCAAATTTTAGTCCACATNTGATCCCATTCGAGCTTCATAAATTCTTTTGATATATATCTCTCTTTAGGAATCCGCTCATAATTTAAATTCGGCTCAGGCGCTTTATCACCAAGTGTACCAGGTTGAGCATATCTTGTTAAAGCCATAAATTCCTCCAAAAACTAATATTACATTTTATAATATAACTTAAAAAATATTTATTTGTATAATATTTTAAAAAAAAGAACTTAAAAAATTCAAATTAAAAAGTAAAGCTAATGTTTTTAGTATTAGTAGCAATTTTGTATCTTGACGATTGATCCTCTAAAGGATTGAATAATAATAGAAATATTTGGAGGGAATTTTAATGGAAAAAAAATTCGGACCTATGATGCAAATGGCATTTGTAGTTAAAGACTTTGATGAGCCAATTAATTTTTGGACGAAAAAAATGAATATTGGACCTTTTTTTAAATTAGAGCACTTAAATGTTAAAGATGTTTATTACATGGATAAGTCTACTGAACTAGATTTTTCTGTTGCAATTGCGTATACAGGNAACATGCAAATTGAATTAGTCAATCAACATTGTAATACACCATCCATATATAACGAATATGTAAATAATGAAAAAGGTTCTCTTCATCACTTATGTACTTTAACGAATGATATAGAAAATGATATCCGTATTCTTGAGTCCCAAGGTTTTATAAATCTTCAAGGTGGAAAAACTCAAGATGATGGAAAATTTGCATACTTACATACTAAAAATAAAGAAGGTCCTATACTTGAAATAGCTCAACTATCTGAGGCAGGACTTGGTTTTTTTGATGTCATGCAAGAAGCTTCAGAAACTTGGGATAAAGAAACTCAAGTAATGGATCTCGGTGAGGTTAGACTCTAAAATTTAATTAGGAAAATATTATGAAAGCTGCAGTATTCCATACACCAGGCAAACCNCTATCAATTGAAAATGTAAGTGACCCAATATGTGGTGACAATGAAATGATCATGAAAGTAAAGCAATGTGGTATTTGCGGAACAGATCTTCATGCCAGCGAAGGGGGATCAATGGAACCTCCAAAAGGGACAATCTTTGGCCATGAGTTTAGTGGTGAAGTCGTTGAAATTGGTAAAAATTTAAAATCATTTTGGAAAATTGGAGATCCAGCAGTATCCCTGCCTTTTATTTCATGTGGAAGGTGTAAACCCTGTGTTAATGGCAACCCTTTTTTTTGTGAAATAAGCATGCAATCAATTGGAATGAATCCTGAAGTACAAGGTGGCTATGCAGAATTTGTTAGAATAGGATTGCCTGAAAGTTTAAAAGTACCTAAAGGAGTAAATTGGGATTTTGCTACATTAGTAGAACCTCTTGCTGTAGGCTTGCATGGGGTAAGGATCTCAAAATTTAAACAAGGTCATAGAGCTCTTGTGATAGGAGCCGGCCCAATTGGATTAGCAACAATTCAATGGCTAAGGTTTTTTGGGGCAAGACATATAGTTGTTACAGAAATCTCAGAAGAAAGAAAAAAAATGGCAGAAGAAATGGGAGCTACTTCTGTTATAGACGGTAAAACACCCACTGAAGAATTAGCTGCAATTTATAATAAAGAGACCGGAGGTTTACCTGATATTATTTATGAATGTGTTGGCTCTCCAAATGTAATTCAAAATTGTATGGAGATAGCACCTCCTTTTTCAGAAATAGTTTTGATTGGTGTTTGCGATAAACCAGATACCTTTATGCCTTTCATGGGTACGATGAAAGAACTCACACTTAAATTTGCAATTGCTTACCTTAAAGATGATTTCCAGTTTACGGTTGATATGATGGAACAAGGAAGAATCGATCCATCGAAAATGATTACAAATCAAATTGGATTTGATGCATTACCTGAGACTTTTGAATCTCTTAAAACAGCCAAGGATCAATGTAAAGTAATGATATGTCCGAACCACTAGATATTGAAGAAGAGCTTGAAGAAGGAAGAAAGCCTGGTAACCAAACATTCTTTAAAAATGATACAAATAATCTACTAGTGGTTACTAGAGGACACCCTTTCGAGAGAGATAATTTTTTTAATATGATAGACTCTTTAGGTTTTGACTGGAGCCACATTGAGCATCCAGCAGCTCAAAGTTTCTTTAAAAAAGAAAATTTAAAAAAGTATGATGCCATTTTATTCTATGATATGCCCGGGTTAAATTTTGATGAAGTTAACGATGAGTCAAAATTTTTTATTAAACCACCACAAGAATATAAAGACGATTTTATAAAGTTTTTAAGTGAAGGTAAGGGTTGTGTTTTTCTTCATCACTCAATAGCTGGTTGGCCAATGTGGGATGAATACAGTGATATTATAGGTGGAAGATTTTTATATAAACCTGGAAATATTAAAGGAAAAAAATCACCTGACTCTGGTTATCGACATTTTGTTAATTATAAAGTTTCCTCTGTAAGTGAGCACCCGATNACAAAAGGAATAAATGATTTTGAAATTGAAGATGAATTGTATCTTTCGCATGTTTTTGAGAACGACATAAATCCAATCCTAAAAAGTAATTATACTTTTGTAAGAGATAATTTTTANTCTGCAACAAATGCTTTAAATGGAAAATTAAATTCTAACGAAGGGTGGGAACATCCTGATGGAAGTAATTTAGTTGGGTGGACAAAGTCATATAAAAAAAGTGCAATAACATATCTACAATTTGGAGATGGTGTTAAATCATACGAAAATCAGAATGTTAGGTTGTTAATAAGAAGGTCTATTAATTGGGTGGTANAAGAAACAAAAAAATTAAAAAAGTAAAATCTTAATTTATTTTTTAAAATTTTAATTTTTTGATTGAAAGTAAGAAAAAAAAACATTTTAATTCATATCTCAAATTTAAGATTTTAAAGAAGGGGACTATAAATGCAATTAGCAAGAGAAGAGCTTGAACAAGCTTACCGCCAAATGAAAACAATTAGAGAATTTGAAGATCATCTCCATAGAGAAATAGCAAAAGGCACAATTGGAGGCTTTACTCATTTATATGGTGGTCAGGAAGCAATAGCAGTCGGTGTCTGCGAAAATTTAAAAGATACTGACTACATAACATCTACCCACAGAGGACATGGTCATTGCATTGCAAAAGGTTGTGATGTCAAAGGAATGATGAAAGAACTCTATGGCCGTGCTGATGGTTTATGTAAAGGTAAAGGTGGTTCTATGCATGTTGCTGATATGGATGTTGGAATGCTTGGAGCAAATGGTATTGTTGGGGGAGGTCCTCCTCTCGCAACAGGAGCTGCATTGGCAGCAAAACTTGACGGTAAAGGAGGAGTCGCTTTATCTTTTGGAGGGGATGGGTCTTGTAATCAAGGGCCTGTTTTTGAGTCCATGAATATTGCAGCAATTTTGAATCTTCCTAGCATTTATGTATATGAAAACAACAGATACTCAGAGCATACTGGTGCNTCCTATGTTATTGCTTCAGAGAGTATTGCTAGTCGAGTTGAAGGATTTGGAATACATACTGTTAAAGCAGATGGCTTTGATTTTTTTGAAGTTCATGAAGTTATGAAAGAATTAATTGAAATGTGTAGAGAGGGTAAAGGCCCATGCGCTGTCGAATTTGAAACGACCAGATTTTATGGGCATTTTGAGGGTGATCCGCAAAATTATCGTGGCCCAGATGAAGTTAAAAATGACAGGGAAAATAATGATTGTGTTAAAATTTTCCGATCGAAAGTTACTGAAGCTGGTTTATTAAGTGAAGAAGATTTAGATAAAATCGATAGTGAAGTTATTAGCTTAATTGAAACATCAGCTGAAGAAGCTGCAGCTGCACCGGTCCCATCACCTGAAGAAGTTACCACAGACGTTTACGTCTCATATTAAGGAGAATAAATAATGGCTAAAATGAGTTATAGAGAGGCTTTAACAGAAACACTTCATCAAGAAATGGCTAATGATGAAAATGTAATTGTTATGGGCGAGGATGTTGTAGGTGGAACTGGAAGTGCTGGTGGACCAGAAGCAATTGGGGGAGTTTTTGGCGTCACCGGTGGTTTATTTGGTAAGTTTGGGGCTGAGAGAGTTATCGATATGCCGATCTCAGAAGCAGGTATAGCTGGAACAGCCGCTGGAGCTGCTTTAGCGGGTAAAAGACCAGTCGCAGAAATTATGTTTTCAGATTTTATTGGTCTTTGTATGGATCAATTAATGAATCAAGCTGCAAAATTTAGATATATGTTTGGTGGTAAAGCGACATGCCCAATGGTACTTAGGACAACTTATGGTGCAGGTATGCAGGCTGCATCTCAACACAGCCAATCTCCGCATCCTATGGTAACTGCTATTCCAGGTTTAAAAGTTGCCATGCCTTCAACTGCAGCAGATGCTAAAGGTTTGTTGACTACTGCTATTAGAGATGATGATCCAGTAATATTTTTTGAACATAAAACTCTATATGGTCTACAAGGTGATGTTCCTGAAGGCGATTATTTAGTACCTTTTGGAAAAGCCAGAATAGTATCCGAAGGAGAGGACTGCACTCTTGTTGCTACGGGAAGAATGGTCTCATTCTGTGAAGATGCAGCTAATGCTCTCTCAGCAGATGGAATAAGTTGTGATATTATTGACCCAAGAACAACTAGCCCTCTCGATGAAGATGCTATACTTGATAGTGTAGAGAAAACTGGAAGATTAATTGTTGTTGATGAAACTCCACCTAGGTGTTCTTTTGCTGCAGATATAGCTGCTTTAGCTGCCAGTGAAGTCTTCTCATCTCTAAAAGCTCCTATTAAAACTGTTACTGGCCCTCATTCACCAGTACCATTTGCTAAAGAGCTAGAAACAGCCTTTCTTCCTTCACCAGTAAAAATAAAAACGGTTATAGAGCAGACAGTTAATTTTAGTTAGGATTTCAAAATGAGTAAAAAGATTGAACCTCTTATTATGCCCAAGTGGGGCATTGAGATGGACGAAGGTAAATTAACTGAATGGTTAATTGAAGAAGGAACAACATTTTCAAAGGGTGATCCTTTGGTTGTTATTGAAACTGATAAAATATCAAATGAAGTCGAGGCAGAAATTGATAGCACTCTTCGTAAAAAAGTTGTTGATGCTGACGGTACTTATGCCGTAGGGGCTCTTTTAGGAATTTTCGCAAGTGATGATACAAGTGATGAAGAAATTGACGAATTTATAAACTCCTATGTAGCTCCTGACACATCCTTTAAACCAGAAAGTGCAAGTTCTTCTGAAACAGAATCTCCTGCACCTGCTTTAGATACAAGTAATAATAAAACTTCCTCCTCAAGTAATGAGTTACCTTCATCTCCGCCAGAAGATATTAATATTTCCCCAAAAGCATGGGAAGTAGCTCTTGAACTTGATGTCGACGTTTCCTCAATTACTCCTTCAGGAAGAAGAGGTAGAATTTCAGTGCAAGATGTTGAACAAGCAGCTGATCCAGCTAAACTTGCTGCATACAAAGGCGAAGGCGTACCCGATGCAGGTCCTTCTAATAATCCTTCAAAATCAATTGAACATACATCAATGAGAAAAGTAATTGCTGAAAGATTAGTAAGTTCAAAAAATACAGCTCCACACTTTTATTTAAATGTAGATTTAGAGGTTGATGCCCTAATGGATAAAAGAGCTGAACTTAATAAAAATGCTTCCGAAAAAATTTCTGTAAATGATTTAATTATAAAATGTGTTGCGACTGCTCTTAAAAAACATTCAGAAATTAATATCAACTGGACCGATAATGCAATCCTTCAATTTGAAAATGCAGATATATCAGTTGCGGTTGCTACAGAGGCTGGTTTGATTACACCAATTATAAAAAATGCTGGAAATTTATCAGTACAAGAAATTTCTTCAGAGATGAAAAGATTATCTGATCTCGCTCATAACAATAAATTAATGCCAGCGGATTATCAAGGAGGTACATTTTCAATATCTAACTTAGGAATGCTTGGAATTAAAGATTTTACAGCCGTAATTAATCCTCCGCAATGTGCAATTCTTGCCGTTGGTGGATTGCAAACCAAAGTTGACGAAAATGATGGAAAAGCAGTTTTTAGTAAAATAATTTCTGTAACCATGTCATGCGACCATAGAGCAATTGACGGTGCTGTTGGAGCTCGTTTCTTACAAACATTGTCAGAGGTAGTTAAAACTACAGAAGGTTTATAATTTAGTTAGTTTTTATATTTTATTATCCTGATCTTTCCAATATGGATCTCTTAATTCTCTTTTAAGAATTTTTCCAGTTGGAGCCTTTGGAAGAGCATCAATAAATTTTACAGCCTTAGGTTTTTGATAGGAGGCAAGATTTTCTTTTGCTGTATCAATGATATCTTTTTCAGTGGCATTCATCCCTGGTTTTAAAACTACATAAGCCATGACGGACTCACCCCATTCATCATCAGGTATTCCAAAAACTGCACTTTCAAGAACAGCTTCATGCTTGGAAACAGCCTCCTCTACTTGAACAGAGTAAATATTTTCACCACCNGAAATAATCATGTCTTTAGCCCTATCTTTTATAAAGATATACTCTTCCTCATCCCATGTAGCAATATCACCGGTCCACATCCAACCATCTTTAATACATTTATCGGTTAAATCTTTTTGCCGGTAATACCCAGACATATTTGCATCAGATTTAATAATTATTTCACCAGGAGTTTTATTATCATTTGGAACAGGTTTACCATCAGGGTCAACNACTAGAACCGAGGTTACATAACCTGCTCTTCCGCATGATTTTAACCTTTCTGGGTTAATACCGTTAATAGCATTGACATGATCTTCTTGAGATAAAAATGTCATAGTTGTACCCTCAGTTTGACCATAACCCTGGATAATTCCTCCAGGTAATTTTTGAAGGACTTCTTCTATTACTCTAGTAGGCATTGGACCGCCTCCGTATTGAACGCATCGTAAACTAGATAAATCATAATTATCAAAACCCTCTACCGCTAACATCCAATTTAGCATTGTAGTAATTCCAAGAAATCCTGATACCTTTTCCTCTTGAATNAGGTTTAGAGCAAGTTCTGCATCAAAATTCATCAAAACTATTGGACAACCATGAGAGGTGTAATTCATTGCCAATAAAACAGGTATATGAAACATTTGGCCAGTAAGCATGTATACATCTGAAGGAACAATTCTTTCAGCTACAGTTTGATTCAGCATACCAAAATATGCTGATTTATGAGTATGCAGAGCGCCTTTTGATATTCCTGTAGTTCCACCAGTATATAAAATAAAGAAAGGATCTTCATCNCCAATATTTTTAGGTACTATTGGTTCACTGGATGAGGCTTCATCAATTAAANTATCAAAAGAAGAATTACTATCAGAACCATACTCAAGCCAATGATCGATAAAATTTATTTTTCCTTGAAGATCTCTAGCAATTTCTGAAAATTGCCCCTGTGTAATAATAACTTTAGGTTGACCATTTTCTATAATTTGCGTCAGCTCATCTGAACCTAATCTCCAATTTAAAGCATGTGCAACTAATCCTACTCTTCCACATGCAAAAAAAAGCGCTAAAAATTCAATTGTATTTTGAGAGAGTATAGAAACTCTATCTCCCTTCTCTAAACCAAGACTTAAAAGACCATTNGCAATTTTTTTTACTAGCTCATCAAGTTCTAGAAAAGTNATCCTTTTATTTGANGTTTGATCATAAACAGCCCATGCATTTGGTCTAAGCTTTGCCTGTTTAGCGGTAATCAACCCAATATTAATCATAATTTTCCCTATCCCTTAAACCAATAATAAGCTNGCTTTTTAATAGCAAACAAACAAAGTTTAATCTATAAATTATAATAAATTATTNNATAAAANTATAAATCAAAAAAAGCGATAANTTAAATGANTGAAAAAAAAATNAATAATATTGCNGANTTTGNTGTTAAATTTCCNANNGAAATAAGTAATAAGGAATGTCTAACAGTNGATAATNNTAGTTTNAGCTTTAATCAATTTTCAATTCTTGTTNCTTCATATGCAAAGAAATTAAANACATTAAATTTAAATAAAGGCGANAGAGTTGGTATACTTTTATTNAATTCANTTGAATATTTATTATTAATGTATGCATCAATGTATGCAGGTTTTGTTCCAGTAAATATTAATGCAAGATATAAANCNAAAGAATTAAACTATGTTCTTCATGATAGTAAATGCAAAATTTTATTTACTAGNTCTCAATCAGATGANGTAACAAATNTTTCNGAAATTATAAGTTCTGTTTATNANTCANCAGAAGGTCNTCCNNAGGAACTAATTGATGTTTATATAATAGGTGNTTCTAANGATAATAGATTTAAANACTTTAAGGAATTTGAGTCAATTTCTGTAGANGNNTCNTTAAATGAAGAAGCAACTGGATCAGAAAATGACCCTGCTTTCGTAATGTATACNTCTGGAACAACCTCNAATCCAAAAGGNTGNCCNTTNAGTCATAACAATGTTTTNCATGTAGCAAATTCNATGGTCGATAGATGGAAAATGAATGATAAAGANGTCTTTTGGGACCCTCTNCCAATGTTTCATATGTCTTCNATTTTACCNTTTATTGGGTGTTCAATATCAAAATCAACTTTTATTTCTACNATTCACTTTAATCCAGATGACGCNATTAAGGTTTTAATAGAAAAAGANGTATCAATAGCCTTNCCAGCATTTCCNGCTGTNATGGTTGCATTATCAAATCATNANNACTTTACACCANATAATCTNAGTAAATTGAGNATTATTAACAATGTTGCACCAATTGAAACTTTAAAAACATTTCAAGATAAGGTTCCTCANGCNTCACAGGTTTCAGCTTATGGTTTNACAGANGTAGGNGGAGTAACTTCTTTTGGTTCACCTGATGACTCNCTTGAACATAGNCTNACAACTTGNGGTAAGCCATGGCCNNAAGTAGAAATAAGGATACTAGATCCTGAAACAAANGAANTTTTAAANAATGAAGANAGAGGTCTTATCGANATTAAGGGACCGCATGTATTTTCAGGNTATCTTAATGATNANGAAGCAACAAAAAAAGCCNTATCANATGATGGGTGGTTNTCAACTGGGGATATTGGATCATTAACAAATGATGGTTATATTCGNTACCATGGAAGAATAAAAGATATGCTTAAAGTTGGTGGAGAAAATGTTGCTGCNTTAGAAATTGAAGCATATTTTGATAGTCATGAAAAAATTNTAATTAGTCAGGTTATTGGNATTGAGGATGATCATNTAGGAGAAGTACCTGCAGTATTTATTGAAAAAAAACCAGGNGNGGAAATATCTAAAGAGGAATTAATAGATTTTTGCAAAGGGCAAATATCTAATTTNAAAATTCCTAGGTATNTAGTTTTTGTTGATGATTGGCCGATGTCATCAACCAAGGTACAAAAATTTAAACTAAAAGATTATAACTTAGGTNAAAAGGTTTTTGGTTAAATTTTATTCTTGAGGNAAAACTCTNTAGTAAATTATTTTATTNTCCTNTAATTCTACTAAACCAAAAAAAGGTTTTTTAGACTTATCTNTNCCAATAACATTCGCTTTNAANGCACCTAATTTTCCGTCAGATACAACATTTTCNACTTTATGAATAATNCCNTCNATCTGCATCTCNANTANCCTTTTNCGNAAAAANTCCCTAACCTCTTTTCGTCCATTAAAAGTATCTCTAATGTTGGTTTTATGTGCATCNTGNTCCCATACTTGATTGTGAACCCATCTAACATNNNTGTGCATTGCTTCTGCNGCTTCGTCNGCTTTTGCAGTATCTATATTATCAAAATAAATNTCTTGAAGAAGATGAAATAANTATTCTTTATCATTTCTAGTCATTAAAAACTCTTGCTGGGTNCNTTGGNTCAATTATCTCTTGNATCTCAAATACATTNCCATCACAATCNCTTCCGTATGTTGCCTTAACTTGGCCAAAATCTTGAGGAGGACAATGAAAATTTATACCTTTTGATACTAAATCNCTATAAACCTCGTCAATATTTGTAACATCNAAACAAAAATGAGTATGACCGTGNTTGTTAACTGGTCTATTTTTATGCATTGGTTGAGGNTCAGGAGATGNGTANTCAAAAAACTCTATCATAACATTTCCNCAGCTGAGAAAGCCTTGTTTTGCAGAACTATTTTTTAAATCTAAAACTTTATCAATATTGTTTGAACCTTTTTCCCATTGGCTNCTACTTTTNATNTCTTTACAATTAAAGTTTTCCNTATAGAAATTCATNATACGTTCAATATTTGGCGTTGATATTGCAGCATGATGCATCCCATTAATTGGCATTNCTNTCCCCCNTTTNNNANAANACTATAATNAAATTAATTATTGCAAAAAGACCTGTTTGTTGCAAATATTATATATGGAGNGNTTTATGAATAATTTAATNTTNCAACCAANAATTGTTATGTGTNTANTATCNTTTTTTATGATGATTTGGATGTATGCTACNCGATTACCGGCAGCAAAAAAATTAGAAGAAGATGGTGTTGATGTNCAAAAATTTTCTCACCCTTCATCAATTGGAGGTATTTTCCCNAGTAAGGTAGAGAGGGTTGCTGATAACTATAATCATTTATTTGAACAACCGACCATTTTTTATGCAATTAGTTTTGTTATTTGGGGNCTTGAGCATACNGATATTATTCATCTTTANTGTGCNTGGTTTTACGTAATTATCCGAATAATTCATTCAATTTTACAAGCAACTTTAAATCTTGTTTGGATNAGGTTTTCTTTATTTATTTTGAGCTGGGTNCCNTTNACAATTATGATATTTAGAGANGCTATTNATNTAATTTAATATTTNATTTCATTGAGGAGTATTTATGGAAAATTTNGAAGAAAAAGTTACTANGCTNGAAGCANTTCAAGANATNAATGATTGCNTAACNCGNTATTGNAGAGCTATGGANTGGGTTGATGAGNATTTNTTAAAAACTTGTTTTTTAGAGAGTGGTTATATNGATTATGGATTTTATGCTGGAGATGCTAAAGGCTTTATTCCNGTTGTNATGGAAATTGAAAAAAGTGGNCATAGNTGGCACTCNATAACTAATGTNGCTATTGAANTAAAAGGAAATAAAGCAGAAGTTGAAAGTTACGGNCTAACNGCTGGAGGTGAAATTGAANATAACTCAATTAANAATATTAATATNTATTTTGGAAGATATCACGATGAATTTACAAATACACCTGATGGATGGAAAATAAGTAAGAGACTTTANATATTNGATAGTAATTTTTCTACCAAAGCTGANAATGTTAGTGGNGCTCTTGAAGGACTATTTTTAGGNATGAATTTAAGAACAGATAGTGAGAAATATAGAAAACTTTATAATGGTAATTAATTTATTTAGGAGATAAAAATGTCATCATTACTTGCACACATTAAAATTGTTGATGGACAAGAGCAAAAATTCGAAGAATTATCAAAAGAGCTTTACAAGCAATCACATGCAAAAGAAGATTGTATAATAAGATATGAATATTATCGTGGAAGAGAGAAAAATTCATATTATACTCTTCTAGTGTATCCAACTTATTTAGATTTTTTATTAAAACACCAAATAAGCGAGCATCATGAAGAGGCTGGCGCACAATATGACGGTGTTATAGATAGTATAGATCTTGAGTGGTTAGATCCTATTGATGATGCTGCACCAGTTGGTATAACCAAGATGGAGTCGGTTCCTGAAGATGCTTCAGATTTAGCTAAGGAATATGGTGTTAGTCATGCTGCAGAAGTTCAGGATTGGTGGCTGAAGCTTCGAAACGTTTACTAATTTTAATTAAAATATCTGCCTTAATTTTACCTTTTAAATAAAGTGTAATATAAAATTATATTGAAATTAATTTAAATTAACTATTAGAAAGTAAATAAGTAGATTATGAAAAATCAAGTTTCAAAGAATAGTGTTGTTAAAATTAAACATCTCCAAAATAGCTCTTGGAAAAGAAGAAAGGATGCTAGGCCGCCCGAAATTATAAGAGCATCAAAA
>PBNH01000015.1 GCA_002723035.1 Rhodobiaceae bacterium | reverse complement strand
GATAAAATCAATTAAGGATGTTCCTATATTAGCCGCAGGTGGAATTACAACTGGTGCTCAGATGGCTGCGGCTATGTCAATGGGCGCATCTGGGGCCTGGTGTGGTTCGGTTTGGCTAACTACATCGGAAGCAGAAACAAATCCAATTGTTAAGGAAAAAATGCTTTTAGCGAGTTCTCGAGATACAGTTCGCTCTAAAAGCAGAACTGGAAAGTATTCTAGACAGCTAAAGTCACCTTGGACCGATGCTTGGGAGGAAAAAGGACCGGAACCACTTCCAATGCCCTTACAATCTCTGGTAAGCGAGCCTGCATTAAAAAAAATAGATAAGCTCTCTCAAAGTGGCCATAAAGGTGCAAAAAATCTTGCAACTTATTGGGTAGGTCAAGGAGTAGGTCTTATGGATCAGCCTATGAGTGCAGGTGCTGTTGTACAGGATTTTAAAAAGGATTTTGCTGAAGCGTTTGAGAGGCTAAATCATTTTTTCGAATAATATAGAAATTATCTCATGAAAATATTTTTTACTATTTTATTAGTTTTCATCACTTTAATTGTATTATTTTTTTCCTATCTTTTTTTTACAAAACCCCCTCGAATGCCTTTTATAGGTCACTTTTTTGATAAAGTTGGATATGGTTCGTTATATTATTTGGATAAACCAAATAAGTCTTTCACTTATAATAAAAAAAATAACATTAATTTAAAGTTACATTTTTTTGAACCATCTGTGAAAAAATCGAAATCAACTCTTTTGCTTTTTCATGGAGGTGCTTGGGCGTTTGGATCGTCTTATTCTCTTTTTAAAATATGTAAAGATGTTTCTAATCAAGGAATTACCTGCATAAGTGCTGATTACAGAATTGCTCTTAAACATAACTCTAAAGTAAAAGACTCAATGGATGATGCAAGAGCGGCTTATAAGTGGATAATATCTAACGCAAAAGTTTTAAATATTGATCCAGAAAATATAATTGTTGGAGGTGGTTCATCAGGTGGTCAATTGGCAGCATCATTAGTAATGATACCTGATAAAAATAATCAAATTTTTGAAAAAATTAAGGGATTAGTTTTATTAAATCCTGCACTTAATACTTCTGTCTTAGATAGAGAAATACCTGATAACATTGAGGAAAGGAGAAAAAAACTTTGGTTATTTGTGAAAAAACTTTTCGATGGCAATTTTGAAAAATTTTCACCTTCAAATTATATTAGAAAAGGTCTTCCGCCCTCAATAATCTTTCATGGTAAATTAGATAAGACAATTCCAATTGAAATCATAGAAAAATTTTCAAATGATATGATTGAAAGAGGAAATATGGTAAAATTTTTAAAATGGGATAACAAAGGCCATCAATTTTATAGGTGGGATAAAGAAGCATATCCTGAAGTTATTAGTGAATTAATTAAATTTATAAAGGAAAATTAAAATGCCATTAAAAATATCTTTATTAGGTTCAGCCGTATCAATTATTTTAGGATTTTTAGTAGCTTATATCGTTGGTCAAAATAGTGTAGATTTTTTTGGCCTTCCTTTGCTTATTTTTTGTTTCCTTTATTCCTACATAGTTCATTGGATTTTTTTTATTCATGCTTTTATTTTTCAAACCGAACATTATTTTGATGCAACTGGAAGTTTTACTTATATAAGTTTATCAGTAATCTTAATTCTTAATTCTATATTTAGTCCAAGCTTTGAAAGTTTAAATCCCTATACTTACTTAATAGGAATAATGGTTATTTTATGGTCTTTAAGGCTTGGAATGTTTTTATTCAAAAGAGTAAAAGATGTTGGTCAGGATGTTAGATTTATAGAAATGAAAAAAGATTTTTCCTGGTTTTTTATGACCTGGACTTTATCTGGTTTGTGGGTCTTTCTTACATATGTAGCAGGTTTATCGGCGATGACATCTATAAATTCAATAGAAAATATGAGCTATTATCATTTTATTTTTATGATTACAGGATTTTTATTATGGATTTTAGGTTTTGTTATAGAGATATTGGCTGATAATCAGAAAAAAATATTCCGAGAAAACCCTTCAAACAAAGGTAAATTTATCAGTTCAGGTCTATGGGCTTGGTCACGCCATCCTAATTATTTTGGTGAAATTATTTTATGGTTAGGTATAGCAATTATAGCTTTTCCATCTATGGAAGGTGGAGAATTTTTAGGATTAATTTCACCATTATTTGTTTATGTTTTGTTAACAAAAATTAGTGGAATACCTATGTTAGAAAAAAGTTCTGATAATAAGTGGGGTTTAGAGGAAGATTATATAAAATACAAAAAAACTACACCTATTTTATTTCTTAAAAAACCTAACTCTAATTAGTTACAAGATCATCTTTTAGGTATCTACCAGCCATATAATAATGGATGGCACACCATATCTTAAGTGAAGCAAATATGAGTAAACTATACCTTAAAGATTCTTTTCCGTATTCAGATTGAAGAATATCACTTACAATTCCAACCGCTGAAGGACCAAACCCTAATCCAATTATATTTATAATAAATAACAAAATTGCAGCTGCAACTGATCTCATTTTTAATTCAACAACCCCTTGTGTTTGGCTAAATGTAGCGGCTTGATAAAAATTACCTAACATTACAGGTATAATTAGCCATAGTAGCGACGTATTAGCTGTTGGACTCAAATAAACAAGATAGTATAATGGCGCTGTTGTACCCATAGCGATTGCAGCCACCCATAAAGACCACCTAACATCTCTTGATCCAAAATAGTCTGATAAATAGCCACCAAGAAAAATTCCTAAACCACCAGGTAAACCCAATATTAAACCCAAATACCAGCCGACATCACTAGAGGCCATTCCGTAAGAGCGCTGAAAAAAAGATGGTAACCAATTGATTCCTCCATAGCCTACAAAAGCTGCAAGAGAGGCTGCAAAAGCTAAATGACGAAATGATTTTTTTCTAAGAAGATATAAGATTGTTTTATAGATAGTGGGTTGAATATCAGATGCAACCTTTCCTTCAGCTTGTCCTCTAATTGGCTCTTTGACCGTAAAACGAAAAATTATGGCAATTAATATACCTGGAACTCCTACAATAAAAAAGGCAGCTCTCCATCCAAACATCTCATCGATCCATCCTCCGGCAAATAAACCAAACATAATTCCAAACGGAATTCCTAGGGAGTAAATACCTAGAGCAGTTGATCTTTTATTTGCGGGAAAATAGTCCGAAATCATCGAATGAGCTGGAGGACTACATCCAGCCTCACCGATACCAACACCAATTCTTGCAAGAAGCAAATGTAAAAAATTTTGAGCTAAGCCAGAGAGCGCAGTCATTAAACTCCAAATTGCTAAAGATATTGAGATTAGATTTCTTCTATTTCCTCTATCAGCATATTTTGCAATTGGAATACCTAATGTTGCATAGAATGCTGCGAATGCAAAACCAGATAATAGTCCCAGAGAAGTATCAGATAAGTTTAGGTCTGTTTTTATAGATTGAAGAAGAATTGATAATATATTTCGATCAATGAAATTGAAAGTGTAAACAATAACTAGAATTCCAAGGGCATAGTTTCTGACTGATAATGATTTGATATTTTCTGAAATATTATCTGACATAGTCCCCTCTATAGATAGTTATATCAATATATTAAATTTATCTTTTAATACTAGGGAAATATAATTAATTATTATAAAAATAAAAGGTGGCAAAAAAATTTCACCACCTTAAATTCTTAATAAGTTTAGAATTATGAGTTTAATAGACTCTCTTTACTAGTAAGAGGAATTTTCTTTGGTTTTTTATGTTCAGGAATTACTCTTTGTATTCCAATATAAAGAATGCCATTGGATAGAGCGGCACCTTGAACAACCATATCTTCTGATAAAACAAATTTTCTATTAAAATTTCTTGATGCAAGACCTTGGTGAATTAAATTCTCATTCATTTCATCAGATTTCTTACCATCTATTATTAGATTTTGTTCAGATACCTCTATATCGATATCTTTTTCATCAAAACCAGCTACTGCAAGTTCAATACTGTATTTATCCTCGGGTAATTTTCTAATATTATATGGAGGATAGTTTGTATTTTGAGCTTTAGAGTTTGCTAATATTGATAATGTATCAAATGTTCTATCAAACCCTACTGCGAAAGGAGAGAGGTCTCTCCAAATTGTTTCAATTCTTGTATTCATTTTTTACTCCTTTTTTAAGCAAGTTATTAAATTTAGGATCCTTGAAGGCATCCATACAATTTAAATGGTCAAATTATTTTTCTTTTCAAGGGTAATAAAATACTTTTTTTTATTATCATTATTTGTAATAATTAAATTTAGTAATTGCGACAAAAATACAATGGATTTAATTAGATACCTCTGATATTACATAATTGTTGAAGTTCTAAATTATACAACTATTACAAATATTACAGTGTACCATTTATATTAGGAAAGATTAAAAATATGGATTTAAATTTTACAAAAGCTGATCAAGAATTCAGGGACGAGGTGCGTGAATTTATTGCAGAAAATTTTTCATCAGAAAATAATGCAGGACAAAATATTGAGAAATATCATGAGGTTACTTCTGATCAAATGAAAGAAGGTATACTTTCATGGCATAAAACTCTCTATAAAAAAGGTTGGATAGCTCCACATTGGCCAGTTGAGTATGGTGGCGTTGATTGGTCTATAACTCAGAGATATATTTGGGATCAAGAATGCGCTAATGCCGGAACAACCCCGTTAATACCTTTTGGATTAACTATGCTAGGTCCAGTTATTATTGCTTTTGGTAACGATCACCAGAAGGATTGGGTTCTTAAAGGCATTTTGTCAGGTGATGACTGGTGGTGCCAAGGTTATTCTGAGCCAGGTGCAGGATCTGATCTTGCAAGCCTTAGAACAAAAGCTGAAAGAAACGGTGATCACTATATTGTAAATGGTCATAAAATATGGACCACTTTAGCCCAATATGCTGATTGGATGTTTTGTTTAGTGAGAACTTCAAACGAGGGTAAACCTCAGGAAGGCATTTCCTTTTTATTGATTGATATGAATACTCCAGGTATTGAAGTTAAACCTATAATTACAATCGACGGTGGTCACGAGGTAAATGAAGTTTTTCTTGAAGATGTTAAAGTACCTGTTGAAAATCTTGTTGGTGAAGAAAATATGGGTTGGACAATTGCTAAGTTTTTACTTGGTAATGAGAGAACTGGTATAGCCGGAGTTGCAAGATCAAAAAAAGCAATAGATAAATTAAAAGATATTGCTAATTCAGAACTAAATAATGGTGAACCTCTTATGAAAGACTCTTCATTTAATAAAAAAATTACTGAACTTGAAGTAGATTTAACAGCTTTGGAATATACTGAGTTGAGGACACTTGCAAAAGAGAGTCAAGGCCAAGGCCCAGGTGTTGAGTCTTCAATTTTAAAAATTAAAGGTACTGAAATTCAACAAAAAATTTCTGAACTCACCCTGGAGGCAATTGGTAATTATGCAAGTCCATATATCACTCCCTTGAGTGTTAGAAATTTTGGGTCAAATTATCTTGAGGTAGGACCAGAGCATACCCAAGGTGTTGCTCAAAATTATTTTGGAATGAGAAAAACTTCAATTTATGGTGGGTCTAATGAGATTCAGAGAAATATAATAGCAAAAATGGTTTTAGGACTTTAGGGAGAAAAAAATGGATTTTTCATTTAGTGAGGAGCAAACTTTATTACGTAATACTATACAGTCTTTTATTCAGGATAATTATGATTTCGATAAAAGAAGAGAAATTATTCAATCTGAAGAAGGTATGAGTAAAGATAATTGGAGTCAACTAGCTGAGCTTGGGCTTCTAGGGGTTCCTTTTTCAGAAAATGATGGCGGCTTGAACTTTGGTTCTGTTGAAACTATGATTGTTGCCGAAGAGTTTGGAAAAGGTTTGGTAGTAGAGCCTTATATTCAAACCGTTGTTACATGTGGAGGTTTTTTAAGAAGAGCATCTGAATCACAGAGACAAGAACATCTTCCAAGCTTAATCTCCGGGGATGAGATTTGGGCATTTGCTTATGCTGAACCACAAGGAAGATTTAATCTTGCTGATATAAAAGTATCCGTATCAAAGAAAGGCGACGATTATACCTTAAATGGAGATAAATGTGTTGTTTCTGGTGCTCCTTGGGCACAAAAACTGATAGTTTCAGCTAGAACCTCGGGAGATCAATCAGATAAAAAAGGTATATCTTTATTTATAGTTGATAAGGCTAGTGATGGAGTTTCAACTCGTGATTATAAAACTGTTGATGGAAGCATGGCCTCAGAGGTTTCTTTCGAAAATGTAAAATTAGATGGCTCATCATTAATAGGAGAAGAAGGAGATTCTTATGCTTTAATTGAGCTTGTAGCTGATGAAACAATTGCAGCTTTATGTGCTGAAGCTATAGGCGCAATGTCAGTATTAAATGAAACAACAGTTGAGTATTGTAAAACAAGAAAACAATTTGGTCAGCCAATAGGAAAATTTCAAGTCCTACAGCATAGAATGGTTGATATGTTTATGCAATATGAACAATCAGTATCCATGACTTACATGGTTAATCTAAAACTTGAAGAAGAAGATGTAGAGAGAAGTAAGGCCGCTTCTGGGGCAAAAGTACAAATTTGCAATGCTGCAAAATTTATTGGTCAAAGTGCTGTTCAACTCCATGGTGGTATGGGTATGACAGATGAACTAAATGTTGGACATTATTTTAAAAGATTATCGATGATCGAGACCCAGCTTGGAAACGCTGACCATCATCTAAAAAAATATTCCTTAGCTTCTTAAGAGCTAAATCTAATGAATGATTGGTTAAAATTTGAAAAAAATGGCTCTGTAGTTACATTAACTATGAACAGGCCTGAAATACGCAATCCATTAGGTGAACCAGAAGATGTAATTAACTTTGAAGAAGCCTCAAAATTAATTAATTATGATAGAGATGTTCGTTGTGTTATTTTAACTGGTGCAGGAAAGGCTTTCTCCGCGGGTGGTAATGTTAAAAATATGCAAAATAAGTCCGGAAATTTCTCAGGATCCTCTGTTGGCCTTCGCGATAGATATAAAAAAGGAATTCACAAGATAATTAAGGCTATCTGGGATATTGAGGTTCCTGTTATTGCTGCAATCAATGGACCAGCAATTGGTTTAGGAAATGATGTTGCTTGTTTGGCAGATATAAGAATTTCATCAGATAAAGCAAAATTTGGAGTAACTTTTCTTAAAATAGGATTAGTTCCAGGTGATGGTGGAGCATGGTTATTACCAAAGATCATTGGTATGTCTAGAGCTTCAGAATTATTATTTTCTGCAAAATTAATTGAACCTGAGACGGCTAAACAGTGGGGATTAATCAGTGATTTTTATAAATCAGAGAACCTTATGGATGAAGCAAATGAAATAGCTTTATCAATTACTAAACAACCTCCAGACGCACTCAGAATGAGTAAAAAACTGCTAAGAGAAGGAATGGATGCAAGTTTTGATAATATTTTAGAAATGTCTGCAAGTATGCAGGCTTTAATGCATCTCACAGATGATCATCAAGAGGCTTTATCAGCTTTTTTCGAAAAAAGAGATGGCGATTTTAAAGGAAAATAAAAGGAGTATATTTTGGATTTAGATTTTAATCAGGATGATATTAATTTTAGAAATGAAGTAAGAGATTTTATCAAAGTTTCATACACGCAAGAAATGAAAGATGAATTGGCGAGATCAAAGAATGGATCCGCCAGTAAAGATTTGCACGTTAAGTGGCAAAAATCTCTATACGAAAAGGGGTGGATAGCTCCAAATTGGCCAGTAGAGTATGGTGGTTCAGGTTTTACAACAACGCAAAAATATATTTTTGAAACAGAGATGGCTTACGCAGGTGCACCAAGAACAGTTCCTTTTGGTCTTTCAATGGTAGCACCTGTTTTAATGGAATTTGGAACAGAGGAACAAAAGAAAAAATATTTACCTGATATCCTCTCTTCAAAAGTTTGGTGGTGCCAAGGTTATTCAGAACCAGGGTCTGGTTCTGACTTGGCCTCTCTTCAATGTAAGGCTGAAGATAAAGGAGGTCACTATTTAGTAAATGGAACAAAAATTTGGACAACTCTTGCTCAACATGCCGATATGATTTTTTGTCTAGTAAGAACATCCAAAACTGAAAAACCTCAAGAGGGCATTTCTTTTTTATTGATTGATATGAAATCTCCAGGAATAGACGTTAGACCTCTAATAACACTTGATCAATCCCCAGCCCCTTATCAAGAGGTAAATCAAGTATTTTTTGAAGATGTTAAAGTGCCAAAAGAAAATCTTGTTGGCGAAGAAAACAAAGGATGGACTTATGCGAAATATCTTCTTGAGTTTGAGAGAGGAAATTCTTACTCACCATCATTGTATAGAGGAATTAATAAACTCAAAAAAATTGCAGAAGATACTTCTATTGGCAATGGTAAATATCTTATCAATGATATGAATTTTGTTAATAAATTAAGTCAATGCGAAATCGAAGTTCAAGCTTTAGAATTTGTAGAATTACGAATTTTTTCTGCTCTTTCCGCTGGTCAAAGAGTTGGTCCAGAATCTTCTATTTTAAAATGTAGGGGTACAGAGCTTCAGCAAAAAATCCAAGAATTGTCTGTAGAAGCTATTGGTTATTGGTCTTCTCCAATTATTTATGATACTTTTGCAAATATAAATGAGCCTCCCGTAGGCCCTGATTATGCTATAACAATTACTCCATCTTATCTTAATGGAAGAAAAACAACCATATATGCGGGTTCAAATGAAATTCAGAGAAATATTATTTCAAAAGCTGTTTTGGGGTTATAGATTAATAAATTTTATCAGAGAAATTTTAATACGACTCATATATTTTAAGAACTATGTCAGTATGGGGTAAACTTGCAGGTGTTACTGCTGGATATTTAGTCGGTGGAATTTTTGGTGCAGTTGTTGGTGCAGTTGCCGGTCATTATGTTTTAGATAAAGATGATGAGGATGTTGCTTTTGCTATAGCTTTAATAGCCCTTTCAGCAAAAATGTCTATGGCTGATGGAAAAATTTCAAATAAAGAATTTTCAGCTTTTAAAGAAATACTTCATGATCTTCCAGAAAATGAACTTAAAAATGTTCTTAAGGTATATAATTTAGCAAGAGAGGATCTTGCAGGGTATGATACTTATGCAAAACAAATATCTTCAATTTTTCAAAATAATCTTCATGTCTTAGAGAATGTTGTTGACGCACTTTTTCATATTGCAAAAGCAGATGGTCCAGTAAATAAAAATGAAATAATATTTTTAGAAAAAATAGCAGGAATTTTTGGTTTTTCCGCAGCAGATTTTGCTAGAATAAAGGCAAGTCATATGGCTGCAGAAAATGATGATCCTTGGTTAATTCTAGGTTTAGAAAGTGGAAGCAATCTAAAATCAGCAAAATCACAGTGGAAAAAGTTAGCAGCTGAAAATCACCCTGACAAATTAATTTCAAAAGGAGTTCCCAGAGAATTGCTTGGTATGGCAAATGAAAAACTTGCTGTTATAAATGGTGCTTATCATAAAATTGAAAAAGCACATAAAATGAAAGCTGGCTCAGGAGAAATTTAATGTCAAAAGAAATGAAAATAGTTGCTGCTAAAGAAGCTATTAATTATGTAAAAGATGGAATGAAATTAGGTCTTGGAACTGGGTCAACTGTTGATGAATTTCTAATTTTATTGTCAGAGAAAATTAAGAATGGCTTAAATATATATGGGGTAGTTACTTCGGAAAAAACGAAAAATTTGTCAAACAAATTATCTATACCATTAACCACACTTGAAAATGTAAAAAAACTCGATCTAACAATTGATGGAGCAGATGAAATTGACACCGATTTATCCCTAATTAAAGGAGGAGGAGGAGCCCTTCTAAGAGAAAAGATTATTGCCTTCAATTCCAGTGAGGTAATAATTATAGCTGATGAGAGTAAATTGGTAGATAAATTAGGTGATTTTAAATTACCTATAGAGGTTTCACCATATGAACATGAAGTAACAAGCTTGAAGATTATGGATAAACTAAATGAGGTTGGTTATAATGGATCAGTAAGCCTAAGAAAAGATAATCAAAACATTTTTATTACCGATGGCGGAAATTATATTTATGATTTATCAATTGGATTAATTGATAAACCTGATGATATAGAGCAATTGCTTAATTTAATACCAGGTGTATTTGAGAATGGTTTATTTATAAATCTAACCGAAAAAGTAATTATAGGTGCTGAGAATGGAGCAAGAGTAATCACTAAGTAATTATATGGCCCCTGCTTTTTGTGCGTAAATCCACCCAGCTTCTGCTAAGGGTCTTACTCTATTACTCCTTTCTTGAGCATGTTCACTTGCAGCTGTTCCATCTCTTACTCTCCCAAGAATTCCTTGAAGAATCCCAGCAAGCCTGAAAAAGTTATATGCAAGATAAAAGTCAATGTTATCAATTTCCTTTCTATTAGTTTGTTCGCAATACATTTTTATGTAGTCCTCTGCATTAGGAATTCCTAATTCTTTACAGTTTACATTTGATAAGGATTGTGTCCCTGCGCCACCTTCTACTTCAGGCATAAACCATTGCATAAGGTGATATGTAAAATCCCCTAATGGGTGCCCTAAAGTAGAAAGTTCCCAATCAAGGACAGCCAAAATTTTTGACTCTTTAGGATGTAAAACCATATTGTCTATTCTATAATCACCGTGAACAATAGATGTTTCATCTTTTCCTGGGATGTTATTAGGAAGCCATTCAATTAAAGACTGCATCTCCTTAATATTTTCTGTTTCAGAGGCAATATATTGCTTTGTCCATCTAGAGATCTGACGAGAAAAATAGTTACCTGGTTTTCCAAAACTTTCTAAGTCAATTTTTTTATAATCAATATTATGTAACTCTGCTAAAGTTTTATTTTTTGCTGTAAAAATTTCTTTTCTAATCTCAGGTGATGAATCTGGAATTGTTGGTTCCCAAATGATCCTGCCATCAACCATTTCCATAACATAGAAAATTGTCCCTATTATTGACTCATCCTCGCAAAGACAAAATGTTTCAGGTACAGCATAATTTACTGATTTTAATGCTGTGATAACTTTATATTCTCTATCAACTGCATGAGCTGATGGCAGAAGTTTACCTGGAGGCTTTCTTCGAAGTACATATTTTTTTTTTGGTGTAATAAGCTGATAGGTTGGATTTGATTGACCGCCTTTAAATTCTTTAACTAATAAATTTCCTTCAAAGCCTGGTATTGTATCTGACAGATACTCTTCTAATTCTTTTTCAGGAAACTTCAGCTTTTCTTGAACATCCATTGTTCCTGTAAATTTATCAGTTGATGTTAAATCTTCGTTATTATTCATTTTCCTCTCTTTTTATTGCACGCCACCCTATGTCATTTCTATGATAAGAACCCCTCCAATCTATCATTTTTATAGCGTTTAAAGCATTACAATTTGCAGCTTTTACAGTTTCTCCTAAACTTGTTATATTTAAAACTCTTCCACCATTTGTAAAAATTAAATCATTAACCTTTTTAGTTCCAGCATGATAAACATAAATATCTTTTAAGTTTTGAATTTTATTAATACCTTTTATCTCATAACCAACTTTACAATCATTTGGGTAACCCTCTGATGCCATTACAATAGTTAAAGCAAATCTATTGTCCCATTTTATATTTTCTTCATTTAGAGAGTTTTGACAACTACTTATTATTAAGCTTAATAAATCTGATTTTAATCTAGGTAAAATTACCTGACACTCTGGATCACCAAATCTTACATTATATTCTATGAGTTTTGGACCCTCATCTGTAATCATTAAACCAGCGTAAAGTATCCCTGTATAAGGACATCCGAGATCTCTCATTGCCATTAACGTAGGTTTTATAATATTATTAATAGTTAATTCCTTTAATTTATTATTCATTAATGGTGCGGGAGAGTATGCACCCATACCACCAGTATTTGGACCAGTGTCACCTTCGCCAATTCTTTTATGGTCTTGAGCGCTAGTTAATTCAATAAAATTATTTTCATCTGCAATAATAAAGTAACTTATTTCTTCACCAACTAAGAACTCTTCTATAACTATTTCTTTTCCGGCATCTTTAAAAAGTCCTGAAAAAATTTCTTTTACTGCTTTTTCAGCAACATTATAACTTTCAGCAATAATAACACCTTTGCCGGCAGCCAGACCGTCTGCCTTAATAACTATTGGGAATACTTGTTTTTGTAGATATTTTAAGGCAGTTGACTCTTCGTCAAAAGTTTTAAATTTTGCAGTTGGTATATTATATTTTTTACATATTTGTTTCGTAAATTTTTTTGAACCTTCAAGCTGAGCGGCTATTTTTCGAGGACCAAAAACTAGAATATTATTTTTATTTAAAAAATCTGCTAATCCATTAACTAAAGGTACCTCAGGTCCAATTATTACTAGTTCAATTTTTTTTGAAATGCATGTATTAAGGACATCTTCATTGTTGTTAATATTAATATTTATTAACTCCGCAAAGTCCTTTATTCCTGGGTTTCCAGGTGCGCAAAATATTTTCTTATTTTTTGGGCTCTCATAAAGAGACTTTGCAAGTGCATGTTCTCTTCCACCTGAACCTAATAATAGTATATTCATATTTAGTTAATTAAATAATTTTGTTTCAAAGATTGCTAATAATAATTATATTAAAGTAAATAAAAATGAATTCTACTACAAAAAATACCCTAGAGCTCTCTGTTTCAGAGTTATCTTTTTCAATTAAAAATTTAATTGAAGATAATTTTGGTTATGTAAGGGTAAAAGGAGAGATTGGTAGGGTATCAAATCCTACATCTGGACATGTTTATTTTGATTTAAAGGATAAAGATTCTATTATATCAGGAATAGTCTGGAAAGGTAATGCATCCTCACTTGAGATTCAGCCAGAGGAGGGATTAGAGGTTGTTTGTACTGGTAAAGTAACAACTTATAAAGGTCAGTCAAAATATCAAATTATTGTTGATAATATTGAGCCTGCAGGACTTGGAGCATTAATGGCTTTATTAGAAAAAAGAAAAAAAGCATTCTCTGCTGAAGGGCTTTTTTCAAACGAGTTTAAACAAAATATACCTTTTCTTCCAAATATTATCGGTGTTGTTACTAGTCCTTCAGGATCGGTGATAAGAGATATTATTCACAGGATAAATGATAGATTTCCATGTCAAATTATAGTTTGGCCGGTAAGGGTTCAGGGTGAGACATGCCCCGATGAAGTTGCTGATGCTATTGACGGCTTTCATCTCTTAGAGCAGAGTGGAATTCCAAATCCCGACTTAATTATTGTAGCAAGAGGGGGTGGAAGTGTAGAGGATTTATGGGGTTTCAACGACGAAAAAGTTGTAAGATCAGTTTTTAGATCGAAAATACCAATTATTTCTGCAATTGGTCATGAGACTGATAATACTTTAATTGATTTAGTTGCAGATTTAAGAGCTCCAACACCAACTGCTGCAGCTGAAAAAAGCGTACCTGTTAAAAATGATCTAATTGAGGTTATTGACGAGTATGAGAGTAGATATAAAAATTCTATTTTAAGAAGTATCCAATATGTTGAGACTCAATCAAAAAAAATATTTAAGTCTTTTCCAGAAATAACTAATATTTTAAAAAATCCATTTCAAAAAATTGAGAATCTATCTTCACGTCTTACTTTTTCATTAAAATCTAGTGTTAATATTCTCGATGAAAAATATTTACGGGTTTCTAAAACGTTAAGACTTTCTATGTTAAGCGATAAATTAACACGTTTAGATGAAAAGGCATCTTCAAATTATAATTCGCTTGGAACTAAATTTGGTTATTATTTAAAAAATTTTAAAAATAGATTGAATTTATCTTCTGGAGTTTTAGGTGCGCTAAGCCATGAAAAGGTTTTAAAGAGAGGTTTTGCCATAGTTAAAGATGATGATTTTTCATTAATTAGATCCTCGAAAGATATTAAAAATAATCAAAGTTTGAATATTCAGTTTAGTAACAACGATGTTCTAATTGCAAAAGCAAGCTTAAAAAATAAGGAATAATTTTTAAATGAGTTATGATGAAACAGAAGCATTAGTAGAATATGGGGATGGAGGTTTTAACGTTATAAGACATGGCACATATGTTATTTGCTCAGTTAGCAAAAAAAGAATAGCTCTATCAGATTTAAAATATTGGTCTGTAGAAAGGCAGGAGCCATATATTGATGCAGAGGCTTCGTTTATGAGAGAAAAAGAAATTAATTCAAATTAAATTTTTTATCCCAACGATTGTGTATCCAAAACCAACTCTCAGGTTTATTGGTAATACATTCCTCTAAAAATCTATTAATTTCAGATGTGAATGTCTTAATATCATTTAGTTTGTTTGAGGTTCTGTTAATTTTTATTTCTGGATGAAAGCTTATAGTAAAATTACTACCTTTAGCTCTTTCTACATTAATTGGAATTACAGGATAATTATATTTTATAGCTAAAGATGCAGCGCCATCAGACGTCATGGCGTCTGATCCAAAAAAATTAACTTTTACTCCACTTGACAACTTTTGATCAACTAGCATTGCAATTGCACCATTTTCCTTTAATAAACTAAGCATTTCTCTTGCACCGGATGATCCCTTCCTTATTTGGATAGGAGTTGTATTTTTATAGCGTTGTTTTACAACCCATCTATTTACAAAGAAATTATTTGAATGCCTATAGATACCTCCTACTTTATCTCTGTAGTTTCTTAAAATTAAAGGGATAATCTCCCAATTTGCAAAGTGACCAGATACAAAAATTACACCACTATTTTTATATTTAATTATATTTTCTTCTCCTACTACAGTTATTCGATCATTTTTTTCTTCAGATATTTTTTTTAAATGAAAAAATTCAGCAGCAACCATTCCTATATTTTTCCACATTTTATAGATTATTGACTCAATTTCAGAGTTTTTAATGTCTGGAAATGCTAAATAAAGATTTTCTTTTGCTTGATTAGAAATTCTTAATTTGGGACCAATATTTGATAAGAACCAACTAAAGGTCTTTGTAGATAATTCTAACCCTAAAATTTTAGTTAAAATTAATAAATTTAATCCTAAAATTGCTTCAAATAGATATCTTATAGTTTTAATTTTAATCATAGGGTTGTTATATAACATTTTTAGCACTAATTTCCTTTTAATAAATATTTATATGGAGAATTAATTGTCTGAACCTATAGAGGATGAAGTAAATGAGGAACTAAGACGCCAACAATTAAAATCTATTTGGGATAGGTTTGGTATTTACATTATTGGGCTTGCTGTTCTTATAATATTATCTGTTGGTGGAAATGAAATATTAAACCATCTTAACAATCGAGTATCACAAAGAGATTCTATTGCTTTTGATAATGCTCTGACTCTTATTGAAGAGGGAAACGATAGTGACGGCATAGATCAATTAATAAAATTGACAGAAGGTAAAACTGGTTATAAGGGATTAGCGTTTTTTAGATTATCGTCAGAAAGTCTTGCCAATGGTAATTATAAAGAGTCTATAGATTATTTAAAAAAAGCATCATTAGATAAAACATTAACAAAAAACCTCCGAGTTTTTGCCAAAATAAAAGCTGGGCTAATTTTAGTGGATAATGGAAGTTTCTCTGAGGTTGATGTATTACTAAAAGAGGTTGTAGAAAATGGAGGTCCATTTTCTTTTCATGCAAAGGAAATACTAGCTCTTGCTTTAATCAAAAATGGTAGAGATTTTGAAGCTCAAGAAATTTTTCAGGAAATAGCTAATGATGCCTCTGCTCCACCAGTTTTAGCTAGAAGAGCTGAGATCTTTTTACGTTAGTTAATATAGGTTTATTATGAAAAAAATAATTTCTGTTATTCTTATTACAATAATTCTTAATTCATGCGGAAGTGTTAGTAATTTTTTTGGTGGAGAAGATATAGATAAAGATCGAATTCAAGGTGACAGAATATCAATTTTGAGTTTAGAAAAAAATCTTAGCTCTGATCCTCAACTAAGAGATAATAGAGTTGTTATCCCAAGAGCAGTTATGAATTCTTCATGGCCTTATCCAGGAGGATCAATTGATAATTCCTTACACAATCTAGTGGGACCGGAATATCTCAACCAAGCCTCAAAATTTAATATTGCAAAAGGTTCTTCAAAAAATGCTTTTCTTTTAAGTTCGCCAATAATCGTAAATGGTAAGATATATTCATTAGGCTCAGACTCAAAAGTAAAGTCTTATGATTTAAAGACCAAAAGAAAAATATGGCAAAAAGATATGTCCGTGAAAAAGGAGAAAAAAAAAGAGGGCTTTGGAGGCGGTATTTCATATGAAAACGATATAATTTTTGTAACGAATGGTTTTGGGAATGTTATAGCGTTAGATGCGAATTCTGGTGAGGAAATATGGAAAATCAATATTAGAATTCCTATCCGCTCAGCGCCTATTGCTTTCGATAATATAGTTTATGTAATTAGTCATGATAATCAAGTTTTTGCCCTTAATTCTCTTAATGGCGAGGTATTATGGAATCACAGAGGAATTCTTGAGTCAGCATCAGTTTTATCATCTAATTCAGTTTCAATAGATGGTGGCCTTGTTTTTGTTCCATACTCATCTGGTGAAATTTATGCAATTAGAACCTTGAATGGATCAGTTGCTTGGACCGATTCTTTGTCAAGGACTGGTTCTTCAACATCTCTCTCAGAAATTAACTCAATTACAGCAAGGCCAGTAACAGATAATGGTAGGATGATATCAATAAGTCATGCTGGTAGAATGATATCTGTTGATATATCAAGTGGAGAGAGATTATGGACGCTGGATATTTCTGGAACCGAAACACCTTGGGTTTCAGGGGATTGGGTTTTCGCATTATCAACAAATTCTGAGTTAGTGGGTGTTTCAAGAAATGCAGGAAAAATCAAATGGGTTACTCAGCTAGAGCAATATATAAATGAGGAAAAAAGAGAAGATCCTATCAGGTGGAGTGGCCCAGTAATGATTTCCGATAAATTATTTGTGATTTCATCTCATGGAGTTGCTGCCTTTATCTCTCCTCAAACGGGAGAAATTATAGAAACTAATAAAATCCCTGGATCCTTTTTTATAGCTCCAGTAATTGTTGACGGTGCTATTTACCTGTTGAATGACTCAGGTGATTTAATAATTTATAACTAAAATCTGATATGCCAGAAACATTAGCCATAATAGGAAGACCAAATGTTGGTAAATCGACGCTCTTTAATAGACTGATAGGTAAAAGATTGGCTTTAGTTGCCAATGAGCCAGGAATAACTAGGGATTATAGGACTGAAAAATTAAATATTGAAAACAATTCGTATAAATTAATTGATACTGCTGGAATTGAGGAAATATCTAGAGATAATATCTCAAGGATTACAAAAGACTCATCAATTAGTGCCATTAATAAATCAGATATTATTTTGTTTGTAATTGACGCAAGAAATAGTCTTACACCAGATGATTATTCATTAGCGTCTATAGTTAGAAAAAGTGGAAAAAAAGTTATCCTTATTGCAAATAAATCTGAGGGAAGGAGTGTGAAGCAGGGTGAAGTTGAGTCTCATTCACTTGGTTTTGGGAATCCTTTATCAATCTCTTCTGAGCATAATTTAGGAATTTCTGAACTTCATAATCAAATAATAAAAAATTCATCAATAAATATAGAGTTTGAAAACGAAGAAAGTAATATAAAAAAAATAGCTATATTGGGTAGACCAAACTCAGGTAAGTCAACTTTAATTAATCAATTAATTGGTGAGAATCGTCAAATTGTTGGGCCTGAAGCAGGACTTACAAGAGACTCAATTCCATTATTTTTTAATTGGAATTCAATTAATTACCAAATCTGGGATACTGCTGGTATTAGAAAAAAATCTAAAGTTTTAGATTATGCTGAAAAATTATCAGTTATGAGTTCATTAAATGCCACTGAAGAGTCTGAAATAATTATTTTAATGATAGATTCAGAAAGAGGATTTGAAAAGCAAGATGCAAATATTGCAAATATTATTGAATCTGAAGGAAAACCTTTTGTAATTGCAGTTAATAAGTGGGATTTGATAGATAATAAAAAAGAAAAGAAAAAAGAGATTGAAAAAAAAATTGAAGAATTCCTTCCTCAGTTTGGTAAAATAAGTATCGCTTTTATCTCTGCTCAAAAGAACCAAGGTATTGAGAAATTAATGCAGCTTTCAGATAGGCTTGATAAAATATGTGATAAAAGGCTAACGACATCTGAGTTAAATGAATTTTTAATCCAAATATCAAATAGGCATCCACACCCCAATAAAAATGGAAGATCTGTAAAAATAAAATATATTACACAACCAAAAGTAAGACCCTCTCATTTTATTATTTTCTCTAATTACCCAAATTATATAAAAGAGTCTTATAAAAGATACCTAGTCAATGAAATAAGAAAAGAATTCGATTTTAATGGTGTACCAATAAAAATAGATTTTAGAGGTTCAGATAACCCTTATGAGTCAAAAAAATAACTAACTAATTCCTTCTAATTAAATTAGTTAATAAATTAGCCATTTCAGCAGGATTTTTTAAATTTTTATTTCTTTCACCAGGCATAAAACTAGATCTTAACTGAGTATCCATATCTAGGGGATTAAAAATATGAGCTTTTATGTTAGTTAGATTTATCTCTTTTTCCCAGGTTTTAATTAGAGCTTCAAGACCTAATTTAGATATATTGTAAGCTCCCCAATAAGGATCAAGTTTCTTATTTTTTGTGTCTGATACAAAAACTACATCAGCACCCTCTGAAATTTTTAATAAAGGTTCAAATGATCTTATTAATCTATAATTTACATTTAAATTTAAGTTAATAACCTTATTCCATATTTTTGGTTCTAAATGGGAAATTGGAGTAATATCTCCAACTATACCAGCGCAACTAACTAAAATATCTAATTTTCCCCATTTTTTATGAATTTCACCACCCAGCAAGTCAATTGACTCATTGTCTTCAAGGTCTAAAGGAACGATTGTTGAATTAGACTCTAATTTCTTAATTTCATCATCCAGGCTCTCTAATGCGCTTATTGTTCTAGATACTAAAATTAGTTCAGCTCCATTTTTTGCTAAATTTTTGGCAACTGCTCTACCCAGCCCTCTTGATGCACCTGTTACAAGTGCGATTTTATTTTGAAAAATTTTTGACATTTAAATATTTATTTCGCCATCAGATAGAAGAGATAATTGCTCTTGAATTTTTTCATCTTTATAATCTTTTAGGTCAGTTGGATATTCACCTGTAAAACAATGATCTGTAAACTGAGGATTATTATTATCTCTTCCGTCTTTATAGCCCATTGCCTTATATAATCCATCAAGAGATAGGAAGCCTAAGCTGTCTGCACCTATAAAAGAGCACATATCATTTATTGAATGATTAGCAGCTAAGAGTTGCTCAGTTTCTGGAGTATCTATTCCATAGAAATCAGGAAATTTAATAGGTGGACAAGCAATAAGCATATGTACTTTTTTTGCACCTGAGTCTCTCATTAATTGTACTATTTTTACAGAGGTTGTTCCTCTTACAATGCTGTCATCAATAAGAATGATATTTTTTCCATCAACAGAACTTTTATTTGGATTATGTTTTAATTTTACTGATGAATGCCTACTCGATTGACCTGGTTGAATAAATGTTCTTCCAACATAATGATTCCTAATAATAGCCAATTCAAAAGGTATCTTTGATTGTTCTGAATAACCCAAAGCCGCTGGAACACCTGAGTCAGGAACAGGAACAACAATATCAGCATCCACTGGAAATTCTTTTGCTAGAATGTTGCCAAAAGATTTTCGACAATCATATACTGATTTACCATCTAGAACAGAATCAGGCCTTGAGAAATAAATATATTCAAACAAATCTAGCCTTTTTTCAGTTTTTGAAAAAGGATTTATACTTTCAATGCCATTTTCTGTAATGATGACCACTTCACCTGGATCAATTTCTCTAACAAAATCAGCACCAATTATATCCAAAGCACATGTTTCTGAACATAAAATATATGAACCATCCAAATTACCCAAAACAAGTGGTCTTATGCCAAAAGGATCCCTTGCACCAATCAATTTTTTATTAGTTAGTATTACTAGAGCATATGCCCCCTCAATTTGAAGCAATGCGTCAACTAATCTTTTTATTGTTCTATCTGCACTAGAGCGGGCTACAAGCTGAAGAATTGTTTCGGTGTCAGAAGTAGATTGAAAAATTGATCCATTTTTTACTAAATCATATCTCAATGATAAAGCATTAGTAATATTTCCATTATGCGCAATTGCAAAGCCCCCTCCCCAAAGGTCAGCAAAAAGTGGTTGAATATTTCTATGGACTGTTCCACCAGTTGTAGAGTATCTATTATGACCAACACTGTTTTTGCCTTGCAGTCTATTAATAACAGATGGTTTTGAGAAATGATCGCTAACGAGACCTAAATGTTTCTCTGAAAGAAACCTATCACCATCAAAGGTTACTATTCCAGCAGCTTCCTGCCCCCTGTGCTGTAAAGCATGAAGCCCCAGGGCGGTTAATGCAGCAGCATCAGGGTGATTATAAACACCAAAAACCCCACACTCTTCATATAATTTATCATCTTTATAATTTTGATAAAAATTATTCAATATCTTTACCCCCCTCAACTTCAGACATAATATTTTGATTATCATAAGACTGATAATTAAAGCTATCTAACACTGGAAAATTACTGAATAAAAATTTATTTGAGCTTTCTATAACTTTTGTTAAATTAGATGATTGAATATAGGAGGGCCTTTTTTCTTGTTCAATTTTTTGAATAAAAACTCCAAATATTATACTAGCAAGAATATAAATTCTTAAAAGTCCAAATAAAAAACCCAAAGTCCTATCAATGTAACCTATAGATGTAAATTTAAATAGTTTTCCAATAAATAAACTTAATAATCTCCAGATAAGTAGGGTGACTATAAAAATTATAGAAATTGTGATTAAATCAGATAATGCTTGGGATTCAAAAAAAGGTCTTAAATATTCTCCTGCTTCAGGCATAAATATAATTACTGATACAAAGGAAACTATCCAACCGATTAATAATAGAATTTCTCTAATAAAACCTTGAGTAAGTGCTAACACCCCCGAAACTAACATGGTTAAAATGATTATTATATCTAGTAGGTTAGGATCCATATATAGCTCTTTAATTAAAAGATATTTATAAATAGATGGTTATTGTTAAAATTACTATAACTAATTATTTTGAATTTTAATAGGACCATTAGACTGGCCATTAATAAACTGGGAGATATACTCATTTTTAGTTTTTTCCATTTCCCCGACATTATCACCCCATATAATATTTCCTTCATGAAGCATATATACTTTAGATGCAATAGTTCTTACACTAGACATGTCATGAGTAATAGTTAGCGCTGTAGCTCCAAGGTCATTAACTTTTTCAAGAATAAGTTTATTTATTACATCTGCAGTTATTGGGTCTAAACCGGTGGTTGGTTCATCAAAAAAAATTATATCTGGCTCTGAAAAAATTGCTCTACCAAGTGAAACTCTTTTTTGCATTCCCCCAGATAATTCTGAGGGATATAAATCAGCTACATCTGAATTTAAACCTACTTTTTCAAGTGTCTCAATTGCAATTTTTTTACACTCTTTTTCACTTACTTTATTTTGTAATGACGAAAAACTTATATTTCTCCATATATTTAAACTATCAAAAAGTGCACCACCTTGAAATAGCATTCCAATTTTTACTGACTTATTGTTAATGTATTGAAGGTTTTTTCCTATAATATTTTTATTTCCAATTTTTATGACTCCACTATCTGGCTTAAGTAAACCCAATAAACACTTTAATAAAACTGACTTTCCAGTTCCTGATCTACCAATTACAACAGCAGATTCACCTTTTTCAATTTTAATGTTTAAACTTTTTAAAACTTCATTTTTATGAAATCTTTTATTTAAATTCTTTATTTCTATCATAATTCTCTCTTTATGAAGCAAATAGTAAATTTGTCATTATATAATTTGATCCTAAAATAAGTATTGATGAGCTTACAACTGCATTCATTGTAGATCTCCCAACCCCTTGAGCCCCACCTTCAGAGGAAAATCCGTGATAACAGCCCATCATTGAAATAATAAAACCAAAAACAGATGCCTTAATTAGGCCGGAAATAATGTCATTTGACTCTAGAAAAATTTCGGTATTTTGAAGATACACAGTGCCATTAAAATCTAAGCTTTGAACTCCTACAAACCATCCTCCCATTATTCCTATTACATCGGCAAAACCAACAAGAATTGGTAAAACTATTATTCCTGCAATAACCCTTGGAAAAACCAAATATTCAAATGGATCTGTTGATAATGTTCTTAAAGCGTCAATTTGTTCTGTTACTTTCATTGTTCCAATTTCAGCTGCAATTGCAGCTGAAACTCTTCCAGCTACTACTATACCACCAAGAACTGGACCAAGTTCTCGAGTAATCCCAAGTGCTACAATTGAAGAAACAATCACTTCAGAATTAAATTGATTTCCTCCATAATAAATTTGTATAGCAAGTGCTCCACCAGTAAAAAATGATGTTAGAGCAACAACAGGTAACGATAAGTAACCTATGGATACCATTTGTTGAAAGATATTTCTAAAATACCATTTTGAAATTGAAGATTTTAAAGTTTTAATAGTGAAAATAAAAAATTTACCAGTTTCCTCTAGGAAATTAATGACAGAAGAACCCACATTGGTAAAAATTTTCATAAATTTTAATCCATTCTTTCAGGAAGGTATTGATCTCTTGCAAGATCAGAAAATCTTGTAAATTCTTCGGTAAATTGCATGTCAACAGTCTTAACAGCCCCATGTCTATGTTTTTCAATTAAAACAGATGCTTTGCCATGCGCTGCTTCCATTTTATTTTGCCAATCAATATGCTGTTCAGTACCTGCGTCTGGTTCTTCTCTTCTTAAGTAGTATTCTTCTCTGTATACAAACATAACTATATCTGCATCTTGTTCGATAGCACCGGAGTCTCTTAAATCAGCAAGTTGCGGTTTTTTATTATCGCGATTCTCAACATTTCTTGATAATTGTGATAGGGCAATCACAGGGACATTTAATTCTTTGGCTAAAGCTTTTAATCCTTGAGTAATCTGAGATATTTCTTGAACTACATTACCCCTGTATTTGTCTGAACCTGTTGTGGCTAATTGAAGATAGTCTACAATAATAAGTGATAATTCTTGATTTTTTTGTTTTAAAGTTCTTGATAAGCGTCGCGCTCTAGATGATAAAATTCCTATAGGAATAGCTCCTGTTTCATCAATATAAAGGGGTATATTTTTTAGTTCATTTGCAACATTTATATAATTACTAATTTCTCTCTCATCAATTTTCCCTTTTCTTACGTTGCTGGAAGACACTCCAGATTGATCGGATATTATTCTAGTGCTAAGCTGTTCAGCAGACATTTCCAGAGAAAAGAATGCAACTGCACCAGGATTTTTGTCTTCATCATTTGATTGATTTAAGTCATTTTCATTCATTTGATCACTAAAGGATTTAGCAATATTAAATGCTATATTTGATGCTAAAGCTGTTTTTCCCATTGACGGTCTACCTGCTAAAATTATTAAATCTGACTTTTGTAACCCACCTAATGCTTTATCAAGATCTATAAAACCTGTTGCTAATCCTGCTAAGCCATTATCAGAGGAATAAGCAGCTTCAGCTGCCAAGAGAGATTCGGCAACTGAATCTTCAAAAGAGTAAAAGCTTTTTCCTGTTTCACCATTTTGGTCTATTTCATATAATTTTATTTCAGTATTTTCTATTATTTCTGAAACATTTTTATCTTCGCTTAATGCGTATGATGAATGCTCCAGAAACTCAGCAGTATCAATTAGCTGTCTTCTAAGTGAAAGTTCGTAAATTTCATTAGCTACTTCTTTTATAACAAGGCTGTGAGCAGCATTTGCTACAAGATTAATGAAGTAACTATCAGAATCAAAATTTTCATTAGTTTCAAATAACGTTTTTAAGAATAATATGGTTACAGATTTTCCATTATTATTCATTTGTATAATTTTTTCATAAATTTCCTCATGAAATGGCTCAAAAAAATGAATACCTTTAAGGCCAATTTGAGAAACTCGATCAATTAATTCATTATTTTTTATCAAAGCACCTAATAATTGTTGTTCTGCCTCCAAATTATGAGGTAACTCAATATTGTTGAGAGTTTTTTGGTCTTGATTTAAAGGTATGGGAGATGATTGTTTCATAAAAACAATCTATAGCTATAAAGATAATAAAAAAAGAAAATTATCTGTGGATAACTGAGAATATTGGGGTTAACTTCTTAAGTATCTGATTTCTCTTTAACTTCTTTCTTAGATAATTTTTCATTTGTCTCTGAATTAGTCACTTCTTCATCGGAAGCTTCATTATCATTTTCATTTTCATCTAAGCTAGTCTCATCCTCAGTTACAGACTCTGGAACAGCACCTTCATCAAAAATTTCTTCTAGGTTTACTACCTCTTCTTTTACAGCTTCAGCATTAGTTACTTCGCCTTTAATTAGTGATTCAGCTTCTTCCTGACTTCTCGATATATAGATTGAAATATTTGACGTTACCTCTGGATGAAGTTTAACTCTTATTTCATGATATCCTATTTCCTTAATTGGCCTATCAAGTACAACTTGATTTTTTTCAATTGAAAAACCTTCCTCTTGAAGTTTTTCTTTAATATCTCCAGAGTTAACCGATCCATATAGTTGACCAGTATCACTGGCCTGACGAATTATAACATAATTATTTACGGTAATTTTTTCAGATACAGCCTCAGCTTCAGTTTTTAATTTTAAATTCTTAGCTTCTAGGTTAATTTTTTCTTTTTCAAAAAACTCTAAATTTTCTTTATTGGCTCTTAAGGCTTTATTTTTAGGCAGTAGAAAGTTTCTGGCGAAGCCGTCCTTTACAACAACTACATCACCCATTTGGCCAAGACGTTCAATTCTCTCTAGTAAAATTACTTCCATTTCGTTTAATCCATTTGATATGGTATTAGAGCAATATATCTTGATCTTTTAATAGCTCTTGCTAATTCCCTTTGTTTTTTTGCTGAAACCGCAGTAATTCTACTTGGTATCATCTTTCCTCTCTCAGAAAGATATTTTTTTAATAGTTTTGTATCTTTATAATCGATTTTAGGAGATTTATCTCCTGAAAAAGGACAAGTTTTCTTTCTGCGAAGAAAAGGTCTTTTTGTAGGTATTTGAGTAATATTTGGTATTGAATTATTCATAATTAGGCGCCTTTAGAAGAACTATATGAGCCTTCTTTTTTCAATGAGGCTTTCATAATTGGAGATGAATCTTCGCTCAGGTCATCAGTTTTAATAGTTAAATAACGAAGGACATCTTCATTAAGTTTTTGAATTCTTTCCAACTCATGTATTGCTGAGCTTGGGCTATCAATTCTAATTAAGGAGTAATGGCCTCGTTCACTCTTTTTAATTTTGTATGCAAGGTCTCTTAAACCCCAATATTCTGTATAAACCGATTTACCGCCGTTATCTTTAATAACTGTCTTAATTTCTTCAACAAGATTTTCTACTTGTTGAGGAGCTATTTCGGGTCTAGTTATAAACACATGCTCGTAATAAGGCATATTATTCCTTCATAAAAATATTTAAATTAAAAACTTATGAGTTCTTTAATGTATTAAACTAAAATTTGCAAGTTTGTAATATATTGATTATTTATTTTTAATATATGAAAAAAGGAGGTTTCAAGATGAAAGCATTTGTTTTTCCAGGTCAAGGTAGTCAATATGTTGGTATGGGCTTGGATTTGTCAGAGTCCTATCCAGAAGCAAAACATGTTTTTGAAGAAATCGATGATACTTTAGAACAGAATTTATCTAGAATTATGTTTGAGGGCCCTGAGGAAGAATTAATTTTAACTGAAAATACTCAACCTGCTCTAATGGCTGTAAGCATTTCTATTGTAAAAATTTTAAAAAAACGTGGTTTCGAAATATCAGGTGTTTTGGCTGGGCATTCTTTGGGTGAATATACAGCTTTAACAGCCTCAAACAGTTTTTCAATAAAAGACGCTGCGTTAACTTTAAAGATAAGGGGGATAGCTATGCAAAGCTCTGTTGGTAAAAATGAAGGTTCAATGGCAGCAATTCTAGGCTTAAATATTGATCAAATAGAAGAAATAATCACTAAAAACAAATTACAAGATGACGTTTTTATTGCAAATGATAATGCTGATGGCCAAGTTGTTTTATCCGGCCTTAAAGAAGGTATTGAAGGTTCGCTTGAAATTTTTAAAGAAAGTGGTGCAAGAAAAGCTATGAAACTAGCAGTAAGCGCACCATTCCATTGCCCTTTAATGAGCCCTGCACAAGAAATTATGGAAAAATCATTGTCTTCTATTAAACTGAATACGCCTAATGTACCTGTAATATCAAATGTTACGGTCGATTTTTCTAATGATGAGGATCAAATAAAAAATAATCTGGTGCATCAGGTAACCAAAATGGTAAGATGGAGAGAGACAATGATTAAATTTATTGATTTGGGTGTTAAAGAGTTTTACGAAATTGGAAGTGGTTCTGTATTATCCAACCTTGCTAAAAGAAGTTGTCCATCTTTAAAAAGGAAGTCAGCTGGAAATAAAGAATCATTAGAAAGTCTTCTTTTAGAACTAGATAATTAAGGATTATAAATGATAGATCTAAATGGAAAAAAAGTTTTGGTCACAGGTGCGAGTGGTGGAATTGGAAAAGCCATTGCCATGGAACTATCATCTAGTGGAGCAGACTTATGCTTAACAGGAAGGAATAAATCCGAACTTGAGAATTTGCAAAAAATTATTGGTGGAAATTGTCAGATAATTATATCCGACCTCTCAAATTCTGAAGAAATAAGAAATCTGGCAGATCAAGCCCAAGACATTATGGGTCAAATTGATATTTTAGTTAATAATGCTGGAATTACTAAAGATAATTTATTTATGAGAATGTCGGAAGATGATTGGAATGAAGTTATAAATATAAATTTAAATTCAATTTTTAAACTTACAAAACAATTGATCAAAGGAATGATCAAAAGAAGATATGGCAGAATTATAAATATAACTTCAGTAATAGGAGTTGCAGGTGGAGCAGGTCAATCAAATTATTCTGCATCAAAAGCTGGTATAATAGCAATGTCCAAATCACTTGCGCAAGAAGTTGGCTCACGATCAGTTACAGTTAATAGTATAGCTCCAGGATTTATTGAGACAAATATGACAGCAGAATTAAGTGATAACAGAAAAGAGGATATTTTAAGATCAATTAGTGTGGGTAGGTTAGGTAAACCAGATGATATTGCTGGAGCTGTTTGTTTTTTAGCCTCAGACAAAGCTAGTTATATTACTGGTCAAACTATTCACATTAATGGCGGAATGCTAATGATTTAATTATTGGTTCATTTAAACAGATTATTGTATTACTTGTTCCAATATGCTAAATCGCATTGTATTNATTCAATATTAATAAATTAAATTAAATTATAAATAAAAAAAGGGAATATAAAATGAGTGATACACTAGAAAAAGTCCAAGCAATTGTAGTTGAGCATTTAGGGGTAGAGGCTGATAAAGTTACTGCTTCAGCAAGCTTTATAGAAGATCTTGGTGCTGATAGTTTAGATACAGTTGAGCTTGTAATGGCTTTTGAGGAAGAATTTGGTATTGAAATACCTGATGACGCAGCTGAAACCATACTTTCAGTTGGGGATGCTATTAACTTTATAGACTCTGCTAAAAGTTAAAATTAAAAATTGGTGCAATTAATTGCGTAAAGTAGTAATTACTGGTCTAGGTGCTGTGACTCCTCTTGGTGGAGATTTAAATTCTAGCTGGAAAAATTTAATTTCAGGAAAATCTGGTGCTTCAACTATTACAAAGTTTGATCCAACTGGCTATCCATGTACAATTGCTTGTGAGGTTCCATTAGGAGATGGATTAAATGCTAATGATGGATCTTTTAATGCAAATGATTGGATCTCTCCAAAAGATCAAAAGAAAGTTGATACATTTATTTTATATGGCATTGCCGCTGCTGAAATGGCCCTTAAAGATAGTGGCTGGAAACCTCAAACTGATGAAGATAGTTTTCGTGCAGGTGTAGGAGTTGGTTCTGGAATAGGTGGATTAGCAAGCATTGAAAAAACAGCCCTCCTACTTAATGAAAAAGGACCTAGAAGAGTTAGCCCTTTCTTTATTCCTGGTGCTTTAATTAATTTAGCTGCTGGTCAAATTTCNATTAAAAATAATTTAAAAGGCCCTAACCTGGCGGCAGTAACTGCTTGTGCTTCAGGCTCNCATTCGATAGGAGAGGGTGCGCAAATGATAAAAAATAATAAAGCAGATGTTATGTTAGTTGGTGGTGCTGAAGCAGCAATATGTCCAATTGGGATGGCTGGATTTTCAGCAAGTAGAGCATTAAGCACTAACTTTAATGAGATGCCAGAAAAAGCATCAAGACCATATGATAAAGACAGGGATGGATTTGTTATGGGTGAAGGTGCTGGTTTTTTAGTTTTAGAGGAGCTAGATCATGCTCTTTCAAGAAATGCAAGAATATATGGTGAGTTAAAAGGNTATGGTGTATCTGGTGATGCTTTTCATATAACCTCTCCCTCAGAGGATGGTGATGGAGCATATAGATCAATTTTAATGGCTATTAATGATGCTGGCATAAGTAAAGAAGAAATTAATTATGTTAATGCTCATGGAACTTCTACNCCTCTAGGAGATGAGATTGAATTAAGAGCTGTAGAAAGAGCCTTTGATAGCGCTGTAGANGGATTATCAATGTCCTCAACAAAATCATCTACAGGTCACTTATTAGGAGCCGCTGGAGCAATTGAGGCTGTTTTTAGTGTTATGGCANTNAATGAAAATATTATCCCCCCTACAATAAATTTAGATAATCCATCTGTAGAAACTAAAATTGATTTGGTTCCACATATTGCAAAAGAAAAAGAAATAAAGTCGGTATTATCAAATTCTTTTGGATTTGGAGGAACTAATGCTTCCCTAATCTTTTCTCATCATTATAATTAAATGCATGGAAGGTAATCAAAATAAAGATAGAAGAGGAATGATGATTGTTTTATCTTCACCCTCAGGGGCAGGAAAAACCTCATTATCCAGAGAATTATTAAAAGAAAATAAAAATTTATTCTTATCAATATCTCATACAACTAGGCCNCCAAGGTCATTAGAGGTTAATGAGAATGATTATTTTTTTGTTAGTGACGNAAAATTTATTGAAATGCTTAATCAGGGTGAATTTTTAGAACATGCTAAAGTTTTTGACTATTATTATGGAACTTCAAAGCAACCTGTGATGAATGCGCTAAAAGATGGAAAAGATATTCTTTTTGATATTGACTGGCAAGGAACTCAACAATTAATGAATTCTGTACAAGACGACTTAGTTAAAATTTTTATTCTACCTCCTTCTGCAGAAGAATTAGAGAAAAGATTATTAAAAAGAAATCAAGANACCGAAGATACAGTAAAAAAAAGAATGTCTAAGGCCTCCGACGAAATCAGTCACTATGCAGAATATGATTATATAATTATTAATGAAAATTTTGATGAAAGCTTAAAAAGAATTAATTCTATCCTTATAGCTGAAGGATTAAAAAGAACGAGACAAAATAAAATTCAAGATATGATAAAATCTCTAAGAGATGATTTGCTTTGACAGTTTTTCATACCCAACTGCTAAATTACTAAAATCATTTACACTTAAATTTTGGGCTCTTAGCCCTAGATCAATTCCACATAAATCAGCAAGTTGATTAATATCAACATCTAAACTCGATAAACTTTTTTTAAGTGTTTTTCTTCTAAAACCAAATGCATATGAGACTATTTTTTGAAAATTTTTTACCGATGGAGTTTTTACATCATTTTTCGGTTCTATCGAAATGACTGATGATAAAACTTTAGGTGGCGGGATAAAACATGTAGGCTTAATTTCACATATTTTAACAATTTTACATCTCCATTGGGTTAAAACACTCAATCTTCCATATTGTTTGGTGTTTATTTTTGCCATCATTCTGTCAGCAACTTCTTTCTGAACAGTAAGTGTCAGCCTTTCCCATTTAACTGGTTGCTCTTTTTCTATTAAAGAAATTATAAAAGGAACAGATATATTATAAGGTAAGTTTGAAACCACAGAATATTTTTCATTAATAATTTTATCCAAATCAACTTTAAGAATATCGTTTATTATGAAATCAAATTTTTTTGAATGATTTTTTTTAAATTTTTCTAAAATAGGAAGAAAAGTTTTATCAGTTTCAATTGTCAAAACTTTCTTAACATTTTTTTTTAAAATAGCATTTGTTAATAAGCCTGGGCCAGGACCTACCTCAACGATATAATTGTTGTCGCATAATGAGGACTTTACTATTTGATTTATTATATTTTTATCATGTAAAAAATTTTGGCCAAATTTTTTTTTAGCCTTTAAATCATAATATTTAAGAATATTTTTAAGGGTAACATGGTTGTTATTCATTTATTTTTCTATTTTTTGAAATTATGAAAGCCTGATTTATTGCGTAGATAAAACTTTTTGGATTTGCTTTATTTTTTCCAGCTAAATTAAAGGCTGTTCCATGATCAGGGGAAGTTCTTACAAAAGATAGACCAGCAGTATAATTAATTCCTCCATAAAAATCTAATGTCTTCAAAGGTATTAAGGCTTGATCGTGATACATACAAATTCTTGCATCAAATTTATTTAAACTTTTTTTATAAAAAAGTGTATCGGCAGGTAACGGACCATCTATTTTCATGCCCATTTTCTTTAAATTATTTATACATGGTAAAATGGTTTTTACCTCTTCAGTTCCAATACTGCCTTCTTCTCCAGAATGTGGATTAAGTGATGAAACGGCTATCTTTGGATTTTTAATATTAAAATCCCTTCTAAGACTTTTATGAAGAATTGTTATTTTTTCAGAAATTTTTTTTCTTGTAAGTGACTTTGATACTTTTGATATTGGGATATGAGTAGTTATTGTTGCAACTTTTAAGTCTTTTGACATTAAAATCATTAACGACTCACTGCCGTCTTTTTCCGCAAGATATTCTGTATGACCTATAAAGCCTGACCTATCTTGCATTAGATTTTTTTTATAAATTGGAAGAGTAACAATTCCACATACTTTATTATTTTTTGCAAGATTAATTGAGGTGTTTAGAGACTCCAGTATGGCTTTATTATTTTTTTTGTTAGGCTCTCCTAAGTTTGAAAAAACCTTATTTTTAATTGGAAGGATATTTAGTTTATTTTGTTTGATATTGATTTCATTAGAAATAATATTTAATGGAACATTGATATTAAAAATTTTCTTTGATTTTTTTATCCAGTTTGGATCGCAAATTATAAAAAAATCTATTTCCTTATTATTGCTTATCTTATTGAATGATTTCAGGATTATTTCACTATTAATTCCCGATGGATCGCCCATAGTAATAGCTATTGGTAGATTTTTTTTATCTGTATTCAATGACAGCATCTCTACGTAAATCACGAAGATGTCTTCTCGACATCATNCCCATTTTTTGTGAATAAATATTATCTTCAATTACATCTCTATTTACTTGAATTCCAATATCGTCTTTGCGGTCACAAATTAATATAATATCAATATTTTCGTCTGAAAATCTTGGAGATAAAGNATTTCCAGCATTTTTTTCTAAAAGTTCTTTATGTAGCTCTTTTGGAAGTTCTTGAAGAAGTCTTTTTCCAATTACGTTTACTTNTTTTTGATTATAATTTTCTAGAAGACCATCTAGCCTTTTGCAAGATATAAAATTATCAGAAAAATCTTTGGCCATGATCTTATCTTCAATATTAAAAGATACTGATATTAAGTCGTATTGATTTTTCATAGGATTTTTTCCACCTTCNTCAGATTTACCATTTAATTTNATAATATAATAACCGTTTACTGTTTTTATGGGATTTGAAACTGAACCAATCTCTAAATTTTTAATATTTGAAATTATATCNGGATCTAATTGNCCTTCTGACACCCAGCCTATAAAACCACCTTGACCGGATGATGGAGCCTGACTGAATTGTTGTGCTACCGGTTCAAATGCAATTTCATTTTTTAATTGTTCTGTTAATCTTTCTGTGAGTTCTTTAGCCTCTTTTTCTTCAGACTCATCCTCAAAACCAATAAAAATNTCTGAAATATCATATTGTGAGTTATTAATATTTTGAATTGTTCTTTCATAGATAANATTTACTTCTTCATCACTAATNTTTATGTATGAGCCAAATCGACCTCTAACAATTTTATTCCATAAAAGTTCNGATTTTATTTGACTTAAAAGAGTTTCAGAATTNACACCTTGACTGGTAATCGACTCTAAGATTCCTTCAGCTGTAGTTTGATTACTTCTCGCAATATTATCTAACATCAAGTTAATTTCATCAGGTGAATCTGGTACCTCTAATTTAATTGCTTCTTGTATTTGTATTTTTTCATCAANCANNGCTTTAATTGCTTGCTCTTCAATTCTTTTAACATTTTCTTCTGTGGCNGGTATTCCCGATGTAACTAAAATTAACCTTACTCTTTGATTNACATCATATCTTGATATAACTTCATCATTNACTATTACTGCAATAGCTTGAATATCCTGACTTTTTAAANTTTCATTAAAATTAGCAATTAAAAAAAATATTAAAAATATNTATTTAATTTTTTTTATCATTGTTTTCCCTAAAAAATTTTAATTATCCCACAATTTTGAAATACGATCTGAACTATTTAATGTTCCGCCCCCAAATGTAAATACATTAAATTTAATCATAAAGGAATTTGATGGCTTAAGATCTCTATATTCGGAGAATTTTCTTCTAAATCCTATTTCAAATGATATACAATCGTCAATATAAACTAAAGATATTCTATTGTTTAAAGATTTTTTTGAAACTTCATCATAACGTATAGCCGACTGAATTAACCATCTATCGGTAATATTTATAAAACTTGCAAAGCGCAGTTCCCTTTGTTCTTTAAAGTTTAGGATTTCAATATTATTTAATAAAACGTGACCAGCTCGAATTCCCCATTTTTCATAATTTAGTAACATATCAAATTCTGATCTTCTAAGATTAATATCATTTTCATCTAACCTTCCTCTGTATGAAAAAGTAATTTCTTTATTTGGCTTAAATAAAATATCTACAATAAAATCTGATAATTTTTTTTCTAAACCTGAACCTTTATCGAAAAAGTCGGGATTTTTGAATTTATAACTTTGTCCAATCATACCTGAAAAAATACCCTCTTTATTGAAAAAGTGAGATAGTTTTAGGCCGTAATTAACTCTTCCACCTGTTTCCCATAAATCAAGACCAGGCATTCTATTTTTTGCAAAAATATTATGAGAGTTTAATTCAAACCCAATACTATCTTCATTGGGTATTTTGTAATTTTTTTCATTATCTGATGAGTATGATAATTGAACAATTGGTTCGATTATAGTATCTGACAAAGTATTCTTTAATGGTAGTCTCCATTCTAAATTCACTGAAGGTAAAAGACGATGAATATTTTGTTTTTTACCAAAAGGATTTGACTGTAGTCTTCTTGATGAGTTGTTTGGCGTCCATTTTTTTGAAGTATTGTATAAGTCTCCTCTAAAATTAATATTAAGTTTAAAAATACTTCCACTTTTATGAATGAAATTTCTATTCCAGTCTAAAGAACTTGATACTCTGTATGTATTTCCATCAGTTTTCCTAATGATCCCTATAGAATTTAATTTAATAGTTGAAATACCCCCTAAAATAGTTTTTTTAGGTTCCCAGAGGAATTTTATTTCTGGTAAAATTAATGGTTCTGAACCATCTTTTTCAGGTAAAAGGGATGAAAAATGAAGAGAATTTATTTCTAGTTGAGCGTTTTTCCAATTCCTGTTTAATGATAGGTAAGATTTTATTTCAGTATCATCATTTAAATCAAATCTTCTTAAAAAAGTATCATCTGATACAAATTTTCCATTAAAATCTAAATTCCAGTTTCCAAATTTAAAATTTCCTGATGCACTAAATGACCCCCTGTAATCATAACCAATAGCATCCCCAATTGACGATGGTCTGGAGTCGTTAATTTCTGCAACTTCAATATTTTTTATTGAATGGGTATTATCATCATATTCAAAAACTAATTTTTTATTATTTGCCTTCAAGTCTTCAGCGTTGTTAAAGGGAGAATTAATTATTGCCTTCCAGTCATCATTAATGTTTACGGTTCTTGATTTAAATTGATCGTTCGGGGAAGCAATAATTCCACTAAAATTGACACTACCTCTTTTGAATCTCTGCCTCCATTCACCCTCAAATATTGCTGCACCTTTGGTAACAACCCATGGTGTTACAGTAAGATCATAGTGTGGAGAGAGATTAAAAAAATAAGGAATTCTTACAACTGCACCAAGATCACCAGAGCTTCCAAGTGTAGGGGCTAAAAAACCACTTCTTCTTTTAACTTTTTCAGTAGGATGTGTTGCAATTGGAACATAAAAAACAGGAATACCAAATAATTCAAATCTTGCATCTTCATAAATAATATTTTGATTATTCTCATCATAAATAATTCTGTTTGCTTTAACTTGCCAGGATAGCTTATTTTTTTTATTACTACATACTTTGCAAGGGGAAAAAATTCCTTTTTTTAGTATAAGTGAATTACCGTTTGTTCTTAGAGCATAAGCTGAAGAAATATTTATTCCATCAGAAGTTTGAAGTGTAGGGTTTTCAATAATTCCATCTTTTAAGTCTGATGAAAGTTTGACTCTTGAGGCAAGGATTTTTTCACCTCCAATTTTTTTTAAGGTAATATTTCCATTTCCCTCGATAATACTATTTTTTTGATTAAAGGAGATTTCATCAGCATTCAGCTCATACTCATTTTGAATTATTTTTACAGATCCTATAGCTTTTATATTTCCATCTAAGTTAAGATATTCAATTTTATCTGCCTCAATTGAATTAGCTATTTCTTCACTTTTTAATGAACCCAAATTAAAAAAAATAATTAGAAAAAAAACTACCTTTTTCATCTAACCTTCCTCAATATAAATTATTGCACTAACTCCCAAAAGAATTGCTAAAATCGGTGGCGACCATGCTGAGAGAATAGGGCCAATATTCCCAGCTGCACCAAATGCATATATAACATTTGAAAAAGTATATAGTATTAAACCAGATATAATTCCTGATAAGATAAGATTATTTACACTTTCAGATCTTATAAATCTAACTGAAAATGGAGCAGCTATAATTAACATTGAGCATAGAAAAAAAGGAAGAGCCAATAAAGACTGAAATTCAGTCTTATGTTTGGTTGCGGCAAATCCAGCATTTTCAGCAATTTTAATAAATTCAGGGAGATTCCAAAAAGATATTGTTTCTGGTGGAGCAAAATTTTCTTGAATTTGTTCTGCTGTTAAATCAGTTCTAATTTCTATTTTCTTTAAAAATTCAGTCTCTCCTAAATTTTTATAAATCCAAATATTCTCTAATTCCCAATAATTAGGTTTTAAAAAAACTTTATCTGCATCATATCTGCTAATTAATTGACCGCTTTCTGAGTGATTAAAGAAAATTACATTTTCTAAATATTTTGCATCTCTATCAAACCCCAAAGAATTTATTATTCTATAAGTATTATCATTTGTATCTGTATCTTTAAGCCACAGACCATTTTCTGTAATTGTAATTAAGCTTGTTTGTCCTCTNATAGTCTTAGCTTCTAACTCTTTAAATTTATAAGAACTTGTTGCAACAAGGGGTTGAATTAAAATTACTGTAAAAAATCCAATTATTAAAATTAAACTTACTCCAGGGATTAATAGATGCCATATTGATACACCACTTGCTCTAGCAACTATTAGTTCAGATCTTTTTGCAAAATAGAAGAATGTACTCAGTGAAGCAAAAAGAACAATAAAGGGAAAAATCTCTATAATCATTCCAGGCAGCTTTAATAATGCTAACTCAAGTGCAAGTAGAAAGTCACTGTTATTTGACTTTGTTATTCTTCTTGATAATTCAATAAGATCGATTAAAAAAATGAAAAACCCAGATGCNAAAAGACAAAACATAAGATTTTTTAGTAAGCTTTTTGAGAAATATACAGGCAATAAATTATTTAATTTCATTTTAACCACTCACTGTTTGATATGTTTTTTTAAACAGGTAAATCANTAAAAGAAAAAATAGTAACGGNAATAAGTATAAAAACCCAATTGCGAANAAATTTGTTTGTGCCTGAGAGGCAAGGAAAAAGTCTAAAATTTGAAAACTTATAATTCCAAATNTCAGATTTAGAGTATTTTTATTTGTTTCCCTTCTATCAAATNTACTATTTATGAAAACTATAAAAGAGAAAAAAATAAAAATTATCGGGTGAAAAATTTGGGCAATTTTATGATTACCTGCCGCAATAAGTAANTTTTTTCTAGTCTTNGCATATTCATCATTTTCATCAGGAAAAAGTAAATCATTTAAATATCTTTGACTTGTATCGAAATTAAAATTTTTATTCTCTGTTAAAAAATCAGAAAANAAATATTCATTCTTTTCAAAACTTANTGTTGTCATTCCCGGGCCATCAATAAGAAGGTTTCTGTATTGAATATTTCCATTTAGAAGTATCAGTTTTGGGTTATTATTTTCATTGATTAAATAGCCTCTCTCTGCAGAATAAGTTATTGGGGCATCACTGTTTCTGTTATCATGGACAAGTATACCATCAATAGAATTATTATTTTTTCTATGAGCATATACTGTTAGACCTTTAGCTGGCATTGAAAACATTCCNTCTCTGACNANAGTTCCGGATAAATCATGACGAATTTCATGAATTTTTAANTTAGTATATCTCATTCCACTCGGACCTAAAAGCATTGAGAAAATAACTAAAAAAATTGTAATGAAGCCACCAAAGAATAAAAATGGCTTAAATAATTTTATTGGANTCATTCCTGANGATAGTAAAACTATAATTTCTTTATCAGAGGACATTGCATGTAGAACAAACGCAGATGTAATAAAGGCTGCNAAGGGTGTAATTTGAGAAATAATATTTGGNAAGACAGTTANAGAGAGCATAAAAAAAGTAGATAAATCTGCACCTCTCATAACTATTTCATCAAGAAGCTTTAGAACTTGACTAAGCCATGCAAGCGAGAGNAATCCAATCATTACTGTAAAAAATGACAATGAAAGTTTTCTAATTATATATTTATCAATATTTTTCATTTTATAATGTATTATATACGACAAACTATACCCTTAATCATTAAATAATGTTAACAGATGTTATTGAAAACAATTGGAGAAAATAATGANAGTAAATTTTGTTTCAAAATTAACTGNGAAAAATGAAATNTTAGCCTTAGTAACTGATAAAAAATCTCTTTCAGNNTTTAAGGAANTAGANAAAAANCTTTTGAGTAAAATTAATCATGCNGTTAATTGCGAAAATTTTGAATTTANTAAATTTTCNTCNCTTGAAATTATNAATNATAAAAATAATTNATTTTCGAAAATAATTATAATANGCCCTGGGCAAAAGAGCTTAGTATCAGGTAATGACCTNGCTATTATAGGTGGAAAAATTAATCAAATTTCATCAAAATCTAAAAATAANAAAGTTAGTGTATTAGTAGCCAGTGAATTTTCTAATGATGAAANTTTAGTTGAGATTGGNTTCGGNGCAACATTAAATACNTATAAATTTGATAAGTATAANTCTAAGAAAAAAGCTATNAAACAAATTAATNAAATANCNATAATTTCTAAAAATGCCGTNAAATTAAAAAATAAATTCANNCAAAAAANNTCTGTTGCNGAAGGTATTTTTCTAGCAAGAGATTTAGTNAATGANCCNAGTAATATTCTTAATCCAGAGGAATACGCAAAAAGAATTAAAGGNCTTTCAAAATATGGCCTCAAAGTAGAGGTTTTAAANGAAANAAAAATGAAAAAATTAGGAATGTGGTCATTATTGGGAGTGGGACGAGGNAGNCAATATGAAAGTCAACTNGTTATTATGAAATGGGATGGTAATAAAACNAAAAAAAGTAAACCATTATGTTTTGTTGGAAAAGGNGTTTGTTTTGANTCTGGNGGAATATCTCTTAANCCAGGGAATAAAATGGAAGAAATGATTGGCGATATGGGGGGATCAGCAGCAGTTGTTGGCTTAATGAAGGCTCTTGCGCTAAGAAAAGCTANNGTTAATGTTGTCGGCGTTGTTGGNTTAGTTGANAATATGCCTGATGGAACTGCTCAAAAGCCNGGNGATATNGTNAAGTCAATGTCAGGTCAAACTATTGAAATACAAAATACTGATGCTGAGGGAAGGTTNGTTCTAGCTGATGCTCTNTGGTANGCTCAAGATAAATATAAACCNGAAATAATGATTGATTTGGCAACATTGACTGGCGCTATAGTTATGTCTCTTGGAAATAAAATGGCTGGAATTTTTAGTAATAATGACGATTTATCTGATAAACTTTTGGAAGCTGGAAGAGATTCAGGTGATAATATATGGAGATTACCATTATCTGATTCCTACGATAAAATGATTAACTCTAAATTTGCGGATATGAAGAATATCGGCCTTGGTGGGGCAGGATCAATAACAGCGGCTCAATTTTTAAAGAGATTCGTGAATAAAGTGCCTTGGGTTCACATAGATATTGCCGGAACTGCAACAGGTATGGAAAAAAGTTCTATCAATACAAGTTGGGCAACTGGTTTCGGAGTAAATCTTCTTAATACTTTAATTTCAAAATTTTACGAGTAAATTTTGTCTGAAATTTTTTTTTACAAACTTAAAAATTCAAGTAGTGAAATATTTCTTGCAAGTTTAATTGAAAAATCAATCGAAAATAATTGGAATTCAGTTGTTCTTCTAGACAATATTGAAAGAATGGAAGAAATTAATGATTTTTTATGGTCATATAAAGATATATCATTTTTACCTCATGGTAGTCAAAATGATAAAAATCCTGAACTTCATAGAGTTTACTTGACCTGTGAAGAAGAAAACCCTAATGACTCAGATGTTATTTTTTCAATTGATGGTTTATTGATTAAAAATATTAATTCATGGCAAAGATGTATATATATTTTTAATGAGCAAAACTTAAAAGTTGTTGATCAATTTAATACCTATAAGAAAAATATTGACCAATCACAGCATTTTTTAAAATCTTTTGAACAGAATATAAATGGTAAATGGATTAATTCTAATTAAAGGAGAATATTATGGCCATTCAAAGAACACTATCAATAATTAAACCAGACGCTACAAAAAGAGATGTTACTGGTAAAATTAATCAAATGCTTGAGAGCAATGGATTAAGAATTATAGCTCAAAAAAGAATAAATCTATCCCAAGAACAAGCTGAGGGTTTTTATTCTATTCATAAAGATAGACCATTTTATAATGATTTAGTTAATTTTATGANGTCAGGGCCAGTTGTNGTTCAGGTTTTGGAAGGTGAAAATGCTGTTAAGGTTAATAGAGAAANAATGGGNGCAACAAACCCTGNAGANGCAGAAGAGGGNNCAATTAGGGCTGAAGTTGGCTTNTCAATAGAAGCAAATTCTGTTCACGGTTCTGACTCTGAAGAAAATGCTAGAAGTGAAATTAATTTTTTCTTTAAAGATGAAGAAATTTGTCCATAGATTATACTTTAAAATCATCTAAAATTTTAATTGCTTTATCTGAAAAAATTACTTTATCATTTTTAACTTTAACCAATTTTTCGGTAAATAATTTTAAGCATTTTGGGTAGAGTTTGTGTTCTAGCTTAAGAACCTTTTCTGCTAAAGAGTCTTTATCATCATGAGCATCGACCGATGTTACGGCTTGACCTATGATTGGCCCCTCATCAACACCTGATCTTACCAAATGAACTGTACAACCTGCAAATTTAACTCCTGACTTAATAGCTCTTTCATGAGTATTTAAGCCTTTAAATGATGGAAGAAGGGCGGGGTGTATATTAAGATGTTTATTAAACCATTTTTCAACAAACTTTTCCCCATGTATTCTCATAAAACCAGCATTACATAAAAAATCTATTTTATTTTCAATTAAAATATTATTAACCTGATTATCAAAATCTTCCCTTTGAGAGAATTCTTTATGATTAATTATTTTAGTTTTTATATTTTTTGATTTTGCAAAATCAATACCTTTGGCGTCAGGGTTATTAGATATAACAATATTTATTGAAGCATTTTTATCATTTTGACATGACTCTATAAGTTTAATCATATTTGAACCACTACCAGATATTAGTATTCCAATTTTCATTTTAATCTCTATGATAAACGACCTTAGGGCTATCTATATGTGTTTCTATAATTTCACCAATTATATAAAAATCTTCATTTTTCTTTTCTAAAATTTTGGATATTTTTGTAATATCTTTTTGATTTATTACTAAAATCATACCTATACCGCAGTTAAGAGTTTTAAGCATTTCTTTTTCATCAATATTTCCTAATTCCTGAAGCCAGTTAAATATTGATGGTCTCACCCAGGATGATAAGTTTATTTTAGCTCCAATATTTTCGTTCTCAAAGATCCTGGGTAAATTTTCTGTAATTCCCCCGCCAGTTATATTTGAAATAGCCTTGATTTGATCTGAGCTATTAAGTAAATCAAGAATAAGTTTCACATAAATTTTTGTTGGTTCTAAAAGAGTTTCTGCAATTGTTTTTTCACTATTATCTGGCATTGGTAGGGTTATATTTATATTTTTTTGATCTATTATATTTCTTACCAGAGAGTAACCATTAGAATGAAGGCCATTTGATGGAAGGCCTATAAGTACATCACCTTTTTCAATATTATTTTTTGGCAGCAATTTATTTCTCTCAACTAAACCAACAGAAAATCCTGCTAAATCAAAATGCCCCTTTTCGTACAAACCAGGCATTTCTGCGGTTTCACCACCTATGAGAGCACAATTAGACTCTATACATCCTTTGGAAATACTTTTGATAATTTTTTTAGCAGTTAAATTTGANAGTTGTCCTGTGGCAAAGTAATCTAAAAAATAAAGTGGTTCTGCTCCCTGCACAATTAAATCATTTACGCACATAGCAACAAGATCAATNCCTATGTAATCATATAAGTTATTCTCTATTGCAAGCAATAATTTTGTTCCTACACCATCAGTCGATGAGATTAGNAAAGGATCATTATAATTTAGAAGCCCTATATCAAAAACTCCNCCNAAACCTCCAATNGTACCATCCGCACCAAGNCTTTGAGTTTTTTTTATTATAGGTTTAATTTCTTCTATTAGATCATTNGCTTTTTCAATATTAACACCTGATGAAGCATAGGTTATTTTTTTATTATGATCTTTGGTAATTTTTTGTTTTTTCAATGCCTCAGCCTCATTGTTATGATTTTTAATGACATGAATCATTTTTATTACATATTAATAAATATATCATTAATATAATTAAATAAGGTTAATTTAATGAATATTGCTAATATAATAACTATTATAAGACTACTTTTTACTCCTTTTATTATTTGGTTGATTTTATCAGGCTATTATAAAACTAGTTTTATTTTTTTTATTCTAAGCGGTCTCTCTGATGCAATTGATGGTTTTATTGCAAAAAAATTTAATCAGATAACGGTTTTAGGGAGTTATTTGGATCCACTGGCTGATAAAATATTAATTGTTTCCTCAATATTAGTTTTAGGATTTATTGGAATAATACCTTCATGGCTTTTGATCTTAATAGTATCAAGGGATTTGGCAATTTTGGGTGCTGTAATTATTTCTTGGCTTATGGAAAGTGATTTAAAAATNGAACCAATTTTTTCAAGTAAAATTAACACATTTCTTCAAATTCTATACATTTGCTTAATNTTATTNAATTTATCAAACTTTATCAATTTGAATACTCTTGGAAGTNTTATAATTCCTTATTTTTCTTATATAATTGGCTTTTTTACGTCATTATCTTGGGGTATTTACTTGGTATTATGGTTGAAGAATATTGGCATAATCTCANCGAGTGAAAATCATGAAAATTGAAAATGATAACTCACAATTAACTATTGAAATGCCAAAAAGAACCGCTCTTGATAGAGAGGATTTTCTTGTAAATGCTAGGAATAAANCTGCAGTAGAATTTATTGATAATTTTTATAAAGAGCCAATTAAGCGTGGTATCTTGATTGGTCCAAAAGGTTGTGGAAAAACTCACCTCGTAAATGTACTTTGTAAAAGTCTAGAAGGAATTAACTGGTCTTTTTTAAGCTCAGAAAATAGAGATATATATAATATTTTTAANGCAAATGATGTAATTATCATTGAAGATATAAATAATTTTAATTCTAAACAAAAGGAGGATTTTTTATTTCATTCTATTAATCTCTCCAAAGAGTTAAGNAAGGCTTTGTTATTAACTTCGTCTNTAAAAGTATCAAAATTAAATTTCAAAACCTTAGATTTAGTTTCAAGGCTTGAGGCTATGAATACTGCATTTATAGAAGAGCCTGATGACACATTAATGGAGGCTTTAATAATAAAACTATTTAACGATCGTCAACTTTTAGTAAAGCCAAACACAGTAAACTTTCTTATGCAAAGAATTGAGAGATCTTATTTAGGGGTTTCAGAAATTATAGAGCTTATTGATAAAGTTTCTCTTTCACAAAAAAAATCAGTCTCTATAAAATTAATAAAGGCNTTAATAGACTAGGGCTTTATAGTTCNTTTAGCTCTATATTATTATTATTCATTATTATAGCTATTTTACCGTTTTTAAACTCTATAGCTTTCTTACCAAATAATTCATATCTCCAACCCTTTAGTGTCTTTATATCAGCATTATCATCTGCGATTAAGTCTTCTAAATCTTGAGTAGATGCAATGAGTTTTTGAGCAACCTCATATTTTTCAGAAACTGAATTTAAAAGAATTTTTAACAATGAAACTCTACTATTTGTTCCATGAGGTAATTTTCTTTTTTTTGGTAGCTTTGGAAGGTCTTTATCTTTCATAGATAAACCAATCAAAACATTATCAATAATTTCCTCTTTAACCTCTTCTTTTAATCTCAACCCATTTGATAAGGATCGCATACTATTAATTTCATCAATTGATTTGGGTTTTATCGAAGCCAGCTCATAAATAATATCATCTCTTAAAACTCTACCTCTAGGAACATTATTTAATTGNGCTTTTTTTTCTCGCCATAATGCCAGTTGATAAGTTATGGCTCTAGTTTTTATATCATAACTTCTAATTTTTAATCTTTTATAAGCATTTTTTGGACTTACATCGTAAGTATTTTCAGATAGTAAAATTTTTAATTCATCCTCTAACCAATCAGTCCTATCTTTTTCAATAATTTCTTTGTTTAAAATAGGGTATATCTCATAAAGATGGGTCACATCTCCAATAGCATATTTTAATTGTTTTTTTGAAAGTGGTCTTTTCGCCCAATTTGAAAATCTTGATGATTTATCTATTTTCTTGTTAAGAGTTTTATCAACAAGTTTTTCATAACCTACTGACTCACCAAAACCACATACCATAGCAGCTATTTGAGTATCAAAGATTGGTTGAGGAATTTTTCCAGACATTTTGTAAAAAATTTCAATGTCCTGCCTTCCAGAGTGCAAGACTTTTAAAATAGATTTTTTATTTAAAATTTTAATAAACGGCTTTAAATCAATATCATTTTCCAATGGATCAATGATTATTTCTTTATCATGAGTACAAATTTGTATTAAACATAATTTAGACCAATAAGTTTTTTCTCTTATAAATTCTGTATCAATTGTAATGAATTTTTCCTTGCTTATTGACTTACAAACCTCAACAAGCTCTTCATTTGTTTTTATTAATTCCATTTAAACCATATACATTAAATTTTTTTACTTGTCCTTGACAAAAGACTTTTAAATTGTCCTATTGCTCAAATAATTTTAAGGTAATCAAATGAATCATTATAGAACTCATAAATGTAACGAATTAAAAATAAGTGATGTTGATAAAAGTGTTAATTTATCTGGTTGGGTTAATAGAAAAAGAGATCATGGTGGATTACTTTTTATTGATTTAAGAGATCATTATGGCTTAACTCAGCTTGTTTTCGATCCTGATAGTAAAGCTTTTGATATAGCAGAAAAAATTACAGCTGAAACAGTTATAAAAATTTCAGGTAAAGTTGTTAAAAGAGATGATGATACAATAAATTNAAATTTATCAACTGGAGAAATTGANGTTTATGTCGATACNTTAGAGGTATTATCTGAAGCAGAAGAATTACCATTACCNGTTTTNGGTGAACCNGATTATCCTGAGGATATNAGACTTAAGTATAGATTTTTAGACCTGAGAAGAGAAACGCTTCATGGAAATATAGTTTTAAGATCGNAAATAATTCAATCCATCAGNAATAGAATGATNAAAAATGNTTTCTTGGAATTTCANACTCCNATCATGACTGCCTCAAGTCCAGAGGGAGCTAGAGATTTTTTAATCCCTTCAAGAATTCATCAAGGTAGCTTCTATGCGCTTCCNCANGCGCCTCANCAATTTAAGCAAATTTTAATGGCNTCTGGTTTTGATAAGTATTTTCAAATAGCTCCATGTTTTAGAGATGAAGACGCAAGAGCGGATAGATCNCCNGGTGAGTTTTATCAACTTGATATTGAAATGAGTTTTGTCACACANNATGATGTGCTGAATACTGTTGANCCAATCTTAAGAGATCTTTTTGAAGANTTTTCTTNCAATAAGAGAATAACAAAATCTTTTCCTCGTATTCCTTACCTNGANNCTATATCAAAATATGCTACNGATAAACCTGACTTAAGAAACCCTATAGAAATGTCAGATGTTACNNATGTATTTGAAGACTCTGGGTTTAAAATTTTCTCTGAATCAATAAANANAGATGATAATGTTGAGGTTTGGGGAATTCCTGCAAAAGGTGGAGGTTCTAGAGCCTTTTGCGATAAAATGAACTCATGGGCTATTAAAGAAGGACAGCCAGGGCTTGGTTATATATTTTTTAAAGACGGTTCAGGATCTGGCCCAATAGCTAAGAATATAGGAGAAGAAAAAACCTTTGCTATTAAAAATAAATTTAATTTAGGTGATAATGATGCTATATTTTTTATATGTGGAGTCCCTAAAACATTTTTAACATTTGCTTCAAGTGCCAGAGATAAAATTGGCAATGAACTTGGCCTAATTAATGAAGACAGTTTTGAGTTTTGTTGGATTGTTGACTTTCCTATGTATGAATTTGATGAAATTAACAAAAAAATAGAATTTTCTCATAACCCCTTTTCAATGCCTCAGGGTGGTATGGACGCACTTGAGAGTTTAAATCCTCTTGAAATAAAAGCTTTTCAATATGACATTGTTTGCAATGGTGTTGAACTATCTTCTGGCGCAATAAGAAATCATAAACCAGAAATTTTGCTAAAAGCTTTTGATATAGCTGGTTATGACCAAGGAGAAGTAAAAAAAAGATTTGGTGCTATGAATAATGCCTTTAAATACGGTACACCTCCTCATGGAGGTATCGCACCAGGCATTGACAGGATAGTCATGCTTTTATCTGGTTCAGATAATATAAGGGAAGTTATTGCTTTTCCAATGAATCAACAGGCTCAAGATATTCTTATGGGCGCTCCCTCAAAAGCATCTAAAGAACAATTATATGAGCTGGGCATTAGTATAAAAGAAGATGATGATTAATAAGAAAATTATAAAATGAAAAACTTTTTTTTAGAAATTTTTACATGGTGGAGCAGCCAAACGTTTGGTACAAGAATATATACATTATTAAATGGTAAACTTGTTGGAACTGATGCGGACGGAAATAAATATTATCTTAATAAGAAAAATGGTTTAAATCGTTGGGTGATTTATAACGGTCAAATTGATGCTTCGAAAATTAATGCTGATTGGCATGACTGGATACATTCTAGAACTAATGAAATTCCTAAAGATGAAAAAAAGAAAAAATCGTGGTATAAAGATCATGAAATGAATAATACTGGAACTGAAAATTTTTATACGCCTAAAAACTCAGATAGTAAAAAAAATAATAAAAGCTATGAATCTTGGTCACCGGAGAGCAAGCAATGAAATCAAATACATTCGAAGCATTAATTGGGGCAGTAGTAATTATTTTTACACTAATATTTTTATTTTTTGGATTTCAGTCGATGAGATTAAATGATGATGGAAAATACAATGTTTCAGCGGTTTTTAATAGAATTGATGGTATAAAATTAGGTTCAGATATAAGAATGTCTGGAATTAAAATTGGAACTGTCTCAAGTCAAGAACTAGATAACATAACTTTTCAGGCTAGAGTATTAATGTCCATCGATTCTCGTATTCAAATACCAGATGATAGTTCTGCAAAAATAACAACTGATGGTTTATTAGGTGGAAACTATATTTCAATTGAACCAGGTGGAAATGATATTTATTTAGAAAGTGGGGATGAGATTTTATTTACTCAAGGATCAGTTGATTTGATAGGTCTTGTTGGGGAAGCATTGTTTTCTGTCGATGATAATAAATAAAAAATTACTTTTTATTTTCCATGTAATTTTCTACCCAATGTATATCGTAATTACCATTTAAAAATTCTTCTTCTTTAAGAATTTCTTGATAGAAAGGGATAGTAGTTTTAATGCCTTCAACAACAAACTCTCCAAGAGCTCTTTCCAATCTTGCAATACAGGTATCTCTATCTTCTCCATAAATTATTAATTTTGCTATCATGCTATCATAGTAAGGTGGAATTGTTATTCCACTGTAACAACCTGAGTCTACTCTTACACCAGGACCACCAGGTGCATGAAAATTAATAATTTTACCAGGACTTGGCATGAATGAAACAGGATCTTCAGCATTTATTCTACATTCAATTGAATGACCGTTAAACTTAATTCCATTCTGATTTTTTGATATTTTTGAGTTATATGCTATTCTTATTTGTTCCTTTACAAGATCAAATTTTGTTATTTCTTCGGTAACAGGATGCTCAACTTGAAGCCTTGTATTCATCTCCATGAAATAAAATTCATTGTTTTCATATAAATATTCAACAGTTCCAGCGCCACTATATTTTATTTTTTTGAGAGCTTCTACGGTTAAATTTCCGATGTAGTCCCTTGTATTTTGGTCAATTATTTTAGATGGTGTTTCTTCTAATAATTTCTGATTTCTTCTTTGCATTGAACAATCCCGTTCACCCAAATGGATCATATTCCCAAAGTTATCTCCAATTATTTGTATTTCAATATGTTTAGGATTTTTGAGATATTTTTCTATATAAACAGTATCATTGTCAAATGACTTATCTGCTTCAGTTTTTGCTTTTTTTATTGAGTCCTCAATGTCTTTTTCATTATAAACAACAACCATTCCTCTTCCACCACCTCCAGCAGAAGCTTTTATAATAATTGGATAGCCAATACTTTTTGCTATAGATTTTGCATCTTCATGATTTTTAACTTCACCATTTGATCCAGGAATTACAGGTAATCCATATTTCTCGGCTGTTTTTTTAGCGAGTATTTTATCACCCATAGTTTTGATATGATCAGCTTTTGGGCCAATGAAATAAATATTATGTGCACTTAATTTTTCAACAAAGCTAGCATTTTCTGATAAAAAACCATATCCTGGATGTACTGCTTCAGCACCCGAAACTTCGCATGCGGCGATTATTGATGGTATATTAAGATAAGACTCTTTTGATTGAGGTGGTCCAATACAAACACTTTCATCAGCCATTTTTACATGCATAGCATCTTTATCTGCAGTAGAATAAACTGATACCGTTTGAATTCCAAGATCCTTGCATGCTCTGAGAATTCTTACTGCAATTTCACCTCTATTAGCAATTAATATTTTTTCAAACATGTTATTCAATAATCACTAGAGGGTCTCCAAATTGAATTGGTTGTTCATTTTTAACCAAAACTTTTTTTATCACCCCATCTTTATCGGCAGGAATATTATTCATAGTTTTCATTGCCTCAATTATCAACAAAGTATCGCCTTTTTTTACTTTATCGCCTTCATTTACAAAAGGCTCAGATTCTGGATCAGGTTTTAAATAAATTGTTCCTACCATAGGTGAACTAATTGCATTAGATAAATCTTTTTGTTCACTGCTATCTTCTTTTTTAGCTACTAAATTATCATTTATGTTATTTGGAGAAGGATTTAAAATATTTGAATTAAATGAATTTTTAGCAACTTTTATTCTTCCTACATCTTTATTTTCAATTTCTATTTCACTTAGGCCTGTTTCTTCCAATAACTTAGATAATGAAATAATTAAATCTTTGTCAAAATCAGTCATATTCACCTCTCTTAAAATATTTAATTTTTAATATTTTTTAACATACTTTCTAATGCAAAAATATAACCATCTATACCGAAACCGCTAATAACACTATTTGCTGCCATTGAAACGTAAGAAGAATGTCTAAATTTCTCTCGTTTATAAATATTTGATATATGGACTTCAATAATAGGTATTTCCAAAGATAATAATGCATCATATATAGCAACAGATGTATGGGTATAACCAGCTGGATTTATTATAAGCCCATCTGATTTTTTTCTTGCATCATGAATCATTTCAATAAGCTCACCCTCATGATTTGTTTGTTTAAAAATAACGTCTGTATTTTTTGATTTAGCATACTGCTCGGTAAGTTTTTGAATATCATCAATAGATTCAGAGCCATAAATTTCAGGCTCTCTTTCACCCAGTAAATTTAGGTTTGGACCGTTCAATATATATATAATTTTCTTCATCTATTTAAAAATCTCAACATTTCATTTTTTCCGATTGCCCCGGGTATCAAATTATTATTAATAATAAATGCTGGGGTTCCTCTTACACCAATAAGGTCGGCTAGTCTGTAGCTCTCATTAATTAATAATATAGTCTCATTACTATTCATATCTTTTTGAAGTTGTTCGTAGTTAATTCCAAGTTCTTTTGAAATTTTTTTAATATCAGATAAAGATATTAAACCAGAAAAATTGATTAATTCCTGATGAAATTCAAAGTATTTTTCTTGTTTCTGTGACGCAATAGATGCTTTTGATGCTAAAATTGAGCTTTCTCCTAAAACTGGAAGCTCTTTTAATATAACTTTGATATTTTTGTTTTCTGAAACGAGTTCAATAATTTCAGGAAAACTTCTTTTACAATACCCGCAGTTATAATCGAAAAATTCAATAATTATATCTTTACCATTTTTGTTTCCTAAGAAAAGGTAATCATTTCTAATTAAATCTTCATAATAAAGAGAGATATTTCTTTTATTATTTTGTTCTTCAATCACTTTAAGTTTGTCTATAATTCTTGGCAGAATATTTTTATTTTCTGAGAGAATTTTTACGATTTTATTTTCATCAAGTGTATTTTGTTGATTACTTGAGAAGAAAAAAAATAAATTTAGGATAATCAAGACTATCGCTAAATAGGGTAAACTTTTTTTTGTTTTGTTAATTAAACCGGACATCTTCTCTTCCATTTTGCTTTATTTTCTGCATCGATTAAAATATCTTGCGCTCTCAGTTTAAAAATATCAGAATTATTAAAATATTTTAGAGATTTTTTTGCATGAAATGATGCCATTTTTGTATTACCTGTAATAAAATGTCTTTCAGCAGATGATAATTCTGCCATTCCTATATTATTTATATCAGAATAAGAAATAGCTAATTGATACCAAGTTTGTGAGTTTTTTTTGTCATACTTCAAGGACTCTTTTAAAAGATTAATTGCTTTTTTTGCATCACCTTTGTTTCCACGAGCATTTAATGCTGTTGCTAATCCGACCATTAAAAGAGGTTCTTTTTCTTTAAGCTCTAGAGCTATTGTATAAGGTTTTATAGAGTCTTCAATTTTTCCAGACTCATATAATATTTGGCCCTTTAATTCGTAATACCATGCGTTTTTTGGATATTTTAAAATCAATTCATCAAGAACGGTTAAGGAGTCATCTAATAATGCTTGTCTATAAAGACCAACTGCTAAGGCATATTTGGAATGATCAGAGTTATCTTTTCCTTTTTTTACAATATCACTAGCATTATTTAAGAAGCCATCTAATTTTGCTTGAATCATTTTATATTTAAATATTAATTCATCTTCATCCTTATTATTAATAAATTTAGATTTTTTAACTTTTTCTTCCAAAGATCTAATTCTATCTCTAGAAACAGGGTGACTTCTAACTCTTATTCTTTGTTGACGCGGACTGAGAGCTTCTTGATTAGCAAAGCTATAGAGAACTTCCAACATTCCAGTAGAAGATTTTTCTATTTTTTCTAAATAATGAAATGCAGCTTGATCAGCTGCTGATTCTTGACCTCTTGAGTACTTAGCTACCATTCCCTTTGCTATTTGTTGACTTCCAAGAAGTAATGCTTGTGCTGCATCNCTTTCTCCAGCAATTGCNGCACNAATTCCAAGTAAAAGNCCAACAATCATTGGCGTTTGNGCTTTTTCCANAGCTTTATCNGANCGAGCTAAATGCCCACCAGCTATATGTCCAGTTTCATGAGCTAAAACACCNCTAAGCATAGANGGATCTTCAAATGATTGGATTAANCCTGTNTTTATAAATACTTTTTGGCCGCATGCTACAAANGCATTTANAGCTTTGTNATTAAATATATAAATATCAACAGAATTTAAATTAAGATTTGCAGCTTCAAAAATTGGATTTGCCATNTCAGTTANGAAATTTTCTATTTCAGCATCTCTAATAATATTTGCTTTANTAGTATTACTAAAAAATATTAAAATAAAAAGTAAGACAATTTTATTAAATTTATTTTTTCTGAAAAAAATTAACATANTATNAACCTGAGTTTTTATAATACATNCTTNAAGTTTATTATTAAAAAGTAGTAAATNAAAATTACAAAAAATTAATTATTTTAANCTTTATTCCACCAACCNGACTTTGGCTTTTCTTTTTTTTCATCTCCNTTAATNGGCGCACCAATATGATTTNCATTTTTTGGNATTTCATCNTCTTGNTGTTTTTTTAGACCCTCTNTTNNNGGNANTTTATTTTCATCNTTGATTTTCTCAATTTTATTATCATCTTTTTTTGATTTTTTTACATTTNCAGTATTTTNTTTGTTTTTAGATGATTTTTTTCTTATTGATTTTTTTTCATTAACACTATCTTGATNTGACTTCTTNATATTTTTTGATNNAGTNNTATTACTNTCTTTATTTTTATTGTTTATTTTATTTGTACTATCATTATCTAATTTATTTGATTTATTATTTTTACNTTTTTTTCTTTTTTTGTTTTGTTTTGANTCATTTTTATTTTCAATNGAGTCATTNTTTTTAATAATCTTATCAAGATTTATTTCATTATTATTTAAATCAAAAGCTCTAATTTTATTCTCATTCCCTCTGAGAAGANNATTTCCATAAAAACTTATTGAAGNATCCTTATTANTTTCAAGATCTATTAGAAGGTTTCGTTTTTGATTTACTAAATAATTTAATATTTCATTAGGAATTTCAGCATCAATTTTTTTNATATTTTCTCTAATACTTATTTCACTAATTGTCCTTAANAACTCAAGTGATCTAGANTCTATNGAGCGAATAAGTCCTGTGCCATCACAATTGGAGCAGGGGCTATAGACGCNTTCTTTTATACTAGACCTTATTCTTTGCCTNGACATTTCTAAAAGNCCAAAACTACTTATTTTTCCAACTTGAATTTTTGANCTATCAGATTTTAAAGNCTCTTTTANTTTTTTTTCAATAGATCTTCTATTANCAAATTTTTCCATATCGATAAAATCTATAACCACCAATCCAGCCATATCTCTTAATCTAAGCTGTCTTGCAATTTCNTCAGCCGCTTCAAGATTNGTTTTTAAAGCNGTNTCTTCAATGTTATGATATTTTGTTGAACTACCTGAATTNACATCAATTGCTACCAAAGCTTCAGTTTGATTCAANACTAATGATCCNCCAGATGATAGAAATACTTCATCAGCATANATTGANGATAATTGTTGCTCGATATTATTTTTTTGAAAAATTGGCGAGNCTTCTTTCCATTCTTTTACCTTTACTGCATGACTNGGCATNAGNAGTTTCATAAAGTTTTTNGCNGTTTTATATGTTTCCTTCCCTTCAATAAAGACATTNTCAATCTCTTTTGAATAAAGGTCCCTNAGGGATCTTTGTATAACACCTCCATCNTCATAAATTAATGAAGGAGCATTTGATGAAAGTGTATTTTCTTTTATTTTATCCCAAGTTTTTGTAAGATANTTATAATCTCTTTTAATCTCNGTAGATGTGGTTTTTGCACCCGCTGTTCTAATTATTAAACCCATTTTTTCAGGAACATTCAGCTTATCTAATGTATTTTTTAGTTTCTTTCTCTCTTTTGGATTNTTAATTCTCCTACTAACACCTCCTCCAGATGTGCTATTTGGCATAAAAACACAATATCTTCCAGGAATTGANGTNTAGGTTGTAATTGCNGCTCCTTTANTTCCTCTTTCTTCCTTNGAAACTTGAATAAGAAGAATTTGATTTTTNTTAATAACTTCTTGAATTTTATAATTTTTTATTAAATNTTTATTTCTTTTTTTATTTATTATTTCAATTTCNTCNAGATCATCACCGCCTAGATCTTCAACATGAGAAGNATCATTTAAATTTTCCNTAATCTCTTCATCAGTNTCATCATTGTTAAGTTCCGATGCATTTTTTTCAANAATNGCTTCTTTATCTGCTACNGGAATTTGATAATAATCTGGATGAANTTCTGNAAAAGGAAGAAAACCNTTTCTATTNCCACCATAATCAACGAANGCNGCTTGAAGTGATGGCTCTACTCTTGTAACTTTTGCTAAATAAATATTTCCNCGTATTGGACGCCTTGAGTCAAACTCAAAATCATATTCCTCCAANCGATTGTTTTTTGTAACNGCAACCCTTACNTCTTCTTGGTGGGCTGCATCTATTAAAATTTGATTTGTCATAAANTTTCTCTCCAAAATCTGNNGCTAAAATAAATCTATTATTTTTTATATTAAAATTTAGCATTTTATTTTTTACNTTCCCCAGATTGTTAATTTTCTTTATGTATTTGGTCTTNGTAAACACCAANTANTATTTAATAATTTTTTAATTACCTAATNTAAAATTAAATTAGATTTATANATATAATTAGGTTAAATTTAATATCNTGTTTACTTTTACATTTCATTTNATAGCTTTGGCAAGGAAGTATTCAAAATAATTAAAAAACAAATGNNATCTNANAAAAAAATATTTAAAATNTTATTATNATTTTTTATTNTTTTTAATGCATCAAATTTACTATCAANTGAATTATCTGAAATATCAAAACTAAGAATAATAAACANTTCTGAGGGTGTAAGAGTAATATTTGAAAGTGATAAACCTGTTAANTATGAGGTATTTTCTNTAAAAAACCCNAGNAGATTGGTTGTNGATTTAGCAAATATTAATTTTTCTNATGATTTTTCATTACCACCAAANAAAGGAATTGTAAAANANGTTAGATTCGGNTCATTTAGTAANGANATATCTCGTATTGTTTTTGATCTTAATAAACCNCTNAAGAAAATAAAAACAAAATTANTAAAGCCAAGTAGNGGCAAAAAAAGGATGTTATATATTGAGTTAGAAANATNTAAAGNTAATTTATATTNTAAAAANGAAACCAAAAAAAAGTCTTNTAAANAATTNAAATCATCAAAAAAAAGAAAAACTATAGTTATTGANCCAGGGCACGGNGGAAAGGACCCAGGTACNTCTTTTCAAGGTAAATTNAATGAAAAAGANGTGGTNCTTAATTTTTCTAAAACTTTAAGAAAAAANTTAATANATNATGGATATCGTGTTTTTNTNACCAGAGANANNGATNAATTNATNGANCTTANAGAAAGAGTNGANTTTGCTAANAAAAAAGGTNCNGATTTATTTATATCAATTCATGCNGATGCTTCAAAAAAAGNCTCTGTAAGNGGTTTTTCAGTTTATACNTTATCAGAGAAGAAAATGGATANAGAGGCTGAAAAAGTTGCAAATTTAGAAAACAAAGGTTTGGTTTTTTCAAGAAAGGGCTTAATAGGTATAAATCTTACTCAAGATAGAAATTTAATTCAGGATCACCAAATCAAAAAAGCTTTTGAAAAAGTCAATCAATCATCTTTTGAATTTGCTGAAATTTTGGTTAATAAAGTTAAAGAAAAATCAGAATTATTAAAAAGACCGCATAGATATGCAGGTTTTGCTGTTTTAAAGTCACCAAACTATCCAAGTGTACTTGTTGAATTGGGTTTTTTAACTAATGATAAAGATAGAAATAATCTAAGGAGTAAAAATTGGCAGTCAAATGTGGCTAATAAATTTGTTGATGCAATTAACGAAAATTATAAGTAATGTAAGCTTTAATGAAAAATGAAATTCAAAAAATAGTCGATGAAATTGAAGAGTGTATTTCTCTTTTAAGGGGGCATCTTTGACTGGGGTGCATCTAACAAAAGGCTTGAAGAATTAAATTCAATTATAGATTCAGATAATTTTTGGAAAGAAAATGATAATCCTCAGGTAATAATGAGGGAGAGGTCTAACATCGAAGAGGCAATTCAAAATTTTCTGTCAATAGAGGAAAGTCTGAACGATTCTACCTTAATGATTGAATTGGCTGAAAAAGAAAAAGACGAAACTATCATTAATGAAGAAATAGAAAATCTAAACTCAATTTTACAAAAAGCTAAAATTAGTTGTCTTGAAGTTATGCTATCTGGTGAGGCTGATAAAAATTCAACTTATCTTGAGATTCACCCTGGTGCCGGAGGTACCGAAAGTCAAGATTGGGCCGAAATGTTATTAAGAATGTACACAAGGTGGGCAGAGAATAAAGGTTACTCGATTGATTTAGTAGAAAAAAATCTTGGAGAAGAAGCTGGATTAAAGAGTGCAACTATTAAAATTAATGGAAATAATGCATATGGATGGCTTAAGACAGAATCTGGTATTCATAGGTTGGTTAGAATATCTCCATTTGACTCTCAAAAAAGAAGACATACAAGTTTTGCAAGTGTTTGGGTTTATCCTGTTGTTGATGATAATATAGAAATAGATTTAAAGGAGACTGATTGTAGAATTGATACGTTCAGATCATCTGGGGCAGGAGGTCAGCATGTCAATACTACAGATAGTGCAGTTAGGATAACACATATGCCATCTAAAATTGCTGTCCAATGTCAGGCTGAAAGATCACAACATAAAAACAAAGCTACTGCATGGTTAATGCTTAAAGCCAGATTGTATGAGGTTGAATTACAAAAAAAAGAAGAGGTCTCTCAAGAACAATTAGATAGTAGGTCAGAAATTGGTTGGGGTCACCAAATAAGATCATATGTTCTTCAACCTTACCAACTTGTAAAAGATTTAAGAACTGAAGTAGAAGATACTAATCCACAAAATGTTTTGAATGGAGATTTGGACCTTTTTTTAGGAGCCGCTCTTTCAAAAAAGGTTTTAGATTAGCTCTTTAGCTCTTTCTAAGACAAGATTTGCGTGGTTTTTAACTTTTACCTTTCTATAAATTTCTAATATTTTTTTTTCAGCTGATACTATAAATGTTGATCTTTCAATTCCCATATATGTTCGGCCATACATTTTTTTTTCAACCCAAACACCAAAACTTTCTGTAACATTGGCTTCTTCGTCTGAAGCCAGTTTAATTTTAAGACCTTGTTTTTCAATGAAATTTTTATGTTTTTTAATAGAGTCTTTTGAAATTCCAATTATCTCAGCACCTATTTCATCAAAATCTTCCTTTAAAGAACTAAAATCTTTAGCTTCATTAGTGCAACCTGGTGTATTATCTTTTGGATAGAAATAAATAATATATAATTTCTTTTTTAATTCTTCAGAATTAAATAAGCTGTCGTCACTTAAAGGGAGAGTAAAATTTGGTATATTATCGTTAATTTTTAATTCTGTTGTCATTAGCGTTCCTACTTATTTAAAATGTTTTTAATTTATCAAAATATAATAAAATTATCCTCAAGTATATTTGGATTATTTATTTTTGCTGTTTCTTTTTTTCTCTTACAACTTTCAGTTTCTTTCATCAATATAACACCAATAGAATTTCTTATAAAACCTCTTTTGATAGGTAAATTTGATGACTATGAAAATAATTTTTCAGAAGCAATTTTATACCTTGATAATGAACGAAAAACTATAAATGCAAAAATAAAAATAGATTTAATTAATAATAAAGATAAAAAAAAATATTTACTATCATCAAAAGCTAAAAAAAATTTGAATGATGCTGTAAGTTTCAAAAATAATTATTCTTTCTCATCTCGTTTAATTGATAAAAATATTCAGTCTATCAAAAAATATGATTCAATAATTATTAAAACAAATGGAAAAATTAATTCAAGTCAATTAGAAATTAATGCATCGGGATCATTCATACCCGTATCTTTAGTAAAAAGTCTTTGGCCCGCAAATATTGCAAACGGCGCAAAAAATTGGGTTCAGAAAAATTTATCAAATGGGGTAATTAATGACTTATCTTTAAAGGCTGATATTCCATTAGATTCTTTTAAAATTTCAAAAAAACTTGATAAGAAAAACATAAATTTAAAATTTAACTTTAGCAAAATGACTATCTCATTTCTTAAGGAAATGGATTCTATTTATAATTCATCAGGCAATGCAATTTTAGATGGACAATCTTTTAAGGTTAGTCTGGAAAAAGGTCAGGTTATAGGAAAAAATCATCAATCAATAGATATTTTTAATAGTAAATTTATCGCAAAAGAGATCACAAAAAAACATGGTCCTGCAGAAATTTTAATTAATGCAAAAGGTTCCATTGATGATATAATGATTTTTATCTATCAACATCCAAGAAACTTTAAAAGATTTGTTCCTTTAAAACTTGAAAATATTTCTGCTAATTCTGAGGTAAAAGTTCAATTTAATTTTCCATTAAAATCCAAATTGGGATTTGAAGAATTTATTATTAATTCAAGTACAAATCTAACTGATGTTAGCGTTAATGATATTTTTTCAAGAGATTTTGAAAGTAATTTATTATCAATAAACCTTACAAATGACGGTTTGGATATAGTTGGTAAAATAAATTTTAGTAGTCAGATTTTGAATTTGATATTGGAACAGGATTTCAAGAAAAAGGATAATTCTACATTAATATCATTATCAGGATCCATTAACGAAAAAATGATTAATAGTTTTACTGGTGATAATTTTAAATTTTCAGGAACAGCTAATATTGAGACAAATTTTATAGGAAATTCTTTTGATTTAAGGAAAGGAGATTTATTTATTGATTTTAGAAATACAAAAATAGAATCTTATGTTCTAGATTGGGCCAAACCGAAATTTTCACCAATGTTTTTAAAAAGCAATATAAATTTTTCTAATAAAGAAATTAATTTTTATGATTTTAAAATTGAAGGTTCTTTAATAGAGGTAAATGGAAATTTTAAATTTAAAAGTAATAAGATTGCAAATATTAGTATAGAAAAATTTAGATCTTATTCATCAAAGGATACTATCTCTAATAACTTTTCATTTAAATATAACAATACTCTCTCATCCTCATTAGAATTATCAGTACTAGGCGATATTTTAAGCATAGGCAGAGATGGTTTATCAAACCTCCTAAATGCTAATAATTTCTCAGATAATTTCGAAAACATTATAATTAATATTTTTTTTGATGAGTTAAGATCAAAATCAAAACTCAATTTTAAAAATGCACAATTTTTTTACAATAAAAAGCTAAATAAACTTACCGATCTATCCTTAAACATTTTTTTAAATAGCGAATCTATAATTTTTGGCGAGTTATCAGAACAAAAAAACATAAAAGAAATAAAATTATTTACAAAGAATTTTGAGAGTTTAATTGATGTTTTAGGATTAAATGTAAATTTAATTGGTGGCCCAATTCATTACAAGGCTATTATTAAAGATTTAGATGGTCTTGAAACTTTTTCAGGCGATTTAAATGTTGGAGGATTTTCTATTTTAAAGCTCCCAATTTTTGCAAAGCTCTTAGACATATCTATACCTAATTTAACCTTTGATAATAATTCAGGAATAGAATTTAATTCAGCCTCCGCGAAAATAAATATTAATTCAAAAGGTATTTTTATTGATGATGGTGTAATTAGAGCAAAAAGCGATATACCAATTTTTGATAACTCTCTTGGAATGTCAATTTCTGGAATTTATGGATTTTCAGAACCAACAAATATCGAAGGAACACTTGTACCTTTAGCAGGTATTAATATGGCTCCATCAAAAATTCCTATTATAGGAGATCTTTTTAAAGGTGATAATAAGGGAGATGGTTTAATAGGTATTAAGTATAAGATTTATGAAGATAAAAATGGATCAATTAATATTCAAAGTAATCCTCTTTCAATTTTAACACCAGGAATATTGCAAAGAATTTTCTAAATTATTTTTCAATTCTTACGATAATTTTTTTCTTTTTACCTAGAGATATTTCAATATCTTTATCTTGATTAAAATCAGATAGATCCAAAGTATATTTTTCATCAGATATTGTTTTTCCATTAATTTTTATGGCTTGTGATTTAACGAATCTTCTAGATTCACTATTTGATTTTGTAAGGTTAAGAAATTCTGGAGATAAAAAACTTAATAAACCTATACCGTTATTAACTAATTCTTTGGAAATATTGTACACTTCATTACTATTCCAATCTGATTCTTTTCCATGAACAATTTCTGTAATTTTAGTAGCTAAAATTTCTTTAGCTTTTTCAACGTCTTCACCTTCTAGATTTTCATATTCTTTTATTTCATCTAGTGATAAATCAGTAAATAGCCTCATCCACTTACCTACTAGATCGTTCTCTGTTTTATCTCTCCAGTAGTTCCAAAAATCACGTGGGTGAGTTGAAAATTCTTTTTTATTCTCTTCAAAATTAAGCCAAATTGCTCCATTTTCAGTTTTACCCATTTTTTGCCCAGATGAAGTTGTTAAAAGAGGTGTTGTAAGACCATATAAAGTTGCCCCAGATAAACGTCTAGCTAAATCAATACCGCAAACGATATTACCCCATTGGTCAGAGCCACCCATTTGTAAAATACATTTATATCTTTTGTTCAATTCATAAAAATCATATCCTTGCATAATCATATAATTAAACTCAAGAAATGATAATGGTTGTTCTCTCTCTAACCGAAGCTTTACTGAATCAAAGGAGAGCATTCTATTAACAGAAAAATTACTTCCAACTTTTCTTAAAAAATCAATGTAATTTAACTTTCCAAGCCAATCATCATTATTAACTATTTTTGTTCCTTTTTTTTTGAGATCAATAAATCTTCCGAAGGTTTTTTTAATACCCTGAAGGTTTTCATTGATATCTTCCTCTGATAATAGGGTCCTTGATTTATCTTTTAATGAGGGATCGCCAACTTTACTAGTACCTCCACCAACTAATATTATTGGATTATGACCAAAATTTTGAAAATGTCTTAATAACATTATTTGTATCAAAGACCCAATATGTAAACTTGGAGCTGTACAATCAAAACCGATATATGCGGTAACCTTTTTGTTATGAAAAGCACTATCTAAATTTTCAGAGTCGCTAACTTGATTTAAGTAACCTCTTTCATTTATAAATTTTAGAAACTCTGATTTATATTTATACATTTTCTAGCCTTTTAATTTAACCTATATCAAAATCAGAACTAACTAAACGTGTATCAAGATAATCATTAACTTTATTAACTAAGATATCATGCTCTTTTTCAAAAAAATGATTGGCTCTAGGAATGCTTTCATACTCAACTTCAATATTTTTTTGTGCTTGAAGTTTTTCAGTTAATCTTTGAACATCTTCTTCTGGAACAACTTTATCTTCTTGTCCATGAATTATAATTCCCGATGATGGGCACGGTGCAAGAAAGTTAAAGTCGTACATATTTGCAGGAGGTGCAATAGAAATGAAACCCTCAATTTCAGGTCTTCTCATTAACAACTGCATAGCTATCCAAGCTCCAAAAGAATATCCAGCAACCCAGCAACCTCTTGAGTCTGGAACTTGTGACTGTAACCAATCTAAGGATGCAGCAGCATCGGATAATTCGCCAATTCCTTGATCAAAGCTTCCTTGACTCTTTCCAACTGATCTAAAATTAAATCTTAACACTGAAAAACCTCTTTTAAGAAAAGTTTGATATAAGTGGTAGATAATTGGATTATTCATGTTGCCACCAAATTGAGGCAATGGATGTAAAATAAGTGCAACAGGTGATCTTCTTCCCTCAACTGTGTGTATTCTTCCCTCTAGTCGACCATCTGGTCCGCTGTATATTACTTCTGGCATTTTATTTCTGACCCTTTTAGTTTCTCTATAATATAGTAAAATATTAGTTTTTTCCTTGTTCTTGACAAAAATACTCGGAAAATATATTAAAAACTCAAAATTACTTAAATTGTCTTCTATCACATTGATAGGATTGATGCATAAGAATTTAAAAAAAAATAGGTGTAGCGATGAAATTAACAACTAAAGGAAGGTATGCGGTTTTAGCCTTAACGGATTTAGCTATGGAAGGTGATAAGGGGTATGTGAAAATATCTCATATCGCTGTGAGACAAAATATCTCATCGACTTATTTAGAACAAATACTACTTAAACTGAAAAGAGAAGGTTTAGTTATTGGTGTTAGAGGACCTAATGGTGGATATAAATTAGCAGCGAGTCCAGAAAAAATTATGATTGCAGATATTGTTAATATTGTTGAAGGAAAGATGGAAGCAAAAGGGTGTGTTTCAAAGTCAGGATCTTGTACCGGAGTATCTGGTAGGTGTATGACTCATGACTTGTGGGATGAGTTAAGTAGGCATATTGAATTATTTTTAGGTCAAATTTCTCTTATGGATATTATTAAAGGTAATGTTCTTGGTAGGTCCTCTCCACCAAGAGCATTTGATTATTAAATTATGGAAACTGAAAGAATATATTTTGATTATAACGCTTCATCCTTAGTAAGAAAAGAAGCTTTTAATCTACTTGAAAGTATTAACAAGACTTATGGTAACCCCTCTTCAATACATGAAGAGGGAAGATCTTCGAGAGATTTAATTGAAATTTCAAGGAACCATATAGCAAATTCATTAAATACTTGTGAAAATAATGTCATTTTTACTAGCGGTGGTACCGAAGCAATTGATATTGCATTAAATCAAAATAACGGAAGAATAATAATAAATTCTACTGAACATGTAGCGGTTTTTGAGTCAGCAAAAAAGACAGAATCTATTATTGAAATTTTAGAGGTCGATAATAATGGAATAATTAATCTAAATAAATTGGAATCTATGCTTAAAAAAGGGCCTGCCCTTGTTTGTATAATGTTTGCAAATAACGAAACTGGAATTATTCAGCCTATAAAAAAAATATCAGAGATTGTTAGAAAATATAACAGTTATCTATTTTGTGATGCCGTTCAAGCATATGGAAAAATAAAAATTAATTTTGATGAATTAGACATTCATTTTATGGCACTTTCAGCGCATAAAATAGGAGCTTTTTCTGGTTCTGGTGCATTAATTATAAACGAAGACATAAAAAAAATTATTCCTTTAACATTAGGAGGCGGTCAAGAATTTGGGTTAAGAGGCGGAACTGAAAATTTAATTGGTATAACAGCTTTTGGTGAATGCGCTAAATTAATTGACGAAATTTACTTTGAAAACCAAAAATTAAAAGAATATATAAATATTTTAGAAAAAAATATTGAGAGTTTTGGCGGTTTTATTTTTGGACGTAATTCACAAAGAATACCAAATACTTCACTTTTTGCATTTCCGGATATTAAGGCCGATACAATGTTAATGAAATTAGATTTGGCTGGTTATTCAGTCAGTTCAGGATCAGCATGTAGTTCTGGAAAAGTAAAAAAGAGTCATGTATTAGAGGCTATGAATATTGATGATAAAATTTCTAGTAATGCAATAAGAGTTAGCCTTGGATGGGCAACAAAAAAAAGTCATATAACTAATCTTTTAAATTTTTTTGAAGATATTTTTAATAAAACAGTATTGGAGTAAAAAGTGTCAGATAACCAAGAGAAATTAACTGAAAATGATTTTAAAGATCCTTATGAGTATGGCTTTGAAACTGAAATTGACTCAGACTTTGCTCCAAAAGGTCTTAATGAGGAAATTGTTAAGTTTATATCGAATAAGAAAAATGAACCAAAATGGCTTCTAGATTGGAGACTTGCTGCTTACAAAAAATGGCTAACTATGAAGGAGCCTAATTGGTCAAGTGTAAGATATCCAGCCATTGATTATCAGGATTCTTATTATTATGCAGCTCCGAAAAAAACAGAAAAAATTGAAAGTCTAGATGATGTTGATCCTAAATTGCTAGAAACATATAATAAACTTGGCATACCTTTAAAAGAACAAGAGTGGCTTGCTGGTGTAGCTGTTGATGCTGTCTTTGACAGTGTTTCTGTTGGAACGACTTTCAAAGAAAAGCTTAAAGAGGACGGTATCATTTTTTGTTCTTTTTCGGAGGCAGTAATAGAATATCCGGATTTAATTAGAAAATATCTTGGAACTGTAATACCAAGAACAGATAATTACTTTGCAGCACTTAATTCAGCAGTTTTTTCAGATGGAAGCTTTGTTTACATTCCCCCTGGAGTAAAATGTCCAATGGAGTTATCAACATATTTTAGAATTAATGCTGCAGGAACTGGCCAATTTGAGAGAACGTTAGTCATTGCAGATAAAGACTCATATGTAAGTTATCTTGAGGGGTGTACTGCACCAATGCGAGATGAGCATCAACTTCATGCTGCAGTTGTAGAGCTAGTTGCTTTAGAGGGAGCAGAAATAAAATACTCAACTGTTCAAAATTGGTACCCTGGAGATGAAAATGGGAAAGGGGGGGTTTATAATTTTGTTACTAAGAGAGGTGATTGTAGGGGTAATAATTCCAAAATCTCTTGGACTCAAGTCGAAACTGGTTCAGCTATAACATGGAAATATCCAAGTTGTGTTTTAAAGGGTGATAATTCATCAGGAGAGTTTTATTCAATTGCTGTCTCAAATAATTTTCAGCAAGTTGATAGCGGAACTAAAATGATACATTTAGGTAAAAATACTTCTAGTCGAATAATTTCAAAAGGTATTTCAACCGGTAATTCATCAAATACATACAGAGGATTGGTTTCAATTCATCCTAAATCAAATAATAGTAGGAATTTTACACAATGTGACTCGCTCCTTCTTACTGATAATTGTTCAGCAAATACAATACCTTATATTCAATCAAAGAACATAAACTCTATAGTTGAACATGAGGCAACATCCTCGAAAATTTCCGACGATCAGTTATTTTATTGTAGACAAAGAGGTTTAGATGAAGAAGAAGCAGTATCCTTGATAGTTAATGGTTTTTGCAAAGATGTCCTTCAAAAACTTCCCATGGAATTTGCCGTAGAAGCTCAAAGGCTTTTAAGTGTTAGCCTTGAAGGAAGCGTTGGTTAATGAAAAATTTTCTTAAAATCAAGAATTTATCCATTTCTGTAGATGATAAATGTATAATCAAAGATCTTAATTTAAATATTAATAAGGGAGAAGTTCATGCCCTTATGGGTCCAAATGGCTGTGGAAAATCTACACTATCAAATGTATTAGCTGGAAAAGAGGGATATGATATTACAAATGGAAAAATATCTTTCTCTGGAGAAAATCTTTTAAAATTTTCTCCGAATGAAAGAGCTAATAAAGGAATTTTTTTGGCTTTCCAATATCCTGTTGAAATTCCTGGAGTCACAAATATAAATTTTATTAAGACTGCTTTAGAAAGTAACAGACAATATAACGGCTTAGATCCATTAAAGCCCGGAGATTTTCTCAAACTCATAAAGGAAAAGGCAGAATTATTAGGTATATCGGATGAATATTTAAAGCGTCAACTTAATGTTGGATTTTCAGGTGGAGAAAAAAAGAGAAATGAGGCTCTTCAATTAATGATGTTGGAACCCTCACTTGCAATACTAGACGAAACAGACTCTGGTCTTGATGTTGACGCATTTAAAATAGTAGCAGATGCAGTTAATTCTACAAGAGGTAAAAAAAATAGTATGCTCATTATAACTCATTATCAGAGATTATTAGAGAGAATACAACCTGATATTGTCCATGTCTTTATTAATGGATCAATTATTGAGTCTGGTGGACCAGAGCTTGCTGAAGAAATTGATAAAAATGGCTATGAAAGATTCAACAATGCCTAATTTTTTAAATATAAAAAATTTTGATAAATCTTTTGATGATTTATCATCTCTATCCCAATTAAGAGAGGAAGCCTTTTTAAATTTAAAGGATATTGGTATTCCCTCAAAAAAATTTGAAAGATGGAAGTATAATGATTTAAAAAATGATATTAGAAATATTGAATTTTCTCTTTGTAAAACTTCTATAAAAATTAAAAAAAATAAATTAGACAAATTTGAAATCAATGAAATTGATTATTTTAAAAAAAATAAAAATCATTATTTACAACCTTTAAAATATTTAAAAGACGAGGGTGTTGTAAACTTAAATCTATCATACTCAAATTTGTTTAAAGTTTTAACAATTAAAAAAGATCTCAAAAAACCGATTATTGTGGATATTAAGTCCGAGGGTCATGGTATGTCTTTTCCAAGAATCTTGATAAACATATATAATAACGTTAACGCTGAAATACAATTTCTTAATAGAGGTGGGTTGGGATTTATAAATCAAATAACTGAAATTAATATTGGAAAAAACTCAAGTGTAAAAATTTCGAGATTGAATGAATCCTCTTCTATACACTCCGAGACTTTTTTTAGTAATTTAGGTAGAAATTCCGAAATAAATCTAAAAAATTTGTCAATACCTAAGAATAAGTCAAGATTTCAAGTATTCAATTCTTTTATAGACGAATATTCTTCTGCTCAGTTTAAATCAGTATCAATTCCCTATGAAAATTCTAAAGATGATTTTCTCGTTCATAATAATCATTTAAGTTCAAATTGCAAAAGTGACGTTGGTATGAGGTCAATTTTAGGAAAAGAGACAGAATCCTCTTTTCAGGCTTTGATTGATGTTGAAAACAAAATTAAAAATAGTAGGGCTGATCAAGATTGCAGAGCTATTTTATTGGATGAAAAAGCATCAATGAATGCAAAACCTGAAATGAAAATATATAATAATGATGTCATTTGTAAGCATGGTACTACAATCGGATCTCTTAACCAAGATCATATTTTCTATTTGAATTCTAGAGGTTTGAATAAATTTGAAGCTGAAAAAATTTTACTACAAGGAATTATAAGTGAGTATATTTCAGAAGATTCACCATTAATTAATTTTTTACCAGAGAAGTACAAATGAGATATGATATAGAAAATACACGTAACGACTTTCCAATTTTAAAAAAAAGAGTAAATGACAAAAAATTAGTATATCTTGATAGTGCAGCTAGTGCGCAAAAGCCATTATCTGTTATTAATTCGATGAAAAGATTCCAAGAAGAAGAATATTCTAATGTACATAGAGGAATTCACTATTTGTCTAATCTAGCAACCGATCAATACGAATATTCAAGAAGAAAGGTAAAAAATTTCATTAATGCAAATAGTGAAGATGAAATAATTTTTACAATGGGCGCAACCGATGCAATTAATTTGGTAGCTCAATCTCTATCATTTGATTTTTTTAAAAAAGAAGATGAAATTATTTTAACAGTCATGGAACATCACTCAAACATAGTTCCTTGGCATTTTCTGAGAGAAAAATGTGGTGTAAATATTAAATGGATAAATTGTGATGAAAATGGAATTGTCAAAGTTGAAGACTTTGTAGAATCTATCTCAGATAAAACAAAACTAATTTCAATTACGCAAATGTCCAATGTTTTAGGATCTGAAATACCCTTAAAAGAAATAATAAAAGTTGCACATGATAAAAATATTAGAGTTTTGGTTGATGGATGCCAGGGAATAGCTCACTTGGATACTGATGTTCAAGATTTAAATTGTGATTATTATGTTTTTTCAGGTCATAAATTATATGGCCCCACAGGTGTAGGTGTCTTATATGGAAAATACGATCATTTGGAGACAATGCATCCATGGCGGGGTGGTGGAGAGATGATTAACGAAGTTTTCAAAGATAGAGTAACTTATTCTAAACCTCCTGCCAAATTTGAAGCTGGTACACCAAATATTGTTCAAGCAGTAGGATTGGGTGCGGCAATTGATTATTTCATTGAAAAAAAGAAACAAGGCTTGTTTTATTATGAAGAGGAGATTGCTACATATTTTCATAATGAAATAAGCAAATTACCAAAAGTAACAGTTTATGGTAAAGAAAATCTAAAAAGTCCAATGGTTTCATTTACTGTTGACGGTTCTCATCCTCATGATATTGCAACAATAGTTGATAAAGAGGGGGTAGCAATTAGAGCTGGTCAACATTGTACTCAACCCTTGCTCGATTTTTTTAACTTATCATCAACAGCAAGAGCATCTATAGGAATGTACACAAATAAAAGTGATATTGATATTTTTATAAATTCTTTAAATAAAGCGATTTCATTTTTTGACTAAATACAAACAAAGTTATAAAATTTAAAAATGAATAATATTGACACTAAAATTATTAAGAATGATGAAATCAATACTAATAAATTATCAATAAGTAACGATGATTTAGTTAATGCTCTTAAAACAGTATTTGATCCAGAAATACCTGTTGATATTTATGAGCTAGGATTGATTTATAATATTGATATTATTAAAAATAATATTGTTGAAATTAAAATGACACTTACTGCACCTGGTTGCCCAGTTGCTGAAGAAATGCCTGGATGGGTTGAATCTGCAATTAAAAAAGTTCATGGTGTAGAGAAGGTTAATGTCGAAATGGTTTTTGACCCACCATGGGATATGAGTTTGATGTCTGAAGAGGCTAGACTAACTCTTAATATGTATTAAAAATGAAATATGTTGAAAATAAATTATTAAGCCTAACACCAAGTGCAGTCGAGCATTTAAAGTCCATTCTTAAAGACTCTCCTGAGGCAAATAATATAATTAAGCTTGGGGTGAAAAATAGTGGTTGTGCTGGAATGTCATATACAATGGACTATATTGATGAAGTAAACGATAATGACGAATGTATTGAAATTGAAGGTATTAAGCTTGTAATTGACCCTAAAGCAATACTATTTCTTATAGGAACTGAAATGGATTATGAGCAATCTGCTCTTAACTCAGGATTTGTTTTTAATAATCCAAATCAAACTGATGCATGTGGATGTGGTGAATCTGTTACTTTAGTAGAAGCAGATGCCTCAGTTCACTTTGATAAAGATACATCTAATTCCCACTAAAATTTGCATCTCTTTTTTCAAGAAAAGCTTTTACACCTTCCTTAAAGTCATCAGACTGACCTGCAATAAACTGAAGATCTCTCTCCAGGTTGAGCTGCTCTTCGTATGAATTATCAAAACTATCCCAGAATGCTTTTCTAATAAGACCAAGAGACATAGGTCCTTTAGATAGCTCTGTGGCAAGTTTTATTGTTTCTTCGAGTAATTGATTATCATCATAAAGTCTGTTAATTAGGCCCCATTCAAGTGCTTTCTCAGCGCTTAATCTCTCTCCTAAAACGGCAAGTTCTTTTGCTCTAGCCATCCCAATTAATCTTGGTAAAATCCAGGTTGATCCAGCATCGGGGACCAGTCCTATTCTTCTAAATGCTTGTAAAAAAAATGCTGATTTTCCAGCTAAAATCATATCACCCATCAGAGCAAGAGACATACCTGCACCTGCTGCCGGTCCATTAATTGAAGTTATGAGAGGGATCTTTAAGTTTTTAAGCCTCCTCAAGATTGGATGATAACCAGTTTCCAATCTTTGACCGGCATCTTGTCTACCATGATTTGATTTATCAGGTCTTGCTGCTAAATTTGCTCCTGCGCAAAATCCTCTTCCTTCTCCTGTGAAAACTAAACATTTAATATTTGATTCTTTTTCTTCAACTGCATTTAAGCAATCCCATAAACCTTCTAACATTTCATTTGAAACGGCATTCATTGCTTTTGGATCATTCAATCTCATGATACCAACGTCATCATTTATCTCTAGGGTTACTTTTTTAAATTCTTGCATAATTGTCTCCGATGAAAAAAATATTTTTAAATCTTATAATGAAAAAAAACAAAAAAAAACAAATTTTAATTATCATGAAACAAAATTGTTACTTAAATTGGCTTTTTCTCTAATAAATTCAAATCTCAACTCTGGTTTATTTCCCATTAAATTAGAAATTGTTTTTTGAGTAATATTTTTTTTATCTTCGGGTATCATTACTCTTAAAAGGGTTCTATTACCTGGTATCATAGTTGTTTCTTTTAACTGCTTAGGCATCATTTCTCCAAGTCCTTTGAAACGATTGATCTCAATTTTATTAGACCTATTGAAATTTTTATCAATTAAAGCTTCTCTGTGCTCATCGTCTCTGGCGTATAATACCTTACCTCCTTGGGATATTTTATAAAGAGGGGGTACTGCTATAAATAATTTACCATCTGAAATAATTTTAGGCATTTCCTCATGAAAAAAGGTTATTAATAAAGATGCAATATGAGCACCATCCACATCAGCATCAGTCATAATAATTATTTTATCGTATCTTAAATCATTTTCACTATATGAGTCTCTGAGCCCACAACCTAATGCAAGTACTAAGTCAGCTATTTGTTGATTTTCTTTTATTTTAGTTTGATTTGAATTAGCAACATTTAGAATTTTACCTCTTAGCGGCAGAATTGCTTGAAAATTTCTATCTCTGGCTTGTTTTGCAGATCCACCAGCACTATCTCCCTCAACAATAAATAATTCAGTTCCATCTCTTGAAGCCTGTGAACAATCTGAAAGTTTTCCAGGAAGCCTAATTTTTCTAATAGCGCTTTTTCTTGATGTTTCTTTTTCTTTTTTTCGTCTTAATCTTTCTTCAGTAAAGCTTATTATCCATTCTAATAGTTTCTCTGCTTGTTGAGGAGAATTTGATAACCAGTTTTCGAATCTATCTTTGATAACATTTTCAATAAATTTTTGGGCAGAAGCGTTTGAAAGTTTATCCTTTGTTTGTCCTTGAAATTTTGGATTAGGTATAAAGAGAGAAATTACACAAACCATAGATTTAGATAAGTCTTCAGAATTTATTGATGAAGCTTTCTTATTACCAATTCTATCTGAGTGGGATTTTAAAGCTTTCAATAAACCACTTTTCAAACCCATCTCATGAGTACCCCCATCAGGCGTAGGAACAGTATTGCAAAATGATTTTAAAAATCCATTAGAGTTAATAGTCCAATTAAGAGACCACTCTACCGAATTATTATTATTGTCCTTTTCTTTTTTTCCTGAAAAGCAATCTGTATTAACAAATGATGATTTTTGAATTTCATTATTAAGATAATCTTCTAGACCATTTGAAAAATTAAAAATTTCAAAATTTGGAACATCATTTTCTAGAGCTAATTTATCATCACAAATCCATTTAATTTCTGTCCCAGCAAATAAATAAGCCTTGGATTTACAAAACTCATACAATCTCTTTATGTTAAATTCTATATTTTTATCAAAAATACTCTCATCAGGCTTAAAACTAATTTTAGTTCCTCTTTTATTAGTTTTTTGATTTAATTTTACTAAATCTTCTTGAGGAATTCCTCTTTTAAAGTTTTGTGAGTAAACACTCTTATCTCGATATACTTCAATATTCAAAAATTCGGATAATGCATTTACAACACTTATACCCACGCCGTGCAAACCACCCGAAGTTTGATAAACTTTATTATTAAATTTTCCACCAGCATGAAGTGTTGTAAGAATTACCTCTAATGCAGATTTTTTTGGAAATTTAGGATGCTTATCAATTGGTATACCTCTTCCATTATCTGAAATAGTTATTATATTATTAACCAGAATTTCGACACTAATTTTATTCGCATAACCGGCAACTGCTTCATCCATAGAGTTATCAATAATTTCTGAAAAAAGATGGTGCATACCATTTTTATCTGTTCCACCAATATACATTCCTGGTCTTTTTCTGACCGGTTCAAGACCTTCAAGAACTTCAATATCAGATGCATCATATGAGTCTTTTTTTGACAAGCTTAATCCTAAAAATGGTATTAATAATTTTAAGCAATATACGATTCGTATTAATAATAAAAAAATAGCCTTCAGTGAAGGCTATTTTTCAAAACAAGTTTTTTAAAATTAGCTAAATTAAAGTGCTAATTATATGATGAATTATTCTGTATGGATCAGCATTGGAGGCTGGCCTTCTGTCTTCCAAATATCCATTCCAATCATGTTCAACAGTGTATATTGGAATACGTATACTTGCACCTCTATCGCTTACACCATATGAAAATTCAGTAATTTTCTGCGTTTCATGCAATCCTGTAAGCCTTTGATCATTATCGGATCCGTAATTACTAATTGCATCCTCATGAACAGTACCAAGTTTTTCACACATTGAGTTAAATAATTCTTGGGAACCATTTTCTCTCATCTCTTTATTTGAAAAATTTGTATGCATACCAGAACCATTCCAGTCACCTGACTGAGGTTTTGGGTGAATGTTAACTGAAACATCAAAATCTTCAGCAACTTTATGTAATAGATAACGACTCATCCATAAGTCATCGCCGGCTTTAATACCTTTTCCAAGACATTGATATTCCCATTGACCCAATGCAACTTCTGCATTTGTTCCTGTTAACTCAATTCCAGCTTCTAAACATGCCTCAAGATGTGCTTCAGATATTTCTCTTCCTTTGACGTTTGCAGCTCCAACACCACAGTAATATTCACCTTGAGGTTTTGATGGAATACCATCTTCCCAACCTAAAATGGTTCCATCAGGGTTAGTCAGGAAATATTCTTGTTCAAAGCCAAACCACCATTCATCTGAGGCAACTTCAGACGCGGCATGTCTGGTATTTGATGGATGTACCTCTCTAGAGCCAGTTTGAACTCCGCACATAACAAGTTTATCACCAAAAAGAGGGTTGGTATACTCTTGAACTGGTATTAAAATACAATCCGAGCTACCACCATCAGCCTGTAGTGTTGACGAACCATCAAATGACCATTCTGGTGGTGATTGATCGCCAGTAACTTTAACTTTGCTTCTTAAAAATGGCTCTGGTTGATAACCATCTAACCAAACATATTCGTACTTTGTCATTTTAAGTCTTCTCCTTCAATTGTTCCTAAATTTAAACTTAATTAACTGTGTAAATAAAATTTCAACAAAAACAATTAAAACTATTATTTTAAAAAATACTAGCCCTTAAATACTTATATTACCTATATTTCAATTAAAATTACACATATTACACAAAAGCAATTTACACATCATATTTATTTTATATAGCCTCTTCTCCAGTTTCACCTGTTCTAATTCTTATGGACTCGTCAATAGATGTTATAAAAATTTTACCATCACCAATTTTTCCTGTGTAGGCTGCTTTTTTAATTGCATCACAAGCCTCTTGAAGCTTCTCATCTTCAACAACAATATCAAGTACAATTTTTGGTAAAAAATCGACGCTATATTCCGCTCCCCTGTAAAGCTCAGTATGCCCTTTTTGTCTTCCAAATCCTTTTGCTTCAGTAACGGTTACCCCTGCAATATCTATTTCTTGAAGTGCGTCTCTGACTTCATCAAGTTTAAATGGTTTTATTATAGCTTGAATCTTTTTCATATTCCTCTCCTAGTTAAATTCCTCCATTAAAATATGCAAATTTTATGCCATTTCTTTTAATTTTAAGAACTTTATTTATAAAATAGGTATTTTATTAACCCATGGTAATATATATAAAGCATAAATATATTTAAGGGAAAATTAATGATTAATCCAAAAACACCTGTTTTGGTCGGTTCTGGTCAAATTACACAGAAAATTGAAAATTTTGAAGATGCAAAAAATCCTATCGAGATAATGCATGAGGCTTCACTCCTAGCAATTCAAGATACTGGCATAGAGGATTTACAAAATTATATTGATAGTGTCGTTACAGTGAGATTTATTTTTGACTCTGGAGCAGGAGCAAGGCCACCTTTTTCAATTTTTAAGAATCCTCCAAAATCTCTTGCTAATAAACTAGGTATTAATGATGCGGAAACTTTTTATGGACCTACTGGAGGGAATACTCCTCAGTTCTTATTGAACATCTTTGCAGAAAGAATAAGTCATGGACAAAGTGAAGTAGTTTTGTTGTCAGGTTCCGAGTGTTTTTCAACAATGAGAAAAGCATCTAAGAATGGTAAAAAAACTGGATGGGGAGATAATATAGTTGGTAACAGGATTGATTTAGGTTATGAAAAACCAGGCGGCACTGACAATGAAATTAAACATGGAATAGCATTTCCAGTAAATGTATATCCATTATTTGAAACAGCAATTCGGGCAAGAATGGGTAACTCAATTGAAAAACACCAGAACTATTTGGGTGAATTGTTTTCTCCGTTTACTAAGATCGCAAAAGATCATCCTAATGCATGGTTTCCAACAGAGAGATCTGCTAGTGAAATTTCAAATGTTACAGAGACTAACAGATATATTGGATATCCATATACAAAATTTATGAATGCTATTATGGAGGTTGATCAATCTGCTACTTTAATAATGATGAGTGAAGAAAAAGCTAATCAATTTAAAATCCCAAAAGAAAAAAGAATATATTTACATGGGTGTGCTGATATTAATGAGGTATGGAATGTAACTGAAAGACCAGATTTACATTCATCTAAGGCAATAAAACTTATGGGAGAAAAAGCGTTTTCAATGAGCAAATGGAATATTGATGAAATTGATTTCATAGATTTATATTCATGCTTTCCAAGCATGGTTGAACTTGGAAGGGAGGCTCTAGGAATAGGTCTTAATGATAAAAGAAATTTAACAGTTACAGGAGGACTTCCATACTTTGGTGGGGCAGGAAATAATTATGTAACTCATTCAATCGCGACAATTATGGATAAACTTAGAGAAAATCAAGGATCTAAAGGACTTTGTACTTCAAATGGTTGGTTTGCTACTAAACATGGTATAGGGCTTTATTCTAGTGAACCTTTTGAGGGTGAATGGAAGAGGGAAAATCCTGATAGTTATCAAAAATATATTGATGATCTTCCAAAGCCTATAGTAGAAGAAAATCCTGTGGGAGATGCGAAAATTGAAACTTACACAGTTGCAAATGGAAAAGACGGTCCACAGATGGGAATTATAATAGGTAGGCTTATTAAAAATAACAATAGATTTATAGCAATAACTAAAAATGAGAGTGATCTTGATAAGTTAATGACTGAAGAATGCTTAAACAGAGATTGTAGCGTTAAACAATTTGATGATGGTTACAGTATTGTAAGCATAAATTAATGATAAATATTTATTTAATTCGTCATGGTAAGGCTGCATCAGGTTGGGATACTTTGGACCCTAACCTTGATTCAACAGGCAAAAAACAATCTGAAAAAATTGCCTTAAAATTATCAAAAATTGCAAAAGAACCTTTTGATATTTTCTCCAGCCCTTTAATTAGGTGCATAGAAACAGCTGAACCATTTTCTAAAATTAAAAATAAAACAATTAAAATTGAAAATAGAGTAATTGAGATACCGTCTCCAATAAAAAATTTAAAAAAAAGGGTTCTATGGCTTAAAAAGGTATTACCTCATACATGGGATGAGCTTATCTCTGACAAAGATTCTAGAGACTCAAAAATCGATTATTTTTTATGGAGAGAGAATATTTTAAAGTTTTTTTTATCTTTAAATAGAGATACATTTATTTTCACTCATTATTTAGTTATTAACTCAGTGATTAGTTATTTAAGAAAAAGTGATAAAGTAGTTTTTTTTAATCCCGATAATACATCTTTAACCCACCTTTCTTTATCTGACAAAAAATTAAAAATTATTTCATTGGGAGATGAGGCCTCGACCATAATTAATTAAATGCAATTTTTTTCAAAGAGTTTATAAAATGGGAAATATTTTTATTAGAAATATAAGCAATGCAGATATAGAAGCCGTTAATTTATTATATAATTATTATATAAGAAATACTGCATTTACTTTTGATATAAAAGAAAAAACACTATCAGAAAAAAAGAAATGGTCTAAAATTTTTAAAAAAGATAGTCCGTATCAATGCATTGTAGCTTACGAAAATGACATTCTTATTGGATTTGCAAGTTCAAGGCCTTTTAGAGATAAGGAGGCTTACAAATCTTCAATTGAAACAAGTGTTTATATTAGTGATAACTATATTGGTAAAGGCTATGGAAAGCTATTAATGGAAGATCTTTTTATCAAAATAGATGGTTACCATGTAAATAGAGCTTATGCATTTATAACTGAGCCTAATAGTGCATCAGAAAAACTCCACTTGCTTTTAGGTTTTAAAAAAATTGGTGTACTAAATAATGTTGGAAAAAAATTCGGAAAATTTTGGAATGTTGGGGTTTTTGAGTATTTCTTTGAATAAAAAAATAATTATTCTGGATATTCTTTTAATGTGCTGATAAGAAATCATTATTAATTATGCGGGCGTGGTGGAATTGGTAGACACGCAGGTTTTAGGTACCTGTGCCGCAAGGCGTGGGGGTTCAACTCCCTCCGCCCGCACCAAAGTTTGAGAGATTAAAATGGAAGTTAAAGAATTAAAATCAAAAGGTCTAAAAAGAGAATTTTCAATCACTATTGGCTTTGATGATCTTAATGGAAAAAAGTTAAAAAAACTTCAAGATATTGCTTCAAAAGCAAAGATTGACGGATTTAGACCTGGAAAAGTTCCTACTGCTCATATTGAAAAACTTTACGGTCAAAGTGTGATGGTTGAGGTTATTGAGGAGAGAGTTTCAGAAGCATCACAAAGTGTTCTAAAAGATAGAGATCTTAGGGCAGCCGTAAAACCTGATGTAAAGCTTAACATAGATATGAATGAAGTAATTGATAACAACAAAGATCTTGTTTTTATAATGAATTGTGAAGTGCTTCCTGAAATTGAAATTACAGACTTTTCAAAAATAAAATTGGATAAACCTGTTTCTAAACCTAAGGAAAAAGATATAAAAGATGCACTTGAGTATCTAGCTAAACAAAATAAATCATTTAAAGAGGCTCCTGGAAAAATAAAATCAAAAGATGGAGATCAGGTAACATTGGATTATATTGGAAAAATTGATGATATTGCTTTTAATGGTGGTACAGCAAATGATGCCAATTTAGTCTTAGGATCTAAGTCTTTTATAGATAATTTTGAGGATCAATTAGTTGGTTTAAAAAAAGGTGATAAAAAACTTGTTAAGGTTAAATTCCCGGATAATTATCAAAGCCCCGAATTAGCAGGTAAAAAAGCAACATTTGATGTTGAGATAAAAAAAGTATCTAAAGCTCAAGAATCAAAAGTTAATGATGATCTTGCAAAAAGTTTAGGTATGGATAATTTAGAAGCTCTTAAAAAAAATCTTAAAGAGAGAATTCAGCAAGACTTTGATTCTGCTGCTCGCATGAAACTTAAAGATAGCCTGCTAGATGTTTTAGAAAAGAAGCATAAATTTGAACTCCCAGAAAGTATGGTAAATCAAGAATTTGATCAAATGTGGAGTCAACTTCAACAACAGCTGGAACAACAAAAAAAAGAATTAAAGGACCTAGAATTAAGTGAAAAAGAGATCCGAAAAAATTATATAGAAATTTCAGAAAAAAGAGTTTGCACGGGGCTTTTGATTGCAGAAATTGGCAAACAAAATAACATTCAATTAGAAGACAAGGACATTAATAAAGCCTTGCAAATGGAAATGCAGAGATATCCAGGTCAGGAGAGAGAAATTTTAGATTATTATCAAAAAAATCAAGACGCAATAAGACAGCTAACTGCTCCTATTTTTGAAGATAAAGTTATTGATTTTATTTTAGATAAAGTAGTTTTGAAGGATATAAAAGTATCGAGAGAAGATTTATTTGAAACAGGTGTAAAAGAGGAATTAAAATCTAAGAAAAAAACTAAATCTTCAACAACCTCTGGTAAAAAATCTAAACTTAAATATAAGGCAAAAAAAGCTTCAGCAAAAAAAGATAAATAAACTATTGTTTTAATTGTATTTTTTTTTATAAATATATTTTTTTCAGTTTTATCTTTGCATATTAAAAGAATTATCCCATATATATATTTATATATCTGTTATTAAGGAAATTATTATGGATAAAAATAACATGCTTGTTGGAAATCTTATCCCTATGGTTGTTGAACAATCTAATAGAGGTGAAAGAGCTTATGATATATACTCTCGCCTCTTAAAAGAGAGAATAATTTTTGTTACTGGACCTGTAGAGGACTACATGGCTAGTGTTATTATTGCTCAATTACTTTTTCTTGAAGCAGAGAATCCAAAAAAAGAAGTTTCAATGTATATTAATTCTCCTGGAGGTGTGGTTTCATCAGGTCTAGCTATATATGACACAATGCAATATATTAAACCTGAGGTTTCTACTTTATGCATTGGTCAAGCTGCATCAATGGGCAGCCTTCTGTTATCAGCAGGAGCTACTGGTAAAAGATTTTCTCTTCCTAATGCTAGAATAATGGTTCACCAACCCTCAGGTGGTTTTCAGGGACAAGCATCTGATATTGAGAGACATGCTCAAGAAATTCTATCACTTAGGTCAAGGCTGAATGATATTTATGTCAAACATACTGGTCAAAACCTAAAAACCATAGAAAAAGCACTTGATAGAGATACATTTATGACTTCAGATGATGCTTTGAAGTTTGGTTTAATAGATAAAGTTGTTGAAAATAGAGAATTAAAATCAGAAGATTAACTTTAGTACAATAAAATAATTAAGGTAAAATAAATTATGAGTAAAATTAGTGATAGCGGCGATTCAAAGAATACTCTTTATTGTAGTTTTTGCGGTAAAAGCCAGCATGAGGTTAAGAAGCTTATTGCGGGGCCTACAGTTTTTATTTGTGATGAGTGTGTAGAATTATGTATGGACATAATTAAAGAAGAGGCTAAAAATTTTGAAGATAAAGCGGTAGACTCAGTACCCTCACCTGAAGAAATATATAGTGTTTTAGATGATTACGTGATTGGTCAGCAAAGGGCAAAAAAAGTTCTTTCAGTAGCTGTCCATAATCATTACAAGAGACTTGATTGTGATACTAATAAGGATGATGTTGAGTTAGCTAAATCTAATATTTTGTTACTTGGCCCTACAGGGTGCGGAAAAACTTTATTAGCACAAACTCTTGCAAGAATATTAGATGTTCCTTTTACAATGGCCGATGCAACCACCTTAACTGAGGCAGGTTATGTAGGGGAGGATGTTGAGAATATTATTTTAAAATTATTGCAAGCCGCAGATTATAATGTTGAAAAAGCTCAAAGAGGTATAGTCTATATTGACGAAGTTGATAAAATTACAAGAAAATCTGATAATCCCTCGATTACAAGGGATGTATCAGGTGAGGGTGTTCAGCAAGCTTTATTAAAAATTATGGAAGGCACCGTTGCTTCAGTTCCTCCACAAGGCGGAAGAAAGCATCCACAGCAAGAGTTTCTTCAAGTTGATACAACTAATATATTATTTATATGTGGAGGAGCATTTGATGGTATCCAAAATATAATTTCAGAGAGAGGGACTAATAGATCTGTTGGTTTTGGAGCTGAGGTTAAAGAAAAAGATGACAGAAGAACTGGCGAAATACTTAAAGATTTACAACCTAAAGACCTTCTTAGATTTGGATTAATTCCTGAATTTATTGGAAGGCTTCCTGTATGTGCTTCATTGGAGGATTTAGATGAAAATTCACTTATTCGTATTCTTACTGAACCAAAAAATGCTGTTGTTAAACAATACAAAAAATTATTTAACTTAGAAAATGTTGAACTAAAATTTTCAGATGATGCCTTGCTTGCTATTGCAAAGAAAACTATGTCTTATTCTACCGGTGCAAGAGGTCTTAGATCTGTAATTGAAAATATTCTTTTGGATACTATGTTTGAAATACCTGGTACACCAGATGTAACCGAAGTTGTAATTTCCGGAGATGTTGTTGAAGGTAAATCATCTCCACTGTATATTTATGGTGAAAAAGAAAAAAAGAATGAAAAAAAGATAGTTAATTAATTTAATTATCTTTTACCCCTTGATACTTATTTTTTAAACTCCATATAATAACAATGACATTTTCTATTTCATTTAGAAAATAACCACTAATTTATGGATATGTAATGACTGAAGAAAAAAAAATTCAAGAATTTAAATTATTTAAAAATACACCTGTCCTTCCTTTGAGAAATATTGTTGTTTTTCCTCACATGGTTGTTCCTTTATTTGTAGGAAGAGACAAATCAATCTCAGCCTTAGAGTCAGTTATGGATAAAGGTCAAGAATTGCTTTTTCTTGCTCAAAAAGATGCCGACATTAATGATCCAGAAAAAAGTGATCTTTATGAAGTTGGTACTCTTGGGAAAGTTCTTCAATTGTTAAAATTACCAGATGGTACGGTAAAAGTTTTAGTTGAAGGTTTAAAAAGAGCCAAGGTAGAGGAATTTAATGACTCTGGGGATTACCTTGAGGCTAAAATTGAAGTTATTTCTGAAAATAATGATATTGAAAGTGAAGATAAAGCTCTATCTAGGCAAGTAGCCTCTCGTTTTGAAGACTTTGTTAAAACTAATAATAAAGTTACATCAGAGAATACTGCTGTTCTTAGCGACTCAGATAGCCCTTCTAAAGTAGCAGACACTATTGCAAGTCAAATGTCAGGTAATGTTAGTCAAAAACAAAAAATCCTTGAAATATTTGATGTTCAAGAGAGACTTAATAGTATTTTAAATGATCTAGAGGGTGAGCTCTCGGTTCTTCAGGTTGAAAAAAAGATAAAAAGAAGAGTTAAAAATCAAATGGAAAAAACTCAAAAAGAGTACTATTTGAATGAACAAATGAAAGCCATTCAAAAAGAATTAGATGATGATAATGAGGGCGTTGACGATATTGCAGAAATCGAAGAAAAAATAACCAAAACAAAACTTTCTAAAGAAGCATTAGAAAAAACCAAAAATGAGCTTAAAAAACTTAAACAAATGAGTCCTATGTCTGCGGAAGCAACAGTGGTTAGAAATTATTTAGATTGGATTTTGGATATTCCTTGGGGAAAAAAGAAGAAAGTAAAAAAAGATCTTTCTGCTGCTCAGAGTACATTAGATAAGGATCATTTTGGTCTAAATAAAGTTAAAGATAGAATAACAGAATATTTAGCAGTTCAGAATAGATCAAAAAAAATAAAAGGTCCTATTTTATGTTTAGTTGGACCTCCTGGTGTTGGTAAAACATCCCTTGGAAAATCAATTGCTGAAGCTACTGGTAGGGAGTTTATAAGAATGTCTCTAGGTGGTGTTAGAGATGAATCAGAAATAAGAGGGCATAGAAGAACATATATTGGTTCAATGCCTGGTAGAATAATTCAGTCATTAAAAAAAGTTAAAACTACAAATCCTTTAATTCTTCTTGATGAGATTGATAAGCTTGGGTCAGATTTTAGAGGTGATCCTGCTGCAGCTCTTTTAGAAGTTTTAGATCCTGAACAAAATAATGCCTTTAATGATCATTATTTAGAGGTCGACTATGATCTTTCACAGGTTATGTTTGTCACAACTGCCAACTCATTAAACATTCCACAAGCTCTAGCCGATAGAATGGAAATTATTAGAATTGCCGGTTATACTGAAGATGAAAAATTAGAAATTGCAAAAAGACATCTTGTTAAAAAAACAAAAGAGAACTGTGGTCTTAGCGATGGTGAATGGAGTATTTCAGACGACGCAATACAATCTGTCATAAGATATTATAGTCGGGAAGCTGGTGTTAGAGGTCTTGAGAGAGAAATAAATTCTCTTGCTCGCAAAGCTGTTAAAGAAATCGAAATTAACAAAAGTGATTCGGTAAATGTAACTTCTGAAAATATTTCTGAATATTTAGGGGTAAAAAAATTCAGATATGGAAAAACTGAAAATGACGATTTAATAGGTGTTGTTACTGGTTTAGCATATACAGAAGTCGGAGGAGACATTTTGAATGTTGAAGCTGTCATGCTTCCTGGAAATGGAAAAATAAAAGCAACAGGTAAACTTGGCGAAGTTATGAAAGAGTCAATTGATGCAGCATCCTCATTTGTTAGATCAAGAGCTGTAAGCTATGGAATTGAACCTCCTATTTTTCAAAGAAAAGATATTCATGTTCATGTTCCGGAAGGTGCCACACCCAAAGACGGTCCTTCCGCAGGAGTTGCAATGGTAGTAGCTATAATCTCTGTAATGGCTGAAATCTCTATAAAAAACGACGTTGCAATGACTGGTGAGATGTCCTTAAGAGGAAGAGTTCTTCCAATTGGAGGTTTAAAAGAAAAGCTTTTAGCTGCAACTAGAAGTGGTATAAAAACAGTTTTAGTTCCAAGTGAAAACAAAAGAGAATTATCAGAAGTCCCTGAAAATATAAAAAAGAAATTAGACATTAAATTAATTTCAACAATTGATGAAGCTCTTGAATTTGCTCTTACTAAAAAACCCTCTGCAATAGAATGGGATGAAAAAGCATGGCTTGCCGAGCAGAAAAAAGGCAATATTGATCAGCCAGTTGGCTCTAATCAAACTACTCATTAGAAAAAACTTTTTTAAATTTTTTTTGACCAATAGAGATTTTAAGGCATACATTCTTATTAG
>PBNH01000014.1 GCA_002723035.1 Rhodobiaceae bacterium | reverse complement strand
CTCTTCAGAAATATTTAGCTCTTTAGCTTGAATTGAAACAAGGTCCTCAACTCTCTCAGTTTTAGTAAAGCCAGGACAAACATTATTTATTAAAATATTATCTGATGCAATCTGGTTGGAAAGAGTTTTTGCCCAACCATGAACTGACATTCTAACTCCATTAGATAACATCAGGTTATCAATGGGTTGTTTTGCTGATACAGAACTAATATTAATTATTCTTCCCCATTTATTTCTCTTCATAGATGGTAAAACAGCCCTTGTTAATCTAACAGCTGATAAAAAGGTTGACTCAAAAGTAGAAATCCAATCATCATCACTGATCTCATCAAAAAAACCTGCCTTTGGACCACCAGTATTATTAATTAGCACATCAATCCTTCCATAATTTTTAATTATATCCTCGACCATTTTATCAATATCTTCTTTATCACTTAAATCTGCTTGAAAAAAAGAGACTTCAGAGCCTGTTTGTTTTTTAATCTCTTTTGCAGATTTTGAAATTTTTTCTTCATCCCTTGAGCATATGATCACTTTTGCACCCTCGTTTGCAATAGAAAGTGCTGATGCTTTTCCTAGACCTTGACTAGCTGCAGTAACAAGAACAATTTTATTATTTAGTCCTAAATCCATATCAACCTCGCTTAAAATATTTAACAAATTAGTAAATTTTAACTATAAAAGCGAATATAAACTTTAAACCAAAAAAAATTATATATATATTTAATATTTGAAAGGAAAATATATGACTGAAAAAGGTATGGGATCTTCAGTTCTAAGAAAAGAGGATTTTAGATTTATAACAGGTAAGGGAAAATATACTGATGATATAAATCACCCTAATCAATTATATGCATATTTTTTAAGATCACCTGTTGCACATGCAAAATTAATTTCTATTGATACAGAAATTGCTTTGAATTCTCCTGGGGTTGTTGCAATTTATACCAGTAAAGATATTGATGCCTCACTTCCTTGTGGATGGGAAGCGCCCACAAAACCTGGAACACCTCCAATGCATGAGCCTCCTTGGCCTGTTCTTGCAAAGGATAAAATTAGATTTGTTGGAGAGATGATTGCAGTCGTTATTGCTGAAACAGTTAATCAAGCAAAAGATGCATGTGAATTAATTAATCTTGAGTATGAAGATCTTCCAGCTGTAGTATCTCCAAAAAAAGCCTCAGAGGATGATGCACCACAAATTTGGGATGATATTCCTAATAATATATGTTTTGAATGGGAATTAGGAAATAAAGAGAAAACTGAAAAAGCATTTAAAGAGGCAGATCATCACATTGAAATTGATTTAACAAATAGCCGTTTAGTTCCAAATGCAATGGAGCCTAGATCATATATAGGAAATTATGAGGATGGAAAGCAAGAATATACACTTTATACTACAACACAACTTCCTCATATTATTAGAATGCTTGTATGCACAGTACTAGGCTTGGATGAACATAAAGTTAGGGTAATTTCGTATGATGTTGGAGGTGGTTTTGGTTCAAAAGCTTTTCATTATGCAGAAGAAGCAATAGTAACCTGGGCCGCAGGTAAATTAGCTAGAGCAATTAAATGGACATCTGAGAGAAGTGAGGCATTCATAAGTGATCGTCATGGTAGGGATCATGTTACAAAAGCTGAAGCCGCTCTTGATAAAGACGGCAATTTTACGGCAATGAGAGTTACAACTTTAGCTTCATTAGGTGGATATCTATCAGGTTCTGGACCAGCTATACCGACATTTTTTTATGGCCCTCTAATACCTGGGCCTTATAAAACACCAAATCTTTATTGTGATGTTAAAGGTGTATTCACAAATACGGTTCCAGTTGATGCTTACAGGGGCGCAGGGAGACCAGAAGCAACATATGTTACCGAAAGACTCGTTGAAGCTGCATCCTGTCAAACAGGTATTGACTCAATTGAATTAAGAAAAAGAAATTTTATACAACCAAATCAATTTCCTTACCCATCACCAGGTAATTTAACATATGACTCAGGAGATTATGGTGCATGCCTTGACTCTGCTTTAAAAGCTATAAAATATGATGAGTATAGCGATAGAAANATTGANTCAGAAAAAAATGGTAAATTAAGAGGNATNGGAATTTCNTGNTATATNGAAGCCTGCGGAGTNGCACCATCNAAAATGACCNTAGAAGCAGGAGGAAGNGGNGGTTATTATGANTCTTCNACAGTNAGNGTNAANCCAACAGGTTCAATAACNGTTTTNACAGGNTCACACTCACATGGACAAGGCCATGAAACNGTTTTTGCTCANATTGTTCATGANACNCTNGGAATACCNTTTGANTCTATTGATGTNGTTCATGGNGATACNGGAAGAGTTCCATATGGNGTTGGTACNGTTGGNTCAAGNTCNNTAGCNGTAGGNGGTCCAGCATTNATGAAATCNCTAGAAAANATTATTNCAAAAGGAAAAAGGATTGCNGCTCATNTACTTGAGNCATCNGCTGATCAAATTATTTTCGAAGANGGTGANTTTTCAGTTAAAGATACAAATANGTTTATTTCNNTACCNGAAGTAATAGGNGCTGCNTATGTNCCNGGAAACTATCCTATTCANGANCTTGAACCNGGNCTTGAAGAAACATCTTTTTATGANCCACCTAATNTNACNTATCCAGCNGGAACTCATATCTGTGAAATCGAAATAGATCCNGAAACTGGAAANACTGAAATNATNAATTANGCNGTTGCNGATGANTTTGGTATAATTATGAATCCTATGATNGTCGANGGNCAAGTTCATGGNGGTGTNGCNCANGGTATNGGTCANGCNATGCTTGANCATTGTATTTATGANGAAGATACAGCTCAATTAATNAATGGATCCTTTATGGATTATACAATGCCAAGAGCAGACAATATACCTACAATGATTGTTAAAACTGAAGTTACACCATCTGTCCATGGACTCGGTGTAAAAGGTTGTGGAGANGCAGGNGCGATTGCAGCACCTCCAGCAGTAATACATTCAGTTTTAGACGCTTTGAAATCAAAAGGAGTTAAAGATTTTGATATGCCTGCAACCCCTAATAAAATATGGGAGGCAATTCAAAGGGCTAAGANAGGTTAATTTCACAAATCTTTTTAGAAAAATTNTTTACATCGTCCCAATCAGTAAACTCATAATNCTTTGAGGTATCAGTTGGTCCATTAGTAATCCACATTATAAATTTAATTATAAATTTNTCTGAAATTTTNTATTTTGAATATTCAAGACTTCCAGCAAATACTCCAACTANATTTGGCTGCCATTTTGTTTTTTTTAAAAACTTAATTATGTATGGGTTGGTTTCNGGAGTATTTTTTTCTTTTTTTCTTGCAACTAAATTAACGCCAAAAAAACAACTAATTTTTTTATCTAAATGTATTTTATTTTTAGATATAAATTCATATAGACTTTTTCTAAACTTGCCATAACGAATACTTGCTCCGATAATAATTCGATTATAATCGTTAATATTATATTTATTTATGACTTCTAAATCNACTAAATCAATACTATCCTTAGAATCTAAAAATCTAGATATGTNGTCACTTATTTTCTTTGTATGATTATCAACAGTTGAAAAAATTATAAGTGTTTTCATGATTTTTAATCCCATTTAGCGGTAGGAGGCATTGACATNAATATCGCNTCAGTAGATCCGCCTGTTTTCAAGCCAAATANNGTTCCTCTATCCCATAAAAGATTAAATTCAACATATCTACCTCTTTTTAAAAGCTGTATATCTTTTTCATCTTGAGACCAANTCTTATTCNTTCGTTTTTCAACNATAATACAAATAGTTGTTAAAATATCCTCACCAAAATCACGGATAAAATTAAAATCCTTATCAAAATTATCATTNTTCAAATGATCAAAAAAAATACCACCTTCTCCCCTTGGCTCATCCCTNTGAGGAAGATAAAAATATTCATCGCATTGTTTCTTAAAATCTGGATAATAGTTTTTATCATGCTTGTTACATNCTTTTTCNATTGATTTATGAAAAAAATTTACATCATCATCATTAGAAATTGAAGGTGTCATATCAGCACCGCCACCAAACCACTTTTTCCCAGTTTGAATGAATCTAGTATTNAAATGAAAAGCTGGTACAAAAGGAGATTGCATNTGAGCAACAACNCTTATACCACTTGCCCAATAATTTGGAGCTTTTTCTGTNCCAGATATTTGCTTTCTGAAATCTTCTTTAAATTCTCCTTTAACAGTCGAAATATTAACGCCAACCTTTTCAAAAACATTCCCTTTTAAAATACTCATTTCTCCACCNCCCTCTCCGGAATGTTTCCAAGTCTTTCTGACAAATTTTTTGCCATCAATTTCTTCAAATTTTTTACAAAATTNATCTCTTAGTTCTCTAAACCATTCTTGAGCAATTTTTTTCTCACCATCAATTTNATCTGATCTTAANGAGTTATTCATTTAAAATTTTCCCTAATAGTTTTTATAAAGTAACTAACATTTTCNTCNGGTGTAGTTTTTAAAATACCATGTCCTAAACCACAAACCCANCCAGCCCTATCAGATAAATTTAAATTAAGTATTGGCTCTATATATTTATCAAGCTCTCTTTTAACCTCATCTAAAGATTTAGTTAAAATCTCTTGATTAAAATTACCTTGAACAAAACCTTTTTTAATTTTTCTTAGACATTGTGAAATCTCGAATGTGTGATCAAATCCTATTCCTGATAATGCTTTATCTTCATTAGAATTTATTTTTTCAATAAAAAAGTTATAATCAAANGGATNCTTTGCAAAAAATCCAACNTTATTATTAAAAGGTTTAATTAAATTATTATAAATTAAATCTGAATAATCATAAAAATCTTTTGAATTTCCTATTCTTGCTGCATCTGTATCAAAAATCATGACTATTTCGGCACCTGAAGAAATCTGCATTTCAATATTTTTCTTTAATAAAGGTATTATTTTCNTAGTAAGAAGTTTATAAATNAAGTCATTTCTAAAATTACCNTCAAAATTTATACCCTTATTCATTCCAGTNCCATAAGAAGATACTGTCCATGGACCACCTACAAAGCCAATTAAACTTTTATTTTTTGGTAAAATTTCNCGTGTTATTTTCAAAGCCTCGCTCTGAAAATTTAAATCTAGAATAGCGTCTTCAACCTTTTTTAATTCATTAAAATTTGAATGATCAATAAATTTAGAAAAAACTGGTCCTGGATTATATTTGAGATNCATACCCAAAGCCTCNAATGGAAAAAGAATATCGCTAAATAGAATTGATACGTCAAAATCAAAATCTTTTATCGGCCCNAGAGCAGTTNGCGCAGCCAACTCNGGATTTTTGCATAAGTCCTCAAATGAATNATCTTTCTTTAAATTCTGATAATGCGAATGATACCTTCCAGCTTGTCGCATAAACCATATTGGNGGAGTTTTTTGAGATACTCTTTTTAANGCATTATTGAATAATAAATTTGACATTAAAAACCTATTTCTTTTGCCAGCCNTGCTCCATAAGAAATAATGTATTGAGCTCCAGCTCTTCGCATAACATGCCANGTTTCTTTTAAAGCCTCATTTAAATCCAATAAACCTTTTTCTTCTGAAAGACACAAACCAGCATATTCACCACTCACCTGATAAGANCCAACCATAAGATTAGTTTTTTCTTTNATTTTCATAATTAAATCAATGGAGGTCATTCCAGGNTTGACCATAAGCATGTCAGCGCCTTCTTCGGCACATCTTATGCTTGCTCTGATNGCCTCNGTTTTACCCTTATAATCTAATTGGTATTGTTTTCTATCACCAAAAGATGGTGCNGATGAAGCAGCTTCNCTAAATGGTCCATAAAAATTACTCGAAAATTTAGTACTGTANCTAATTATAGGTTTCATTGAAAATTTCTCTTTATCAAGAATTTTTCTAATTGAAAGTGTTCTTCCATCCATCATATCGCTTGGAGNAATAATATCAGATCCAGCCTGAGCATAACTAAGAGCAATCTTNGAAATTTCNTCTAAAGTTCGATTAATATCAATTGATTTATTCTNATCAAATAAACAACAGTGTCCATGATCGGTTAAAGAGCATAAGCAAACATCGGTCCATAAATTTATATCACTCTNAAATCTATCTTTAATTGANCTTATTGTTTTTTGATGAAAATCTAGGTTAAAAGAATTAACNCTTTTTTTATTTGGNGAGACAAATAGTAGAAAATTTNTTACCCCATTANTCAAATCNTNATGAATTTGTTGAAAAGAGNTNTCAAGAGACATAACGAAATTATTTTTNAGTCCGGTAATTTCCTGATTATCATTANCACCCTCACTGACAAAAATTGGCTGAACAAAATGTGATAATGAAAAATTTGTTTCAGAACACAAATCTCTTAACAATTGATTGCTTTTTAAACGATGAAGTTTTTTTTCAACTTTTTTCATTTGTAATCTCATTTNTCCAATCTTCGTAATTNAAGAAAATTTTTATACGATCTTCCGTAACATTCTTTTTTATAATTTCATAGGTATTACCTGGNCCACAAGAATGAAATTTTTCTANAATTGTTGGAAATTNCTCTATTGCATANTCAAATGCTGATCCGCTCATCCAATAAAAATGNGTTTTTTTAGANAAATCTTCATCAATTTTATTTTTAGTTAATTTATATGTAAATAATCTATCTTTAATAGAAAAATCCAAAGAACTCGAGTGNGTAAGTTTTATCCATTGATTATTTGTAAGAAATTTTAAATTATCTTGACTTTCTCCTAAGCCGTCNAAACTTCCATTAACCCAAAAACCTTTTTTNGCTAATTGAAACCAAGTTTTTACNCCGCTAGTCCATAAAATATTTGAATTATGTATTTTTTCTTTNCTCCCTAAAACATTACCNCTAGTTGCAAGTATATTTTTATTTCTNAGAGCATCTATTTTTTTNGATTTATCTTTAATATTGANTCGTGAAAATAATTTATAATCTTTTATATTAGACGGATAAATTTTTTCAGGATCGATAGCATACCAGTTTTCTTTATCACTAACTTTTCTNTCTATAATTCTTTTATTTAGNGGAATATTTTCATCAGTTATACCTTTTAATGTTAACACGTCCCCATAGCTCTTTTTTTCATAGCTNACACCAATTTTCTGATGACAACCACCNCCATATGANGATAAAATTTTTCTCTCTATATGAACAGTGTCAAATGTATTAAAATCATTAATTGTTTTTACTAAATTAATAATATCTTTACGATCGTCTTTTACTTCAATTGCAATTGCACCTTGTGCGGGAGCGCAAGGATTTTTTGANAAGGGAGGTATTATCCAAACCGAATTATTAATTACCTCTCTGATTTCAATTGATAAACTNTTATCTCCATTCGCAAGAAGTCTATCTATAGCGGCTTTTGCTAGAACTATTCCATCAGANTCACCATTTGTATATTTATTCAATCTNGTTGGAATATTACCCCTAATATTTTCAAAATTTATCTTTTTAGTCTCAAATGGCAAAGCATTTTTTAAAAATAAGTTTAAATTATATTCTCTTCTTGGTGATGAGGTTAAAAGGGTTAAATTTTTATATTTTTTAATTTTCTTTATATTTTTCCTTTTAAAAAAAATAATATCTCTCATATCTGCTCTNGGNAGTGTTCCAAATATTTTTGTACCCTCNATTAGTTTGATNGGTAAATCTTTCCATGAATGAACAGCTATATCCGCTTCCTCACTAATTAAACTTTCTCTTAAGTCAGAGGTAAAAACGCCAATCTCAGGTAACTGACTCAATGGTGTGGTTAAATCAATATCACCCTTTGTATCCTTGTAAATATAATCANTAGATATGCCANTATTATTATTCTTAATAGCATTTCCAACCAAACATGCCTGAATGATTGCTAAATCACTTTTTCTAGAAATAATTTTAATCATATTTTATATTTTCNCATGAATTTATTTTAATGTATCGACATATTTTGTCTATCTTGATAGAAATATGCGACATAATGTCTAGAATGGGTATTTTAAAGTGCTATTATGATTTTTTTCCATTAGAAATAATTTATTATTTTAGTATTATTAATTTGGGGACAAAAAATTGGATTATAAAAACTTTTTTAAAAGTAGGTTGGATAATCTCAAGGATGAAGGACTTTACAGAACCTTTAGAGAGATCGACAGACACCAAAATTTATTTCCTAAAGCTCTTGAATATAATGAAGGTCAAAACAGGGAAGTAGAAATTTGGTGTTCAAATGACTACCTGAATATGAGCCAACACCCCGAAGTAATGCAATCATGTATTGACGTTATTTCTGAACTTGGCACAGGTTCAGGTGGAACAAGAAATATTTCTGGAACATCTTCATATCATGTTGGATTAGAAAAATGCCTTGCTGAATTGCACGGTAAAGATAGAGCTTTAGTTTTCCCCTCGGCTTATACCGCAAATCAATCAACAATATCCATCTTATGTAAAAATATTGAAAACATTGAAATTTTTTCTGATCGACTAAATCATGCATCTCTTATTGAAGGTATAAGAAATAGTGGTGCAAAATATCATATTTTTAAGCATAACAATATTGATGATCTAGAGAAAAAATTGAAAACTTGTGATGTTGAAACTCCAAAATTAATTGTCTGTGAATCAATTTATTCTATGGAAGGTATAAGATCTCCATTAAAAGACATTGTTAGATTAGCGAAAAAATACAACTCTCTTACATATTTAGATGAGGTTCACTCTGTTGGTCTTTATGGACCCTCAGGAAGCGGTGTAGCTGCAGAGCTGGGAATTTCTGATGATATAGATATTATAAATGGCACTTTATCAAAATCTTTTGGGCAAATGGGTGGTTATATTGCAGCTAATGCCGATTTAATTGACTACATAAGAAGTTTTGCACCAGGTTTTATTTTCACATCATCAATTAATCCATCTGTTGCAGCTGCATCAATCAAAAGCATTGAAATATCAAAAGTGGCTGAAACTCTTCGCCTTAAAATTAGGGAAAACTCATCTATTATAAGAGAAGGCCTAAGATCTAATAATATTCCATTTATTGATAATGACAGTCATATTGTTCCAATACTTGTAAAAGGACCCCTTGAGTGTAAACAAATATCAAAATTGTTACTTGATGATTTTGGTATCTATATTCAACCAGTATTTTATCCTACTGTACCAAAGGGTGAGGAGCGATTAAGAGTAACGATAACCCCAAAACATTCTAAGGCTGATATAAACAATTTTATCTCATGTATGAATGAAGCATGGGATATTCTCAACTTTGCTAGAGCTGAGACTAATAATATTAATTCTAGAGCTTAAGAATTTAAAGTTTCAATAATCTTTGCTAATCTTTGCTTACTTTTACCAGCTACGCGAGCGGATGATATAGCATTTAAATTATCTTTATTACCATCTACTACAACTACTGCAATCATTCCCATATTTTTGTGTGGTGTACATTGATATAGGTAGATACCTGGAACTGTAAATGTATATTCTGTATCAACATTTAACTTACTTCTAAATGCACCAACACCGTCAGGAACACTTAGAAATTGAACGTTATGACCTTTTGTTGTTGCCAACCATTTTACGGTATCGCCGGATTGAATATTCACTACGGACTCAGAATAGACCATACTTTCTTTTCCAAGTCTATTTAACATCTCAACTTCAAAAGTTGCAGCTGAAACTGTGTTTGTAAAAAAAATGGCAGTAATAACAAATAAAATTTTATTCATTTTATCCTCCTATTAACTAGTATAAGTTACACTAAAAATTAGCTAAATTAATAGTTGAATTGATGTGAAAGACAATATGTCGCATAATTTATTTTGAAATTGAGTCTAGTGATAAGCTGGTTGCATTTATTACAGAAGCTACTCTCAAAGCTGATTGGATTTTATTTGCACTAACCTCCTTTTTAACTAAAACATTTTCATGGCTATCAAGACACATACCACAACCTTTTATTGCTGAAGCAGCAAGAGACCATAGTTCAAAGTCAATTTCATCTATACCATGAGATGCTATTGCATTCATCCTTAAATTAGCAGGCATTGATTGATAATTTTTATTACTTATTAAATGAATTGATCGATAATATATATTATTCATAGCCATTAAGCTTGCAGCAGTATAAGCAGCGTTTAACTCTTTCTCAGAGAGAATTTCTAATGCTTCTTCAACTATCATTTCTGTTAGAAATTTATTTTGTGTTGTTAAAGACGAGGTTAAAACTGTCCCAGCAAAAGTATTTTCACTCAGAATGGTCTCATTTGATAATGAAGAGAGGTTTAATTTTATATCTTTTGCAAAATCAGGCAAAAGAGACTTTATTTTTTCAAATTTCATAATTAGCTACTTTTATAGAGTTTCACCACCAACAGGACGGTTACATGGACACAATTCATCTGTTTGGAGAGCATCCAATACACGTAAAGTATCTTGAGGATTTCTTCCAACATTTAGGTTAGTGACATAAACATGTTGAATAACATTATGAGGATCAACAATAAATGTGGCTCTCAAAGCGACACCTTCATCTGATCTTATACCAAGGGCATCAATTAAAGATCCAGTAGTATCAGCAAATGACCACTGTGATAACTTATTTAAATCGGAATGTTCTCTTCTCCATGCTAATTTACAAAATTCATTGTCAGAGCTTCCACCTAAAACAACACAATCTCTATCCTCAAAATCAGAGTTCAATGAAGCAAATTCTGAAATTTCAGTTGGACAAACAAATGTAAAATCTTTTGGATAAAAATATATAACCTTCCACTTTCCTTCAAAGCTTTTATTCGTAATATTTTCAAATGCACTCTCACCATTTTCCTCATGATTATTAAAACCAGGCTTTACACCTACGACTTCAAATTCTGGCAAATCACTTCCGATTCCTAACATAATAATTTCTCCTAATTTAAATAATGATTATTGAAATAACTTAATTTAATGATCGCAGTAGGTATAAACTATTGCTAAATTAGATTCAATCTAAAAAGTAAAATGGGACCAAAATTAAAAATAATGGTCCCATTTAGCAGTATTATTGGGATACTGCTTATCTAATTATTTTTCCTTAGGGGGGGGAGTCTAAATAATGGAAATAAAAATTAGATAATATAAAAATCTTAGTTTATAACATTCAATTGTTCCCTACCCCCATAAAAGGAGTAAATGTTATCTTTATATTTCTCGTGAATAATTAAATCACTATTCATAAATTTCTTACCTAAATTAAAGCCTGCATTCACAAAATGTTCTGCGTCTGCTTCAGGAAAATATGGGCCAAATATATTATAAATATCTTCCTTCATATCCTTTTGAGCGAAAGATATAATTTCAATTAATAAATTTTCGTTTTTACTAGTTAAAGGGGATGTCATGAAATCACTTCTTAAATTAGTTTTATTTAAGTGTGAGAGACCCATCATGAGTGTATGAAAGTATCTTACAGAATTATCAAGTTTAGCTGCCTTGAAAGTATGATCAATTAAAATCAAAGGCGTATTACATCTAAATACATGGGCTTTTAGCCAAAACCTCGAGCATAAAATTAATATATTTTCGGCAGTTCCTAAATTCTTGATATTTCTTTCCATAACATCCCTCTTTATCTATAAGGCTATCCTTTAGAATCTTTTCCTAAGTGATACACGTGCATTCAAAGGTTCACCAACTGATGCTTGGTGTGTACTATGAGAATGCGGGAAATATAACTCATCGGTTAAGTTTTCAACGTTAAGCTGAACACTTAAATCGTCCGCAAGATCATAATAAGCTGCAAAATCAACACGTGTATAATCTGGAAGGATTAAGCCTGGTTTATCATTTTTAATATTAGACTCACCTTGATGTGTAATACCTAAACCGATACCAAACTGATCATTGACTTCATATGTAGCCCATAAAGAAGCAGTTTGTTCTGGAATTTCTCTAGGTTCACCACCTTTGGCTGTTTCACCATCAAGATCACTGTAGCCAAGAGCTAGGAATAATCTGTCAGTTACTTGGCCTTTAAGTTCAAATTCAACACCATCAACTTGAAGACCAACGATTTCTGAATTTTCACCAGTATCACTATCTCTAACAGCTTGTGTTTGTTCGCTATCAAAATAACTTATTGTGAAACTTAGATTATCCCTGATATCCCATTTAACACCGATTTCAGTGCTTTCAAAAACATCAGGATCTAATCTAGAAGCACTTGCATCAAGTTTTTTGAATTGCTCACCTGATCTAGGAAGGAAGCTCTCACTATAACTTACATAGAGTGATAAGTTTTCTTGAGGTTTAAAAATCAGCCCAGCACGAGGAGAAACTTCTTCATCCTCTCTTGATTCTGAAGTACCGTTTTTAATGTCCCTAACTGTAATATCGAAACTGTCAAAACGACCACCGAGCATAATCTTAAAGTTATCACTTACGTCAATTTGATCTTGAATGTAAAAAGATGTCACTTCAATATCAGATTCAGTGCTACTTTTAAGATCTGCAGTAAAGTCATTATATGTTCTTACACCTGCAGCATTAACCCCAAAGTTAATTGGTCTAGAAATATTGAATACTTCGTTATCATCTTCAGTAGTGATGAAGAAAGTATTATAGCGATAATTTTCATTTTCAGTGTCAATAATTTCAGCTCCAACCAATAAAGTGTGCTTTGCTGCTCCAGTTTGAAACTCACTTACAACGTTACCAGACATTATTAAATTTGTTCTCTCTGTAGGGTCTAAGTAACCATCAGCTGTAAATGTATCTCCACCGGAGTAACCTGATGCATAATAATTTTTATACAGTTTTTGAAAATCACTATACTGAACTACAAAATTACCTTTTTGAGTATCAGAAAATTCATGACTAATATTAGCCCGATAAATATCAGCTCTAAGAGTTTGCAAGTTGGTAGCAGTATCGCCAAAGACAATATCTTCAAAAGCTTCAACTGGCTCTCCATTGAGCGTTGGAACACCACGATCAATAAATCTTTCATGGTCAGCATGCTCATAGGATAAATCTAAAGTGGTTTGTGGTGATACTTGAACTCTTAATGTTGGATTGAAACCATATCGATCACCATCAAAGAAATCTCTATGATTTTCTAATGTATCAGAGTGAAAATTAATTCTTAATGCAGAGTTTTCTCCAGTTTGAACGTTGTAATCAACAGCGAAGTCAAATGCTCCAAAAGTATCTGCTCCCATATCGAAAGATCCAAAGGCGTCATCTAAAACAGCTTTTTTCGTAACTCTGTTAATGATACCACCTGTTCCACCTCTACCAAATAAGAGTGCATTAGGTCCTCTGAGAATTTCAACTTGCTCTAGATTGTATAGAGAACGGTAATATTGAACATCGTCTCTTACACCATCAAGATAAAAATCAGCAGTGGATCTGACACCTCTAAAAACAACAGCATCTCTGTGTCCTTCACCCTGAGATGTATTAACACCAGGTGTATAGCGAACGATATCGCCAATAGATCTGAAGCCTTGTTTACGAATGTCAACATCAGTAACAATTGATAGTGTTTGTGGCACATCAATAATTGGTACTGGAGTTTTAAGAGCAGTTACCTGATCAGAATAAAGAACCTTACCTTTAACGATAATTTCCTCAGGATCAGATGAATTCTCTTGTGCAAATATAGTACTAGGCACTGATAGATTGAACATCAATGCAATAAGTAAAAACTTACTTAGTTTAGTTTTTATCATAGCTTATTTCCCCAATTAAAAAATTGTTTTTGTTAATAATAATTACTTGCAGTTATAGTGCAATTGAGAATCATTCGCAACTATATAATTAAAAAAAAATTTAAATTTTTTTTTTAAAGTTAACTTATTGAAAAAATTGTATTATCTTCTTGATAAAGAAGCCCATCTACTAAAATTTTGATTTTTGTAAATAAAAGTTTTCTCAGAAATAAGATTTTTATTTACATTTTCTCTCCAGTCATAGTGATAGCCCAAACTTCCAAAGGGAGGTGGTTTTATATCAAATATTACCTCAAAAAGATCGTCTTCTTTACCAGGAAGCTTTATATTGTTAGCGTAGTGAAAATTATCAGTTAAATTTATATGCGGAACAAGGTCATATGAGACACTTTTTAGGTTTTTTTGGTTAATAATTTTAACTTTTATTTCTAAATAAGGAACAAAACCACCCTCCACTGAACCCTCGGGTCCATCATTTGTCCAAGTTGCAAGGACTTCGATATGAATATCTGAATTTTGTTCACTTAAATAAAATTCTTTTGGAGAAATATCATCTTTAATTGCCCCCTCAAAAACTAATTCAATACCCGGATCAATTTTTTCTTCACCAATAATCATTTCTTCAGCATTCAGAATTGAATTAAAGAAAATAGTAAAAAAAAATAGAAATAAATATTTAAAATTTCTAATTAGCAATCTGTCCGTCCTTTAATTTAATTATTCTATCTGCCATTGAATTAGCATCTTCTATATCATGAGTTACAAGGATACAAGTTATATTGTTATTATTTAATATTTTTTTAGTTTCATGTCTTAAATCAACCTTCAAATCCTCATCTAAAGAAGCGAAGGGTTCATCCATTAACAAAATTTGCGGGTCAGGAGCAATCGCTCTTGCAATTGCTACTCTTTGTTGTTCGCCTCCAGATATGTTATTTGGATAAGAATTTATATATTGATCAACTCGAAAAAGATTAAGTAAATCTGCAGCTTTTTTTGTACGAAAAGCTTTTTTACCTTTAATTCCAAATTTTACATTTTCTAAAACCGATAAATGAGGAAATAAAACTTTCTCTTGAAGAACTAAACCAACATTTCTATAGTTTGGAGGAATTGAAAAATCTTTATTAGCTACTGTTTTTCCATAAATTTCTATCTCGCCATAATTTAGCTTTTCTAAACCAGTAATCAACCTTAAAAGAGTTGACTTTCCACAGCCAGATGAGCCTAAAATTGCAACTATTTCGCCTTCAGATACATCCAAATTTATATTATTCAAAATAAAATCATTATTGTTATAGCTATGTTTTATATTCGATAAACTTAAACTAATTTTTTTAATCATAAAGCCCCTCCAGGTCGCGAACTTTTTATCATTCTTGATAAAATTATAATTGGTAACAATCCAACTGCTACGATAGCAATTGATGGAGCAGCCGCTTCATACATTCGTTCTTCTGAAGCATAATTATATGCCGAGACTGCTAAGGTTTCAAAATTGAAAGGTCTTAAAATTAAAGTAGCAGGTAATTCCTTAATAACCTCAGATCCTAAAAGTAAAATACTTGTAAGTAGTCCTGTTTTTACTAAAGGAAAGTGAATTTTATACATTAATTTCATGCCTGAGATATTTAAAGTTTTTGATACATCATCCAATGAGCTACTAACTCTTTGAAAACTAGCCTCAATTGTAGAATTAGACAAAGCATATGATTTTATTATGTAAGCAATTATTAAACCTATTAAACTTCCAGTTAAAATAAAATTAAATTTTAAAAATTCAATATAATTATCAAGAAACGTAAGTAGTTGAGTTATTCCGATGGCAAGAATTAATCCAGGTACTGCATACCCAAGCATAAGGGTTGAACTAAGAGATGATAGAAATTTATTACTTTGAAAACGACTAGAAAAATTAATTAGAAAAGAAATCATTGTGCATAATAAAGCCGTAATTATTGCAAGTAATAGAGAGTTAAAAGAACTCTCCAAAAAATCTATATTAAAAAAATCTAACTTATAATTAATTGTCCAATTGAGTAATTCAGTTATGGGCAAAATAAAACCCATAAATATTGGAGTAAAACAAAAAAGCATTGCGAAAAAATTTTTATAACCTCTGAGTTCTATAATATCATATTTTTTATAAAGAGAATTACTTGATACAAAAGAAACCTCTCTCCTTGATATTCTCTCAATAACTAAAAANACTGTTACAAAAATTAAGAGTAATGATGCTAATTGCATTGCAGTATTTAAATCNTNCATTCCAAACCATGTTCTNAAAATTCCAGTAGTGAATGTTNCAATTGCGAAATGNTCAACAGCNCCAAAGTCTGATANTGTNTCCATAATAACAAGAGCNAAGCCTGCAAAAATAGCAGGTCNNANAAGNGGTATAGATAATTTAAANAANGCCCCTACTCTACTTAAACCTAAAACCCTTCCAGCCTCAATAATTGAAATNGATTGATTTATAAAAGCCATTCTTGAAACAAGATAAACATATGGATAAAGGGTAAAAGAAAAAACAGCTATTGCTCCATATATNTTCCTAACATTTGGAAAAAAAACTTTTTTNTCTTCAAATAAAAAAATATTATTTAGTAATATATTAGCACTTCCATAAGTATCAAAAATCTCCGTAAATGTATAAGCTAAGATATATGGTGGTACAGCAAGAGGAAGTATTAAAGCCCATTCAAAAAAAGATTTACCTGCAAAATTATAATNAGTTACAAGCCATGATGATAAAACTCCTATCAATACNACAAAAAANGAAACTCCAATAATTAGNAAAATTGANTTTATNATATATTCAGAAAGGACATAATTATATAAATGAAACCAGTTCTCNGAGNATCCATAAAAAAGACTAGATANAACTATAATNACTGGTGCAACAAANAGTAAAAATAAAAAAATCGGTAAAATTTTNAGTGAAGATTCAAAGAGAGAATTATAAAACATAATATTTTCGCAAATTATTTATTAAAGTATAAATGAAAAATCATTTTTATTATATCAATATAAATTTTATCTCCAACCCGNCCTATCCATCAATCTTACAGCNTCAGAATTATATTTACCAAAATCTGATGCATATGTTTCATCTGTTTTAAAATTTGTTCCAAATTTAGCAATAATTTTACTTGGCATTATATGGCTTTTTATTGGGTATTCATATGTNTTATCAACTATATGNTTTTGAACTTTATCAGTTANAAGATATTCAATAAATTTTTCTGCATTAGATGGATTTGGAGCATTTTTCAATATGCCTACTCCACTAATATTAATATGCGTTCCACCNTCAGCTTGACCNGGAAANATCATAGAAACTTTTTCAGCAGCTTTTTTTTGATCAANACCCNTCTCGCCTGATANCATCAANCCAATATAATAAGTATTAGCTATAGCAATATCTGCTTCGCCATTNGCAACTGCTAAAATTTGAGAACGGTCATTACCTTGAGGTTTCCTAGCAAAATTTTTAACAATCCCTTTTGCCCATTTTTCTGTTCTTTCAATTCCAATACTAGATATAAGAGACGCTACAAGAGATTGATTATAAATATTTCCTGAGCTCCTTACTACCAATCTACCTTTCCACTTTGGATCTGCAAGATCTTCATAGGTTATATTCATAATTTCTATATCATTTACTCTTTCTGGATTATAAAAAATTACTCTTGATCTTTTTGCAATACCAACCCACTCATTATTAGGACCCCTTGCACTATCAGGTACTGTTTTAACTATTTTTTCTGATAGAATCTCTCTAAACATTCCATCTTTTTGAATCTTCCACAGATTTCCCGCATCAGAAGTTATAAATAAATCAGCTGGTGAATTTTTACCCTCAAGCCTTAATCTTTCCATCAGGGCTTTTCCCTTTCCAGAAATAATATTTACTTTAATTCCTGTTAAATTTGTAAAGTCCTTGTATATGGATTCATCAGAATCATAATGACGAGAGGTATAAACATTAACCTCGCTTGCAAATGACTGATAAGAAAAAATAAATAATAATAAAGTAACGAAAAAAAGCTTATAGAAATATTTCATATTAAAACCTNCATTAAGAACCTAAATTAGTTTTATTGTTATTAATAATTATTTGCAATAATATTTATAAATAGTTAAGTCTAAATTAAATCAAAAACAATTTTAAGTATTATTAAGCAAAGTCCTAAAAATATTAATAAACCTAAAATAATGACAACCGATTTTAAAAAGATATAATTGTTTTTCATTACTAATTTCTACTAGCTGAGAATAATTGAAAAACATTGTAACACATAAAGTTAAAAAAGAATTATCTGAAATAAGACTAGATCAGTTTCTAAAGNAAAATATCAGTGACCTGAGTAGAACTAGAATAAAAAAGCTTATTATTGATGGTTTTTTGAAACTAAATAATAAAATAATTATAGATCCATCATACACTGTTAAAGAGAATGATATCTGTATTCTAAAAATTCCTGATGCAGTAGAGGCGAAGCCAGCAGGTGAAAAAATTGATCTTGAAATTATTTATGAAGATAGTGACCTAATAGTTGTTAATAAACAAAAAGGATTGGTAGTACACCCTGCCCCTGGTAATCCCAATAAAACACTAGTAAATGCATTAATCAATCACTGCGGGAATAGTTTATCTGGAATAGGAGGAGAAAAAAGACCTGGTATCATTCATAGACTTGATAAAGATACAAGCGGCCTTTTAGTGGTAGCAAAAAATGATAGATCACATAACGGTTTGGCCTCACAGTTTAAAAATCATGGTAAAGATGGAAAATTGATGAGGGCTTATAAAGCTATTGTCTGGGGTATACCAACTTTTTCATCGGGAAAAATATCAACTTTTATAGGAAGATCTGATCGAAATAGGAAAAAAATGATGGTTTTTAATGATGAAAAATATAAATCAAAAGAGGCTATAACACATTGGAAGGTATTAAAGAAAAACGATGAAAATAATATTACGCTAATTGAATGTAATTTAGAGACAGGACGAACCCACCAAATTAGAGTTCATTTAGATCATATTTCTCACCCCGTATTAGGAGACCCTTTGTATGGACATGGCTACAAAACAAGAGTTAATAAATTAAGGTCCGCCATGAAAACTTTAGTAGAAAAACATGGCAATACTCAAGCTTTGCATGCATATAAACTTGGATTTGAACACCCTATTACCAATAAAAATTTAATTTTTGAAACTGATCCCCCTGAAACTATGANAAAAATTATAGAATCTTTTTAATAAGAAACCTTTACATACATTAAAAAAATAACCATATATTAATTATATANTTTTAAGAGGATATTATGAATCTTCCTGTTTTATCAGGTGAAATTGGCTTAAAAAACTATCTTGANGAAATTAAAAAATTTCCTATGCTTAGTGCGGATGAAGAATATACACTAGCAAATAGATGGAAAGTTCATAAAGATACCGATGCAGCTCATACACTTGTTACAAGTCATTTAAGGTTAGTAGCCAAAATAGCAATGGGTTATAGAGGATATGGCCTTCCTATAACTGATATTATATCAGAGGGAAATATAGGATTAATGCAAGCGGCTCAAAAATTTGATCCAGAAAAAGGCTTTAGGTTAACTACTTATGCAATGTGGTGGATTAAAGCTGCTATGCAAGAATATATTCTTAGATCATGGTCGNTGGTTAAAATTGGAACAACAGCAATACAAAAAAAATTATTTTTCAATCTTAGAAGCGCAAAAAACAGAATACAAGCATATGAGGAAGGTGATCTGAATCCGGAAAATCTAAAAAAAATATCTGATCAACTGAATGCCCCAGAAAAAGAAATTATTAATATGAACAGAAGACTTTCTGGTGGAGACCCCTCTTTAAATTCTCCGGTATCGGATAGTGANCAAACACTNGAATGGCAAGATTGGTTAGTTGCTGATGAACCAAATCAGGAAGAGAGCTATTCAAGTCAAGAGGAGGATACACTAAGAAAAGAACTGATAAATGATTCTCTTTTAGTTTTAAATGAAAGAGAATTAGATATCATTCAAACAAGAAGGTTAAGTGATGATCCTTCTACCCTTGAGGAATTAAGCTCCAAATATGATATTAGCAGAGAACGTGTAAGACAAATTGAAGTTAGGGCACTTGAAAAAATGAAAGAAAGCTTNGAAAAAAGTATGAAAGAACGAAATATTGTTGATATTTAGTAATTATTAATCATATGCCAAAGATCGTTAATTATATTAATTAGTTCATTAAAGAAAAAATCATCTTTATCTATTAACCCTATACAATGTAAATCATATTTTGGGTGGCCATACCCTGCAAACTCCCAATCAATAATTTTCATACCCTTGTCAGTTTTAATAATATTTGCTGGATTTAAATCATGGTGACAAAGTACTGGTGACCAATTTTTATTTTGAAAGTTCTCTAGATGAGGATAAAATTTTTCAAGCCTTTTTTTTAATTTATTATCAATCGTTGATTTTTGGCTAATAGTTTTTTGATATTTTTTAATATGTTTCAAATAATTAAACTTAGGTAATCCAATTTCAATTTTCTGATATTTTTCAATTATTTTTTTTAGAATAGCTCTATCATTTAATGAGAAATTATTTTTTGAACAAACAGATCCATCAATATACTCTGTAATTAAAAATTTGAGTTGAGGATCAGAAAAAATTATCNTTGGAGCTATTTCGATTTCCTTAATAGCGTTTAAAATTATAATTTCATTTTTTCTACTAATATTAAATTTATTACTTTTTAGTGAATTTATTCTTAAAATATATTTTCTTTCATTTTCATCATCACTAATTAAAAAACTATTATTAACTTTTCCATTTTGTAATTTTTTAAAAGAAATTTTTTTAAAATTAAAATTTAAGTCTGTTTTTTCTATTAATTTAATTAATTCACTATTTTTGTTCATAATAGGATTTTCGCCAATTTATAAAGCCAAGGATAGATATTACTTGATAACTTAATAGCAGCAATGCAGTTAAATAAAGCTCTTTATCAATATTCAAGAAAATACCCACACCATTAATAACTAACCAATAAAGCCAGTTTGATAAAATTTTTTGAGTAACCATGTAAGTTGTAAAAACAGAACCCCAAGTAGTAAATGAGTCAAGATAAGGTCTCGCTGCCTCTGTATTATTTAAGAGCAAGCCCGATAGTAAACTTAAAACTATAATCAAAATTACAGAGGCAAAATGCTTCTTAAGCGACCATTCTTTTATAGATAAATTAATTTTTTCTTTTCTATTACTCCAATTTATCCATCCATAAATCGCCATTAATAAATAATAGATATTAAGAATAGACTCCATATATAGTGAAACATCCCAATATAAATAAATGTAGATCGAAGTACTAAGGAATGCTGCATACCAGCATAAAATATTTTGTCTTACAGCTAGCAATAAATAAGCAATAGCAAAAATAACTGCAAAAACCTCAAGAAGCATCATTTAAACTCTTTTAAAAAAATCTCTTACCATTAATACCGAATACTCTTGGTGCAGCATACTGATTATACTGTTCAGTTATATAAAATTTTCTTGGATCATTTCCAAAGCTACCAAAACCTCTTGTCTGATAATCTTCATCAGTGATATTTTTTCCATAAAAATTGATTTCGTAAGAATTTTTCTTATAAGAAATCACAAAATTTAAAAGATTATAACTTTTAGATTTAGAATCATGTCTATCTGAAAAATAAAATTCGTCTTTTGCCTCAAGATTTAAATTAAAGAATAAATTTTCACTTAAATTATAATTTAATGATAAATTAAATTGATATTTTGGNGCNTGTGACTGTTCTCTTCCAGATAAATCAAAACCTNTNCCGTTTCCNGGNTCAGCATTAATATGAGANTAGCTAATAAAGTTTTTAAATTCTGTTTCAAGAANNCCTAGAGTTGAAAAAATTTCTACTTTATTGTTTAGTATCCAAAGAAATTCNAGTTCAAGACCATAATTANTTCCTGAAGCAGCATTCCCAATATAATCNGNAAAGNTNCATGGACAATCTCCTCCAACAATTCCGCTATCTATTGAGGTAACTAAACTTTGNTTGGTTTGAACATTGTCTCGATCTTGAAAAAAAACTGAAGCTTGTAAAAAAATAGTTTTATTTTGATTATTTGTTTTTATACCTAACTCATAATTCCACATTGTTTCAGAATCATAGTTAAGATTTTCTTGACTAATTTTACCATCAATATTTACACCGCCAGGCTTATATCCTCTAGATAAGAGTGCATAAATCATAGAATTTTCATTTATTTGATTTTGTAAAGAAATTTGGCCTCCCCAAAAATTTTCAGATTTAGAGTACTTGTTATCAAAAAGACAGCTGTCTGGCCTTGGATAAATTGTTATACAAAAAAAATCTTCGGGCACAGGTCCATTATTATCTAAATAATCAGCCTTCCTATCTTCATACCTCAAGCCGGCTTGAAACTTTATCTTATCTGTAAGGTTATTTGTAAATTGACCATAAATTGCTGAATTTCTTGTATCAAAAGAACTTTTAAAATCATTCTGCAAATAGGTATATTTTCTTATAAGACTTATATCTTGATCCCTATTGTATAAACCAATCACCCAATTAGTATTTTTAGAATTTGAAATATACCGTAAGTCTATAGAATGATTTTTATTATCACGATTGAAGCTATCAAAAGATGAGTACCACCAATCAAAACCAAACAACTTTGAGTCGCAGGGTGTTTTGTCACAGATTCCAGTATTACTCCAGTCTTCATCATAAGCATAACCAAGCTCTGAGTCAGCAAAACTAGCTAGAAACTCGATAGCATCACTATTTTTAAGAATCTTTTCAATTTTGGTAGATACTGCAGTGGTCTTCTGCCTGTCATAGCCGGGTTCATCAGAATATGTAGTACGAGTATTATCAAGACTAAATGCGTCATAACCATTATCAATATCAACATAAAAAATATTTAAAGTTAATTTCGTACTATCATTATTTTTTGTAAATTTAGCCCTAGAAATTGTTTCATTAATATCGTTTGTATCATCTTTGTTTAAGTAGACGTTTTTGATAAATCCATCGCTTTTTGAATTCTTAAAGCCTAGCCTGTAGCCAAAATTATTATAATTTGAATTACTTATAATAACTCCAAAATCTTTTCCCCCAAATTGTGAAATTGAGCCAGATATTTCTGAATAAAAGTCCTCGGTTGGATCGTTACTAACAATATTTATTAAACCTGCTAGAGCATTTGCTCCATAGAGAGTTCCTTGAGGACCTCTGAGAACCTCTATTTGCTTTACATCAAATGTTGATGCTCCTAAAGCGATACCCGTGAAATCTATACCATCTATAATAACTCCAACGGAATAATTTACGGGTTCTGTAAATTCACTTCTTTCACCAATTCCTCTAATTTGATAAAACTTTCCTCTTGATGCACCAGATGAGTAATTTACGTTCGGAGTTACAAAGAGCAAATCTTCTAAATGGTTAGCATTTCTCTTAAAAATATCATTTTCGGTAATAACAGAAATGCTTGAAGAAATATTATATGCATCAATATCATTGAACTCAGCTGTTACAACAATTTCATCTATTTTTGATTGAGATTGTGTTTCTTGGGCCAACAAAAAATTAATGTTAAATATCAAAAGATAAGCATAAAAAAAATATCGCATAAAATTTCTCCTACAAACTATACTATGCAGAAACGATTAATTTGGCAGTAGAGAAAATCCATTCCTACGCCGGTATTAACCGGATCAGGTTCGAAGGGATTGGTAAAACCATCTCAGCCAATTGGCACCCCTTGGACTTATCTTTTGTTATATCGGTTTTCTTATGCTTGCAAGTAAAATTTAATCTTCAAAAGGGTCTTTAACTAAAATTGTATCTTCACGCTCAGGGCTTGTCGATAAAAGAGAGACTGAACAACCAATTAGTTCCTCTAACCTTTTGACATATTTTATTGCCTCTGCAGGAAGTTCACTCCAACTTCGAGCACCGTATGTAGAGCCACTCCATCCTTTTATATCTTCATAAATAGGTTCAACCCTAAATTGATCTTCAGATGCTATAGGTAAATAATCAATTTTTTTACCATCGAGCTCATATCCAATACAAATTTTTATGGTTTCAAATCCATCTAAAACATCAAGTTTCGTTAGAGCAATGCCATCAATTCCACCAACCTCAATTGCATGCCTAACCATANCAGCATCAATCCATCCACATCTTCTTTTTCTTCCNGTATTTGTTCCAAACTCATGCCCNTTTTTNCCAAGCTNTTCTCCAATTTCATTNTCTTGCTCNGTCGGAAAAGGNCCTTCACCTACTCGAGTNGTATAAGCTTTAGTAATTCCAAGCACAAAATTTAATGCTTTTNTATTTTGNCCAACCCCNGATAAAGCAGTTGGTGAAATCGTATTTGAAGATGTTACNAAAGGATATGTTCCATGGTCAACATCTAACATAACNCCTTGCGCACCCTCAAATAATATTCTTTTNCCTGNTTTNCTTGCATCCGANAGAATTGAGGAGACTCTTGCTTTGAAAGGTAAAATTTCATTGGTTATTGATGTTAATTCATTGAAAACTTCTGAAGGACTTAACTCTTCATGCCCCATTCCTCTTAAGACAATATTNTGATGATTTACCAGCCTCTCAANTTTACCNGANANAGTATCTTTATTTGCTAAGTCCGCTANACGAATTGACCTTCTTCCAACTTTATCTTCATATGCAGGACCTATNCCTCTTTTGGTAGTACCAATTNTTACATTTTTATTANTANNCTCTCTTAAAGAGTCNAGTTTTTGNTGTAAGGGTAAAATTAGAGNAGCATTTTCAGCAATTTTTAANTTATCAGGAGTAACTTTAATNCCTANATCAGTTATATATTTAATTTCCTTTGATAGNGCCCATGGATCAATTACNACACCNTTACCAATTACAGATANTTTTCCACCTCTAACTATTCCTGAGGGTAACAAAGCTAATTTATAAGTAACACCATCAATAACAAGAGTATGACCAGCATTATGGCCACCTTGAAANCTAACNACAACATCAGATCTNCTTGATAGCCAATCGACAATTTTTCCTTTTCCTTCNTCTCCCCACTGAGANCCAATAACAGCTACATTTGCCAATTTAAATTCCTCTTTTTNTACATAATATTNAAGTTTAAACTTTTTACATTTACAACTGACTCAAGNTTTTTCACNTCATNAATTACTTTTTCATTTACCGGNCTATCAATACCAATAAGNGCCATNGCATCTTTTAAGGGTGCGGTTCGNCCTAAGTTAAAACTTGCAATATTTATGCCTTCGTTTCCTAAAATATTTCCTAGACTNCCTATTAANCCAGGAACATCNTTATTAGTAACATAGAGCATATTTGNCATTAANTCAGCCTCTAAATTAATTCCATTTATTTGAACTATTCTTGGTTTACCATCAGAAAATGTTGTTCCACCAATTGAAANNGTTTCCTTTTTTGATATCAAAGAAATACGAATATAACTTTCATAAGCACTATATTCNTCCTTTTTTGTNTCCGTAATTGCAATNCCTTTGTCTCTAGCAATAGATGGAGCACTAACCATATTTATATCTGGAAATGATGCATTTAAAATACCNGCAACTGCAGCAGATGTTATTGGTGAACAATTATAATNGGATACGTCTCCAACATAATCTATTGANATTTCATTATAATCAGANGGCATTAATTGCCCNACAAATAAACCTANTTGCTCAGAAACTTTTGTAAAAGGTTTTAATATTGGGGCTTCACTAGCACTAATTGANGGCATATTGATAGCATTTGTTACAGCTCCAGTTNTTAAAAAATCTGACATTTGATCAGCTACTTGAAGGGCAACATTTTCTTGAGCNTCAAGCGTTGATGCACCTANGTGAGGNGTACAAATAACCTCATCCATNCCAAAGAAGATACTTTCAGTGGCTGGCTCTNCCTCAAAAACATCTATAGCAGCACCAGATACTTTTCCTTTTTCAATATTTTTTTTAAGTGCTTTTTCATCAACTAATCCACCCCTTGCACAATTAACAATTCTAACACCATCTTTACACTTTTGAAGAGANTCTTCGTTAATTATATTNNCAGTNTGATCTGTCATTGGAACATGCAAAGTAATAATATCACTTGANGANAGTAGTTCATCAANNTNNATTTTTTTTACTTTAAGCTCTANTGCTTTTTCTTCTGTNAGAAATGGATCATATGCNAAAACTTTCATTTTTAGNCCTAGCGCCCTATCAGCTACTATAGATCCAATATTTCCACANCCAATAAGGCCAAGAGTNTTNCCAGTAATTTCAGTACCCATATATTTNGATTTTTCCCACTTACCCTTATGAGTAGATTCATTNGCCTGAGGGATATTTCTTACNANAGACATTATNAATGATATGGCATGTTCAGCAGTTGTTATTGCATTTCCAAAAGGTGTATTCATTACTGCAACACCCTTTGAAGTTGCATAAGGGATATCTACATTATCTACACCAATTCCCGCTCTACCAANTACTTTAAGATTTTTTGCAGCATCAAGAACTTTTTGGGTTACTTTTGTTGAAGACCTNATNGNTAAACCATCATANTTATCTATAATTTTTATTAATTCATCNCTNTCNAGNCCAGTGATGACATCAACATCNATTCCTCTTTCTATGAAAATTTTTTCAGCTTTAGGGCTTAATTTATCAGAAATTAATACTTTTGGCATANCTNGCTCCTTAATTGCTATCGATATTNGTTAGNGCTTTCTCATAAGCCCAGTCNATCCAAGGTAANANTTTTTCAACNTCAGAACTTTNAACTGTAGCTCCAGTCCATATTCTTAAACCAGGGGGTGCACTNCTATGATTAACAATATCAAAGGCAACCTCNTCCTCTTCAAGAATAGANCCTATNTCTTTTGCAAGNTTTCTTTGCCATTCTTCATCTTTATTAATTATTTCAGNCTTANTAAACTTTANACANACTGATGTATTAGATCTNGATTCANCTCTATCACANAANAAATCAAAAAAATCTGATTTNTCAATCCANCTTTCTATATTAGAAAGACTNTTATTTGCTCNTGCGATACATGAGCTCAAACCNCCAATTTTTTCTACCCAATTAAGNACATCNAGATAATCCTCTACACATAACATAGAGGGTGTATTTAAGGTTTCACCTCTGAAAACACCNTCAATAATTTTATTCTCTTTTGTTAGTCTAAAAATTTTAGGAATAGGCCAATTAGGAGAGAAGTTTTCTANATGACTTAANGCTTTAGGNCTTAGTACAATAATTCCATGAGCNGCTTCTCCACCAAGAACTTTTTGCCAACTATAAGTTACNACATCAAGNTTAGTCCATTCAACATCTTGGGCNAAAACTGCAGATGTAGCATCNCAAAGAACTAAACCTTCTCTCTCTTCAGGAATCCAGTCNGCATTNGGAACNTTNACTCCAGCAGTNGTNCCGTTCCAAGTAAATATAACATCATTATTNAAGTTAANTTTTGAAAGGTCAGGTAAATNTCCAAAATCNGNAGTATGAGNTGTNGAATTTGGAATTTTTAATTGTTCTANAATNTCTTTTTTCCAATCATTNCCNAATACTTCCCANGCTAAAATTTCAACAGGCTTAGATCCTAATAAATTCCACATCGCCATCTCTATAGCTCCAGTATCAGATCCGGCAACAATTCCAACCTTGTATCCCTGAGGAATACCCAAGATATCTATTGTCTTATCGATAGCGCTTTTTAGCTTTATTTTACCTTCTTTGCTTCTGTGACTTCTACCTAAGAGAGCGTGATCAAGAGAATTTGCGCTCCATCCT
>PBNH01000013.1 GCA_002723035.1 Rhodobiaceae bacterium | reverse complement strand
TTCAAGATCAATAATATCTCTTAAAAGAACTTGACCTTCATTTAATTCATCACGCCAGATAATTATAGCTTGAAATGTTAAAGGGCTCTCACATAAACCCTCAATCATTGCTTCTTTACCTGCCTCAATACGTTTTGCAATTGCAATTTCGCCCTCTCTAGATAGAAGGTCAACGGTGCCCATTTCTCTTAAATACATCCTAACGGGATCATCGGTTCTATCACTCGATGTTTTCTTCTTGCCTTTTTCTGTATCAGATTTTAAGTCAGATTGAGATTCATCTTGATCATCAGCCTCTGCTTCAATTATTGATATTCCCATCTCTGAGATTAAGGACATAAGATCTTCAATTTGCTCAGAGGTATATTTTTCAACACTAACAACTTTATTAATATCTTTGTAATTAACAAACCCTTCAGATTTTGCGTTTTTTAGCAGTTTTTTAACTGCTGCATTAGACATATCAATAAGTGTATCTTCTTGATTTTTATCTTCAACGCTTTTTTTAGTTGATTTTTTTTTCGCCATATTTCTTAGTAATTGATTTTATTATCTGATCTTTGTTATTGATAAGGCTAATAAAACGCTTTTCATCCTCTTCATTTTTAATTTCATCTTTAATTGTATCAATTTCAAGACTGAGACTCTTTATATGTTGATCATCCCTTAAAATTTCAAGCCAAGCCTCTGAAATTTCATCAAAATTATTTCCTTCTTTTTTTTGCCAAAATATATTTGCAAACCTCAAGTCTTTTTCAAAAAAAGTTTGATATTTTTCTTGAACAAATTCTTTTAACAGATCAATGTCAAGTTCGCTATAATCTTTTTTCACAAAGGCAAGGACATTATCCCTAATATCAATTAATCGCAAATTTTCAATACTGAAAGACTCTAATATCTCATAGTGTTTTTTAATTAATTCCGGAAAAATTAGTATTCCCGAAATGATTAAAGCCTCTAAATCAGAGGGTAGCTGACCCCCTGAACCTAAAATACTATTTTTTATTTTTAAAGAATTCTTATATTTTCCAGAATATTTCTCATTAAAGTTAAATTTAGATATTTCTCTTTTAGCCTTTTTTGCATAAAAAAACTGATCAAGCATTTCCTTGAAAAGCAACCCATAATGTTTTTTTATGCTTTTATCATTAATAAGGTTTAATTTTGCTCTAAGCATGGACTCAAGTCCCGCTTTTCCCTCAGGTGTATCTATATTAGACTCTTGTAGGCATAAATCCCAAATTATACTTTGCATGGGTGAGGCATTATCAATAAACTTATTAAAACTTTCTAGGCCAAAATTTTTGATATAATCATCAGGATCAAGATTATCAGGAAGATTTATAAATCTTAGTGTTTTATTTGGTTTTAACAATTTAAGGGCAATTTCTGTTGCTCTGAAAGATGCCTGTTTTCCTGCTTTATCACCATCAAAACAAATTATAGGACTATCAGCATCTTTCCAGAGAATATTTAATTGTGTTTCAGTTATAGCTGTACCTAAAGGTGCCACTGCATTTTGAAAACCTTTTGATGCTAAACTAACAACATCCATATAACCTTCAACAACAATCAAATTATCATTGTTTTTAAAATTTGGTCTTATTTTTGAAAAATTATACAACAAACTACCTTTGTGAAATACAGGTGTTTCAGGAGAATTAAGGTATTTTGGTTGATCGTTACTGTTTATTACTCGTCCGCCAAAACCAACCACCCTGTTCCTAATATCTCTTATTGGAAAAATAATTCTATTACGGAATCTATCATAAAAATTATCTTTCTTATTTTCATCTTTAACGGTCATGCCTGCTAAAGTCATAATTTCATGAGACACGCCCTTTGAAAGCAAAAACTTTTCTAATTTATTTCCTTGAGGGGCATATCCAATCTCATAAGAATTTATAATTTCATTATCCAAGCCTCTATTTCTAATATACTTTAGTGCAAAAGAATTATTGTCATCAAAAATTTGTGATGAAAAAAACGATTTGGACATCTCTAATGCTTCAAATATTTTTTTACTTTTGTTAATTTTTTCTTCCTCTGCAGGTGAAAATGTCTTGAGCTGAACCCCAGCCTCATCAGCAAGTTTTTCTACGGCTTCGGGAAAACTTAAGCCTCCCACTTCCACCAAAAAAGTAAAAATATCACCATGTTTATTAGTTGAAAAACAATGATAGAATTGTTTTTCATCATTAACAGTAAAAGATGGTGTTCTCTCTTTAGTAAAAGGTGAGAGACCTACAAACTCTTTACCTCTTTTTTTTAGCTGTACTGTTTTCTCTACAACTTGAGATACGCTAATTTTATCTTTAATTTCATTTAAAGTTTCTATTGAAAATTTCATTTATTGACTATTTAGTTTTTCCTTAACGATTGATGATGTTTTACCAAAATCCATTTGTCCTGAGTATTTTTCTTTAAGAACTGACATAACTTTACCCATATCCCTAATATTAGAAGAACCAGTTTCATTAATTACTTGATCTATCAACTCATTAACTTTCTCATCATCAATTTGACTAGGCATATATCGCTTGATGATTTCAATTTCATCATTTTCTTTTTTTTCAAGATCATTTCTACTACTTTTGCTGTAAATTTCTGCTGATTCTTTTCTTTGTTTTATCATTTTTGATAATAATTGAATGATTTCACTATCACTCAAAGAATCATTGGGTGAATCCTCATTGAATGAACTTCTGTTGCTTATTTCCATATTTTTTATTGACGAAGTAATCATTCTTAAAGTTGATATTTTAAGAGTATCTTTAGCTTTCATAGCGATTTTAAGATCTTTTTTTATAGTATTTAATAACATAATTTACCCCAAAATAATTTTTAGTATTATATGACAACCTATTATTCTATTTCTAATCAAACACAAAAAAACAAAAAAAAACAATTAATATAAAATGTTCACTTGACGTACGTTTATAGTATGAATATTTTTCGTCAATTTGAAATTAAAAAAAACGATTCGTTAAATCATTTTAAAATATAATGTTTCGCTGAAGGTGCCAAAAATTATGAATTTAAGTACAGAAGTTAGTTTTTATTTAAATTCATTATATAAATTCAAAAAAATATTTTTTTTATATTTTAAAAGGTCTTTCAATGTCTGATTGGTCAAGCAAAAAATCAACTGGAGCCTTAATTCTTAATGATGGGAATATTTTCAAAGGCTTTGGTTGTGGCTACAAGGGATATGCAATAGGTGAAGTTTGTTTTAATACCGCTATGACAGGTTATCAAGAAATCATGACAGATCCTTCATATGCTTCACAAATAATAACCTTTACATTCCCACATATAGGCAATGTTGGTACAAACCTTGAGGATGTAGAAAGTAAAAAAGATCCAAAAATCAAAGGAGTAATTTTTAATAGCCCTATTACTTCCCCTTCTAATTGGCGTTCTAAAAAAAGTCTACACTCATGGCTCATTGATAATAAAATTATAGCTCTTTATGGAGTTGATACCAGATCAATTACAGCTCACATTAGAGAAAAAGGATTTATGAATGGTATTATAATTAACGACCAAAATGGATTTAATAACAATCAACGCTTTAAAAATGAGTTAAGTAAATGGCAGGGTATAGTTGGTCAGGATCTTGCAAAAATTGTTTCAACAAAAAAGATCTATAATTGGTCAGAAAAAGAAATAGATTTTTTNAGCAATGNNATANAANCAATTAATAAGCATATTGTTATAATTGATTACGGCGTTAANAATAATATTCTTAGATGNCTTGCATCNAGNTTTAGTAAATTNACAATAGTNCCTTGTGATACAAGTTCCAAAAAAATATTAGACTTAGACCCTGATGGAATATTTCTTTCAAATGGNCCAGGTGATCCATACGCAACAGGCAAATATTCAGTTCCNATAATTAAAGAATTAATAAATAAAAATATTCCAATTTTTGGAATTTGCNTNGGTCATCAAATTCTNGCATTNGCTNTAGGTGGTGAAACTTTTAAAATGCACCAAGGTCATCATGGAGCAAATCATCCAGTCAAAAATTTGGATAANAAGAAAGTTGAAATTACATCNATGAATCANGGCTTTGCNGTAAAGTTTGANTCTCTNAANAAAAATATAGATGAAACTCATATAAGTTTNTTTGACGGAAGTAACTCTGGATTATCAATAAAAGATAAGCCAATTTTTTCAGTTCAACATCACCCAGAAGCATCNCCNGGACCTTATGATAGTTTTTATCTTTTTAATAAATTTCAAAGCCTAGTGGGAAATATATAAATTGCCAAAAAGNGATGATATAAAAAGTATANTAATTGTTGGNGCAGGACCTATTGTTATTGGNCAAGCATGTGAATTTGATTATTCAGGAACTCAAGCATGNAAAGCTTTAAAAGGTGAAGGCTTTAAAATAATTTTAGTAAATTCNAATCCNGCAACAATAATGACAGATCCAGATGTTGCAGATAAAACATATATTGAGCCAATAACCTCTGAAGTTNTAAAAAAAATAATAAAAAAAGAAAAACCAGATGCCATTCTTCCTACAATGGGTGGTCAAACAGGATTAAATGTATCTTTAGAAGTTTCTGAGTCAGGTTTTTTAAAAGAAAATAATGTAGAACTAATTGGTGCTGACGAAGAAGCCATATCAAAAGCAGAGGATAGAAGTAAATTTAGGGANGCAATGAAAAAAATTGGCCTTAAAACCCCAAAATCCTTTACTTCTCAAGACTTAGATGACTCTCTCAAAAAATTAGATGAAATTGGATTACCTGTTATTATAAGACCCTCATTTACACTTGGTGGTACAGGGGGAGGAATAGCCACTACTATTGATGAATTTAAGGAAATTGCTTCAAATGGAATTGAGAGCTCACCAACAAATGAAATTCTTGTGGAAGAGTCTGTTGCTGGCTGGAAAGAATATGAAATGGAGGTCGTTAGAGATAAATCAGATAATTGTATAATTATATGTTCAATAGAGAATATTGATCCTATGGGTGTCCATACAGGTGATTCAATTACNGTTGCACCAGCGCTAACACTTACAGATAAAGAATATCAAAAAATGAGAGTAGCTTCTATTGATATTTTAAGAGAGATAGGGGTGGATACTGGTGGATCAAATGTTCAATTTGCAATAAATCCAAAAAATGGTGATATGGTTGTTATTGAAATGAATCCTAGGGTTTCAAGGTCATCAGCNTTGGCTTCAAAAGCTACAGGTTTTCCGATTGCAAAAATTGCAGCTTTGTTGGCAGTGGGATATACTCTCGATGAATTAAAGAATGACATTACCAAAATAACTCCAGCATCTTTTGAACCAACTATTGATTACGTAGTTACTAAAATACCAAGATTTGCATTTGAAAAATTTCCTGGATCAGTACCTAATTTGTCTTCATCAATGAAATCGGTTGGTGAAGCAATGGCAATTGGAAAAAACTTTAAAGAGTCAGTTCAAAAAGCATTAAGATCGCTAGAAACTGGATTAAATGGTTTTAGTTCTATAGCTGGAACCAATGATATTGAGAAAATTGAAAAAGAATTAAAAAAAACATCACCAGATAGACTTCTATATTTAGCAGATGCTCTTAGAGCAGGAATAAGCCCAGAAAGAGTNCATGAATTAACATTTTANGACCCTTGGTTTATTGATCAAATAAATGAAATTATAGAAATAGAAAATCAGTTANTCACCAAAGGAATGCCAACCGATAAAGAAAATATAATTTGGTTAAAAACGCAGGGTTTTTCAGATAATAGACTAGCTGAACTTACTGATTGTAATGAAAATGATATTAGAAAACTTAGAGACAATTTCAATATAAAGCCTGTTTTTAAAAGAGTTGATACTTGTGCTGCAGAGTTTAAATCAGAAACTGCCTATATGTATTCTACTTATGGAGACTCAATTTTTTCTGAAACTTTATCCTGTGAATCAAAACCGTCTGACAATGATAAAGTTATTATCATTGGCGGAGGACCTAACAGAATAGGACAAGGAATTGAGTTTGATTATTGTTGTGTTCATGCATCCTACGCACTAAAAGAATCTGGTGTCGAGAGTATAATGGTAAACTGCAATCCTGAGACAGTATCTACAGATTATGATACTTCAGATAGATTATATTTCGAACCTTTAAATTTTGAAGATCTTATTGAAATTATTAATATAGAAAAATCATCAGGAAATTTATTAGGGATAATTGTTCAATTTGGCGGTCAAACACCTCTAAANTTAGCTAAAGAACTAGAAAAAAATAATATAGAAATTAAAATTTTGGGAACTTCCCAAGATGCAATTGATCTCGCGGAAGATAGGGATAGATTTCAAAAATTAATATCTGATCTTAATATTTTACAGCCAAGAAATGGAATTGCAACATCCTCTGATGAGGCAATAAATATTGTTAACGATATTGGTTATCCAGTTGTTATTAGACCATCATATGTATTAGGTGGCAGAGCAATGGAGATTGTTCACTCTGATGAACAACTAGAAAAGTATATGAAAGAAGCTGTTATAGTTTCAGGAGATAACCCTGTATTAATAGANTCATACTTAAGAGATGCTATTGAAGTTGACATAGATGCCTTATGNGATGGCGACGATATTTATATTGCTGGAATTTTAGAGCATATTGAAGAGGCAGGAGTTCACTCAGGAGANTCAGCATGCTCAATACCGCCATTTTCTCTAAAAAAAGAAATTTTAAAAGAGCTGGAATCGCAAGTTAAACTTTTGGCTCAAGGCTTAAATGTTATTGGCTTAATGAATACTCAGTTTGCAATCAAGGAGGATAAGATTTTTATTCTTGAAGTAAATCCAAGAGCTAGCCGAACTGTTCCTTTCATCGCAAAGGTTTTAGGTAAACCTCTTGCAAAAATAGCAACAAAAATAATGCTTGGAAGTAAAATTAATACAATGAATTTAGAAGAAGCAAATATAAATCATTTTGCCATTAAAGANGCAGTATTTCCTTTTAAAAGATTTACAGGTGTAGATACTATACTTGGACCAGAAATGAGATCTACTGGAGAGGTTATGGGAATTGATAAAGATTTCGGAATGGCTTTCGCTAAAAGTCAAATTGGAAGTGGTTCAAAAATTCCTACTGGTGGCTCTGTATTTGTTTCCGTAAAAGATGCGGATAAAGATAAGATTTTAAGACCTGTTTCAGAACTTATCTCATTAGGCTTTGAAATTTATGCAACTGATGGAACAGCAGAATTTTTTAATAAAAATAATATTAAAGCANAAAAAATTAATAAAGTTCTTCAAGGGTCTCCACATATAGTNGAAATGATTAGTGAAAAGAAAATATCATTAGTTTTTAATACTACTGAAACACCCCANGCTATAAAAGACTCTAAATCTATAAGAAGATCTGCTCTTGAATCTGAAACCCCTTATTANACCACAGTATCGGGAGCAAATGCAGCTGTAATGGCAATTAAAGCAATTAAAAATAATGAAATGACNGTTAAAACAATTCAATCATTTGGTGAGTCATTAAATTAAAAATTCAATTATTCTCTTAAAAAAAAATAAATACTAGGTTAAACTTAACTATGAATAAAATTCCGTTAACACCTAATGGTAAAAATATAGTTGAGGANGAGCTTAAGAATTGCAAGACTATTGAGCGACCAAGAATTATTGACTCAATTGCAGAAGCAAGAGCTCATGGAGACTTGTCTGAAAATGCAGAATATCACGCAGCTAAAGAGGAGCAAAGCCATAATGAAACTAAAATTATGGAACTTGAGGATATTTTAAGCCGCGCTGAAGTAATTGATCCATTAGATCTTTCTGGAGAAGAAGTAAAGTTTAGCGCAACCATATTAATAGTTGATGAAGAAACAGATGTTGAGTCAAAATATCAAATTGTTGGAGANATAGAAGCTGATTTTAATTCTGGAAAAATATCTATNCAATCTCCATTAGCTAAAGCATTAATTGGAAAAACTGTAGGTGACTCTGTTGAGGTTAATACTCCTGGNGGAGGAAAATCTTATGAAATACTTAAAGTTGAATACATTTAAAGGATAAAATATAAATAAAACTTAAAATAAAATTTTTGAATCTAAGTTAATTTTATTAACTTTTACTTGTCCTCCTAAAATTTCAAGCACNGCTATAACATCATNTCTTGATTTAATTTTCTTTGTGCTAAGNGGTTCAAGATTCTCATGAATAGAGTCNATANNTCCTCCCTTCTTTATAAAAATTAGATCAAGAGGGATATAGGTATTTTTCATCCAAAAAACTGCCTTTTTAGGCTCCTTGAATAAAAACAACATNCCTTTATCTTTATCAAGGNATTTTCTNTACATCATACCTCTNGCCTGTTGACTTTCAGTAGTCATTACCTCTGCTGNTATAGAAATCGANGAAGAATTTTTATTTTGNATTACTACTTTAGATATTTCATAGGATTGANCNTTACTGCTTAAAAAAAATATACAAAAAAATAAAAAAAAATTAATNTTCATTTTACTAAATTAGTTTTTTTTCTTTTAAAAAATTTATTAAANTTGCNTCATCAAATCTAATTNTTACTTTTGCTAATATAGANCCAAAATAAAGCTTTTCTCTATAACTGTCTTTNTTTGACTCTTTTAACTTAATAAGNTCTTTTTCAGTAGTNACAATTCTAAGATTTTTGAATTTTGAGTATTCAAATATTTCTTTTGCATCATCTTCGCTAATATTTTCATGATCAGAAAATATGAAATGTTTATTNACTNTAACACCCATATTTTTAAGTCCATAAGTAAATTTTTCAGGATTAGATATTCCTGAGAAAGCAATAATTTCCTTATTAATATATTCATCAGTATAAGTTTCATATTCTGCATTTATAACAAGGCCTTTCCAGGACTTTAAAATATTGCTAATAGATTGATGATTTTGATTTATAGAGTTAATTAAAATAATTATATCAGTTTTTTTAAGAGCAAAATTTAAACCCTCTCTCATTGGACCAAATGGAATTAAAAGATTATTTCCAATACCTTTAGATGTATCTACTATTACAATATTTAAATCTTTATAAATTGAGGGATCTTGGAGTCCATCATCTAGTAAAATAAAATCAAAATGACTTTTATGAAGAACTTTTAAAGCATCAACTCTATTTTTTGAAACAACTGTTAAACCATCCTTTGCATGGAGCAATGCTTCATCCCCAAAATCTATACTGCTGTCTGTATTACTAATAATTTTAGAAGATTTCATTTTTCCACCATATCCACTAGAAATCACTACTGTCTTTCTCCCAATATCTTCTAAAATAGATCTTAAGTATCTAACAAAAGGAGTTTTTCCTTGTCCACCGACAACAAAATTACCGATACAAATTACTGGTTTGGGTAAAAAGATCTTTTTAAATAATTTATTTCTTAAAAATATAAGCGCCTTAAGTAATATTCCAAAAGGAAGTGACATTATCTTTAAAAATATTGAAGGGTTGTCCCTCCACCAAAATTTTGGTTCAATAATTTTCATTTAACATACCAATTAATTTTACAGATATTTTATTTGCAGTGCCTCCAATATTTTCAGAAAATATTTTTGAATTTTTAGCCATGCTTAAAATTTTTTCTTTATTCTTTAATACAAATAAGTCATCCATATCGTAAATTATTTTAGCACCGCCAACTTTTGAAAGTTGATTATACTCATCCTTAAAATTATAAAAATTAGGACCGGTAAAAATTGCGTTATCAAAAAGAGCTGGCTCTATAGGATTATGACCGCCAAAACTTCCAAAAGCTCCTCCTAAAATTACTGCACTAGATTTTTTATAAAAATAACCTAACTCACCAACACTATCTAAAAGAAAAATTTTTATATTTTGATCTAAATCATCATTATTTGATCTCAAAACAAACTCTCTATCAGTGAAGCCAGTTTGCCTTATTATTTTGACTAAATCATTCCTTCTATCAGGGTGCCTCGGGGCTATGACTAAGAATAAATTTGGTAATTCAATTAATAAGGATTTAAACTTATTTACAATTTCATACTCTTCTCCTTCATGTGTAGACGCTGCAACTAAAAGGTCTTTTTCTTCAAAAAATTCGTCATATTTTCTTAAATCTTCAATATCATAGAGTAATTTTTTAGAGTCATTTTTCAAATTTCCATAAACAAATATATTTTTAGCCCCAAGTTTTTGAAGTTTAACTTTACTCAACTCATCTTGAGCTATAATTATGGAAAAAAATGACAGTAAATATTTGATAGTTTGAGGAAATTTCATCCATTTTTTAAAAGTACTATCAGTAATTCTTGCGTTAATTAAGCAAAGAGGAATATTCTTTTTATTTGTTTCGTTAAGTAAATTTGGCCAAATTTCAGATTCTAAAAATATAGCTAGATCAGGTTGCCAGAAGTTAAGAAAATTTTTACAAAATTTTTCATTATCCCATGGAGCATATTGATGAACAAGGCCATCAATTTTCTTTTTTACTATTATTTCTTTTGATGTTTTTGTACCAGTTGTAATTACAATATTAATTTTTGGAGATAATTCTTTTAATTTATCAATCAGGGGTAATGAAGACAGAGCTTCACCTATACTAGCTGCATGAATCCATATCAACTCTCCCTCTGGTTTTTTATTTGAGGAAAATCCCTTTCTTTCATGGTACTTTCCCCTTTCCTCTTTATTTTTTAATAACCTGCAAATGAAGAATATATAAAATAGAGGACTGATAATTTTTGTAATTAACTTATAAATTTTAAAAATAGTCATTTTTAAATATCAACATTATTCTTAGATTCCCTAGATATACTTATTAATTGTTCTTCAAGTAATATTCTCCTTTCTTCCATCTCCATAGATGTTGCATTGGAGTTTATTGCAATTGGATTACCCCAAACTATAGAGCCTTTTCCAAAAGGAAAATTTAAAGTAAAATTATCCCAATTATCAAATTCATATCGATTTGAGGTTGTTGCAGCTACAGGTATAATGGTTGCACCAGACATTTTAGCTAGAGAAATTATACCCATTCCGCAGATTTTTCCTGGACCTGGCGGTTGATCCGCAGTAAGCGCAACAGATGAACCAGATTTAAGAGTTTTAATCATTGAACGCAAAGCCATAGCGCCCCCTTTCTCTTTTATACCTAGTTTTTTTGGATTTCCTGCGCCTCGAATTAATTGAATTTTATATTTTAATAATAATGAGGCAATAAAGTTTCCGTCACCATGCCTTGAAACTAAGGCAAATAAATTTTGTTTTTTATAATTCCAATGATTAGGAAGCATTAAACTCTGACCGTGCCAATGAACCCAAATAAAAGGTTTTTTATTATTCCAAAAATTTTCAGGAACACTAGTATTATACAACTTCCATTTATTTGTAAAAAAAACAAATTTAAGATAAACAAAAAAAATTAATGCTAAGATATTTATCATAAATGATTTACTCAACTTTATCCCCTGAAAATTGAGTTTTAAATAAGAAGGCGTAGAGACCATTTTTACTGACTAACTCATTGTGGGTTCCTTGCTCTACAACCATTCCTTTATCAACAACATATATGACATCAACATTTTTTATAGTTGATAATCTATGAGCAACAACCAATGCTGTTTTATCCATCATTAATTTATTTAGAGCTTCTTGAACCTTTTTTTCTGAGTCGCTATCTAGAGATGATGTTGCCTCATCTAATAAAAGAATTGGGGCATCTTTAATCATTGCCCTCGCAATTGCAATTCTTTGTTTTTGCCCACCCGATAGTCTTACACCAGACTCACCTACTAACGTCTGGTAATGATCAGGAAGATCCTTTACAAAATCATCCACTAAAGAATCTTTACATACTCTGGTAAAAACTTCATCTGATACCCCATCGCATCCAAAAATTATATTTTCTCTAATTGAAATATCAAAAATAAGTGAATCTTGAGAAACTAATGAGGATGCACTTCTCAAATTTGATAATGAAAGATCTCTTATATCTTTTCCATCAAGTAGAACACTTCCACCTGAAACGTCGAAAAATCTTGGCACTAAATTTAAAAGACTTGATTTTCCGGCGCCGGAAGGCCCAACTAACGCAACAGTTTGACCTGGTTTTATATCCAAAGAAATGTCTTTGAGAATATCATCATCTTTATCGTTGCTATATGAAAAATTCACATTTAAAAATTTAAGAGAACCTTTAAATTCTTTTATTTTTTTTGGATTTTTCGGACTTACTATTCTTGGTTCATTATCTAAAATTGGAAATAATCTTTGTGATGCTGCAACACCTTCCTGAAGCATTGCTTGTAAATTTGCAACCGCTTTTAATGGGTCATAAAGCAAACCTGCTGCTGTAGTAAATGCCATAAAGCTTCCAACGCTCATTAGGCCATCAACAGATTTATTTCCCGCATAATAAATAATACCAGCAATTGCAAATCCAGTTACTATTTCCATTATTGGTGCCGAAGCAGATCTTGCTTTAACTCCCTTCATAGATAAACTGACGACCTGATCAATAACTAAAGAAGCTTTTTTTGACTGAATACCCTCTTTTCCAAAAGCCTTTATTATTCTCATACCCTTCAATGTTTCTGAAACTAAGGCTGACAATGCTCCAATCTCCTCAAGACTCATTCTAATAGCTTTCCTAAGTCTTCTGCCTAACATTCTTAAACCAATTGCTGCAGGAGGTAGTACTAGAAAAAATATTGTTGCTAAAGTTGCATCTACATAAAAGAGATATCCTATTAATCCTAAAACCATGAGAATGTTTCTCGATAAATTGACAACTACAGATGACATTGTCTCTCTAAGTTTAGTGGTATCGGCAGTAAAACTAGAAATAAATCGAGCAGAGTGAATAGAGTTTATATAAGACATATCGGAATTAAGAATTGATTTATATAAATCTTTTTGAAGTAGGCCTACAATCTTTTGACCTATGTAATTTATTGCAACATTTGCCCCGTAAGTTCCAATAGCTCTTGTAAGCATTATTAAAATTGCTATCAAAGGCAAGATTGTTAGCATTTCTCGATTTGAATTTATAAAAATATCATCAATCACTCTTCTTATTAATTCCGGAAGGGCCGGAGTTGTTAATGCAACAATGGCATTACAAAAAAGAGCTATTAGAAGTAATTTGAAAGATCCAGTGGCATAATTCTTCCAGATTCTTTTTATAACCGAAAAAGTATAATATTTATTTTCTTTTTCCATTTATTCCCACTCTAGCAAATAGTTCGTAAACATTAGCATGCAGTTCAATTTTCATAAAGATTGAATAGCATATTGCTTGTTTGTTAAATCATCATAGTTTATCTTGCTCTTTTTATTTGGTGAAATTATGTCAATAAAGTTATCTAAAAATTTAGAAAGAATTGCTCCATCTGCTACTGTTTCAATGACACAACTTGCAAGAGATCTAAAAAGCCAAGGCAGAGATGTTATAAGTTTATCAGCAGGTGAACCAGATTTTGATACTCCAGATAATATTAAAGAAGCTGCCATTGATGCTATCAACAGAGGTGAAACAAAATATACAGCCGTTGATGGAATTGATGAGTTAAAAGAAGCAATAATAAAAAAGTTTAGTAGGGATAATAATTTAAACTTTTTAAAGGAAAATATCTCAGTTGCTCCAGGTGGAAAAACTATTATTTATAATGCAATGGTTGCTACTATTAATCCTGGTGACGAGGTAATCATACCTAAACCATACTGGGTAAGCTATCCTGATATAGTTAAACTAGCTGGAGGAAATCCGGTTACAATTGAAACAACAATAGAGAATAATTTTAAGATTAGCAGTGAAGATCTTGAGAAAAGTATTACAAAAAATACTAAATGGATAATACTTAACTCGCCATCAAATCCAACTGGTGAAGTCTATACTTTCAAGGAACTTAAATCTATAGCTGATATCCTCAAAAAATATCCACATATTTATATTTTCTCCGATGATATTTATGAGCATCTTCTATATGAAAAAAAAGAAAAATTTATAACCATTGGCGAAATTGATGACGAAATAAACTCAAGAACAATAACAATGAATGGGGTTTCCAAGGCTTATTCAATGACTGGCTGGAGAATAGGATATTGTGGTGGGCCAAAAAAAATTATCGACTCAATGCGAAAACTTCAGGGTCAATCAACATCAAATCCATCCTCCATAAGTCAATGGGCTGCCGTAGAAGCTTTAAATGGTGATCAAAGTTTTTTAAAAGATTGGTTAAAGTCCTTTGAGATGAGAAGAAATAAAGTCTTTGAGATGATAAATTCAGCCAAAGGGCTCTCTTGTTTAAAGCCTAAAGGAGCATTCTATGTTTATCCTTCGTGCGAAGGAATAATTGGAAAAAAATTAATAAGTGGTGAACAAATAAAAAACGATGAAGATTTTGCAATGAATTTATTAAAAAATAGCTCTGTAGGAGTGGTTCATGGTTCTGCTTTTGGTTTATCACCTTATTTTAGAATTTCATATGCCACATCTATGGAAAAGTTAGAGGAAGCATGTAAAAGAATAATAGACTTCTGTGATGAGGTAGAATGAATAAAGCCGACACTTTTTTAAACGATGAAATAGGTCCAATACTAAAACATCCGAAAAAAAATAATATAAAGACTGAAGCGGGAATACCTCTAAAATTAGTTTCAGATTTTGATCCATCTGGAGACCAACCTATGGCCATTAAAGAGTTGGTTGATGGAATAAACAATAATGAAAGGTCACAGGTTCTTCTTGGTGTAACTGGGTCTGGCAAAACTTTTACAATGGCCAAAGTAATTGAATTAACTCAGAAACCTTCATTAATTCTTGCGCCAAATAAAACTCTTGCAGCTCAGTTATACTCAGAATTTAAAGAATTTTTTCCTGAAAATGCTGTTGAATATTTTGTTTCATATTATGACTATTATCAACCTGAAGCTTATGTTCCAAGAACGGATACTTTTATAGAGAAAGATGCAAGTATTAATGAACATATTGATAGATTAAGACATTCTGCTACTAGATCCCTGATGGAGCGTGATGATGTTATAATTGTTTCATCAGTTTCATGTATTTATGGAATTGGATCTGTTGAAACCTACTCTTCAATGACACTAGTTATTGAGGTTAATCAAATGATAGAAAGGCAAGAACTTCTAACTAATCTTGTTTCTCTTCAATACAAAAGAAATGATACAAAATTTATAAGAGGAACTTTTAGGGTTAGGGGTGATGTAATTGAAATTTGGCCTGCGCATTTAGAGGGTAGAGCTTGGAAAATTTCATTGTGGGGGAATGAAGTAGAAAAAATTAATGAATTCGATCCTCTTACAGGAGAAAAAATTAGGGAATTACAAAATATAAAAATTTATGCAAATTCTCATTATGTTACACCAAGGCCAACTCTTCAGCAAGCAGCGCAAGAAATAAAAAAAGAATTACTTTTGAGACTTAAAGAGCTTAAAAAAGAGAACAAATTATTGGAAATGCAAAGATTAGAACAAAGAACAATTTTTGACTTAGAGATGATGGATGCAACAGGAAGCTGCGCAGGAATTGAAAACTATTCTCGTTACCTTACAGGCAGAAAACCTGGTGAACCTCCTCCAACATTATTTGAATATTTGCCTGAAGACTCAATTATTTTTGCAGATGAAAGTCATGTTACTATCCCCCAGCTAGGAGGAATGTATAAAGGTGATTTTAATAGAAAATCAACTCTTTCTGAACATGGGTTTCGTTTACCATCATGCAAAGATAATCGTCCATTGAAATTTGAAGAATGGGAGTTAATGAGGCCAAAAAGTATTTTTGTTTCTGCTACTCCTGGTCCTTGGGAGCTAGATCAATCTGGTGGTGTTTTCTCTGAACAAATAATTCGACCTACGGGTTTAATAGATCCAAAAAGTGAAATCCGTCCAGCATCCAGTCAAGTTGATGACTTGATTTATGAATGTAAATTAATTGCAAAAAAAGGGCAAAGAGTCCTTGTCACAGTTTTAACAAAAAAAATGGCTGAAGATCTAACTGAGTACATGAATGAACAAAATATTAAAGTCCGCTATCTTCACTCTGATATTGATACTCTTGAAAGAATTGAAATCTTGAGAGACCTCAGAACAGGTGTATTTGATGTATTAGTAGGAATAAACCTTCTAAGAGAGGGTTTAGATATACCTGAATGTTCTCTAGTTGCAATTCTTGATGCCGATAAAGAAGGTTTTCTTAGATCAGAAACCTCTTTAATACAAACAATGGGAAGGGCTGCAAGAAATGTTGATGGTAAAGTAATTTTATATGCCGACAAAATAACTGGGTCAATGGAAAGAGCTCTTAATGAGACAAAAAGAAGACGAAAAAAACAAAAAGAGTATAATAAGAAGAATAATATAACTCCCTCAAGCATTAAAAATAATATCAAAGATATTCTAAGTAGCATTTATGAAAAAGATCATGTGCAAATTAAAGCACCTGATCATACTGAAAATGATCTATTTATTGGCAATAATCTTGAAAAACATATTAAGTCATTAGAAGATAAAATGTTAAAAGCTGCTGAGAATTTAAACTTTGAAGAAGCTGCTAAAATTAGAGATGAAATTAAAAGACTTAATGAAACTTCTTTATTATTTAGTGAAAATCCAATGGCCAAATTTTAATTTTAAGAAAGAGAAAAATGAAACCAATTCATACAAAAAAATTAAAACCTGGAGTAGCGCTTATTACAGGAGGAGCAAAAAGAATAGGTAAAAAAATTGCAGAAAATTTGGCACGTGATGGTTGGAAAATAATAATTCACTATAATAAAAATAATATAGCTGCAAAGAAACTTAAAAGTGAAATTATTAAGCGCAAAGGCAGAGCGGAAATTATTAAGTGCGATTTAAATAACTATAATTCTGTTAAAAATTTAATTGAAAAATCTAGAAAAAAATTTGGTAGTCTATCTTTATTAATTAATAATGCTTCCAAATTTGAAAATGATGATATTGATAAATTAAACATTGACTCATGGAATAGTCATAACAATATCAATTTAAGAGCCCCTCTTTTTTTATCGAGAGACTTTAGCAAACAAATGAAAAAAGATACTCCAGGCTTAATTATTAATATAATTGATCAAAGAATATTTTTTCCTAACCCAGAATTTATTTCATATACATCATCAAAACAATCACTTATGTGGTTAACTCAAACATTAGCTCAAGCTCTAAGTCCGCAAATTAGAGTATGCGCAATTGGTCCAGGACCAACTCTTCAAGGGGCAAGACAATCAAAAAAAGATTTTGAGAACCAATCTCTATCAACACCTTTAATGATAGGTTCAAATCCTGAAGAAATATATCAGGCTGTAAAATTTATAATTGATATACCATCCTTTACTGGGCAAATGATTACTCTTGATGGCGGAGAACATTTAGACTGGATAAAAAAAGAGAATAAAAATTTTAAAGACTAGCCCTAGCAAAATAACTTTCTATATTAAACAATAAGTTAGGTATTATTTTTCATCAAAAATTTTACTTGTTAACAGCTAAAATTTTTTAAAAGTTAAATAGCTAATTAATTTAGAAAAAATTAATAAATTATGAAAATTAACTAAATTAATAATATAATTCAATGACTTACAAAATATACATAAATAAATTAAAAATCTCTATTATTTTAAATGCTTTTAATCAAAAAACTAAGTTGTCAACATACTTATCCACAGGCTGTTATTTAAATAATATTTCTAATATAATCAATAAGAGATGATGAAAAATAAAATTTTAAAAAAAAATAAGATTTCTGGAAGAGAGATTCTTCAAAAAAAAATTATTGATATGCCTGAAAAACCTGGTATTTATCAGATGCTTGGTGATAAAAAAAATGTTCTTTACGTTGGAAAAGCAAAGAACCTAAAGAAAAGACTTCTTAGCTATGCTAGGCCAACAGGTAATAATAATCGCATTACAAAAATGATAAGCCTTATAAAGAATGTTGATATTACTATTACAGAAACAGAAATGGATGCACTTCTACTTGAACTGAATTTAATTAAAGAAAAAAAACCAAGATATAATATAATGCTTAGAGATGATAAAACCTTTCCATATATTTTTATCTCCTCTCAACATGATTTCCCAAGACTAGAAAAACATCGTGGTTCAAGATCTAGACCCGGTCATTATTATGGTCCTTTTGCAAATGCTGGAGCAGTTAATAGTGTTTTGAATACTCTTCAAAAAGTATTCCTTCTTCGTTCTTGTAGCGATAGAGAGGTGGAAGCCGGTAATAGACCATGCCTAAATTATCATCTGAAACGTTGTTCTGGCCCGTGTGGTAGTAAAATTAGTAAGGAAGAATATAGAGAAATAGTTAATGATGTCAGAAAATTTTTTAGTGGCAAATCAACTGCAATTCAAAAAAAACTATCTAATAAAATGCAAAATGCTTCAAAAAATAAAGAATATGAAATTGCTGCACAGTACAGAGACAGAATAAGTGCATTAGCTAATATGAGTAAGTCAGATACTATTAACCCTCAATTTCTTGAGGAAGCTGACGTTTTCGCAGTCAGTAAAATTAATAACAAATCATGTGTCCAGGTATTTTTCTTTAGATCATGGCGAAACCTTGGAAATAAGGCTTATTTTCCAATTCATACAAATGATGTCTCTGAAAAAGATATTCTTCAGTCATTCATCCCCCAATTTTATCAAAATAAACCAATACCGAAATTAATATTGATAAGTCATGATGTTGATGAGAAAAAACTTCTCTCTGTAACCTTTTCAAAAAAAGAAAAAAGAAAAATAAAAATTATCAAACCTAAGAGGGGTGAAAGGCAAAAAATAATTAATCACGCTCTAAAAAATTCAAAAAATGCTCTCCAAAGATATCAAAATAATTTACTTAGCAATAAGAAAAATCTTTTGTTACTTCAAAAGGCTTTTCAATTAGATAAAGTCCCAAAAAGAATTGAAATATACGATAATAGCCATATTCAGGGTTCTTATGCTGTTGGAGCCATGGTTGTAGCTACAGAAGAGGGTCTAGATAAGGGCGAATATAGGAAATTTAATATAAAAAGTGCAAAAACAAATGATGACTTTGCAATGATGAATGAAGTTATAGAAAGAAGATTTAAAAAAATTAGTAAAAATCAATCATTCGATCGATCAAAATACCCTGATATCATTCTTATTGATGGAGGAAGAGGTCAATATACATCAACAAAAAAAGCACTTGATAGGTTGGAAATAACTGATGTTAAAATCATTTCAATCGCAAAGGGGGAGAAAAGAAACGCTGGAAGAGAAAAATTTTATACAAATAAGAATAAGCCATATCTATTTAAACCAAATGATCCAATGCTCTTTTATCTTCAAAGACTTCGTGATGAAGCGCATAGATTTGCAATTGGAACCCATAAGGCTAAAAGAAAGAGAGAATTTACAAAGAATCCTCTTGATGAGATACCTGGAATTGGATTAAAAAGAAAGAAAGCTCTTCTTAATTTTTTTGGATCAGCAAGAGCAATTAGTCAAGCAAGGGCAGAGGAATTAACCGCTGTAGACGGTATCTCCTTAAGTATAGCCAATAAAATCTTTCATTGGTTTAATGAATAAATAATAAGTTGGATAAATGCCAAATTTTTTAACATTAATAAGAATTCTTCTTTCAATAGTAATAACATCTCTAATTATTATTTCTCCAAGCAAATTTTCTTATTTACTGGGTTTTATTCTTTTTTGTTTAGCAGGTATTACTGATTTTTTTGATGGCTGGTATGCAAGAAAAAATAATGAGGTAAGTGAATTAGGAAAAATGCTTGATCCTATAGCTGATAAAATCCTAGTTATTTCAATATTAATAGCTCTCATGAAAAATTCCGTTATTAGTGGTTCAAATATAATGCCTGCTTTAGTAATAATATATAGAGAAGTTTTTATCTCTGGTCTTAGAGAATATTTAGGTAATAAATCAATAAAAGCTGATGTTACCAATCAATCAAAATGGAAAACTACGATACAATTTATTTCAATTTCTGGTTTCATTCTTTTTCCAATAATTGAAAATAATGCTTTTTATTTATTTCTAATAATTTCAATTTTACTCTGGCTATCAGCAATAATGTCAATAAGTACAGGATTTAGTTATTTCAGATTAGCTTCGGGTTTTCTTAAGAAAAAATAAAATGAAAATTATTTTTTTTGCAAAAATAAGAGAGTTNATGGGNAAAGAAGAGGAAAATATAACTTTNCCTGAAGATGTAAGAACAGTAAATGATATGGTGTNNTTTCTNAAAGAATATAATAAAANTTANTATAATGTTTTTGAAAANTATGATTTTCTTATTGCTTGTGANGAAGAGCTAGCAGATATGGACTANAAGATTTCCNAAANTAAAGAAATTGCAATTTTTCCTCCAGTTACAGGTGGGTAATGATCGATATAAGAATACAATCCAGTGATTTTAATTTTGGAGAAGAGATAAAAAANTTTCAAAAAAATAAAGTAGATGGAGCTGTNGTCTGTTTTCTTGGTTCTGTNAGAGANCTTAATTCANNGGAAGAATTAGAAAAATTAGAAATTGAATATTATCCAAAAATGGCAAAAAAAGTTTTAAANGAAACNGCAAANAAAGCCTTTGANAAATGGGNCCTTAGCCANTGNTTNATTATTCACAGATTTGGAAAATTAAATGTCAATGAACCAATTGTTCTCATTNTAACACAAACNNANCANAGGAAAGANGCCTTTAGAGCAAATGAATATATTATTNATTTTTTAAAAATAAATGCTCCATTTTGGAAAAAAGAGCATACAAANAAGGAATCCTATTGGGTTGANCAAAANAAAAANGATNTNGACATAANTATTTAATCGCCAGACCAATTATTAACAAGGTTAATATAAGATGANGANATTTTTTTAATTTCATCNCCAACGATAAANTNTTGATCATCTATAGCGCAAACAGGTGTNACTTCNGCAGCTGTTCCNGTTATNAAGCACTGCTTAAAGTNTTTTANATCTTCAATAAACATNGNCCTCTCAANTATTTTAAAACCATGATCTTTTGCTATTTCAATTACNGTNCTTCTTGTAATNCCATCTAAAAAGCAATCAGGTATAGGGGTGTGGATTTCATTGTCATTNANAAAAAATATATTTGCTCCAGTTGTTTCNGCAATTTGATTTCTATAATCAAGCATTANAGCATCAGAAAAACCNTTAGACTCNGCTTTTTGNTTAGCAAGNGTACATATCATATATAAACCTGCGGCTTTTGCTTTACAGGGAATTGTNTCTGGAGANGGTCTTTTCCATTCTGATAGTGTTACTTTTATACCCTTCAAAATTTCCTCNGGGGTGAAATATGANGGCCATTCCCAANCAGCAATTGCNCAATGNACTGGAGCATCAGGAGCAGAAACTCCCATTTCAGAACCNCGCCAAACAATTGGTCTTANATAAGCATCTTCAAGATTATTTAATTTNATNGCNTNATATGAGGCCTCTATAATTTGNTCAATAGAATAAGGTATTTTTANATCAAGAGCATCAGCAGAACTAAAAAGTCTNTCNGTATGNTCTCTNACTTTAAAAATTTTTCCTGAATAAGATCTTTCACCTTCAAAAACAGANCTTGCATAATGAAGNCCATGATTGAGAATATGAATATTGGCATTTTTCCANTCGACAAANTCTCCATCAAACCAGATTAAACCNTCACGATTTTCCATNGANTCANCCAATTTATAATCTCCCAGTCCAAAAAAAANATNATCANTATACTAAAAATCGGTATCATTGAGATTTAATGTAGTCAATATAATTGANAATAAAAAAATAAATAGAAATTTAAAATATTTTATAAATTATATTATTATACTATTAATAANTTATGAATAAGATANATANTGATAAAAATAACCTAAAGAATCTCCTTGTTGTTGATGATGATGAGAGGATAAGGACATTANTAAAAGAATATCTTGTNAANNANGGTTTTATTATATCAACAGCTGACTCAGCTATCACAGCNCNTAAAAAAATGAAGATCTTAGATTTCGATCTTATTATTTTAGATGTAATGATGCCTGAGATNNATGGATTTGAATTNACTAATCANATNAGAGAGACATCNCAAACACCNATAATTTTATTNACCGCTAAATCTGAGATTGANTCTAAAATTGAAGGATTAGAAATAGGTGCTGATGATTATGTTACCAAACCNTTTAATCCAAAAGAGCTTTTACTTAGAATAAATTCAATTTTAAAAAGATCAAATAATGATAAAATTTTAAATCCAGAAATTAATTTTGGAGAATTTACTCTAAATATCGAAACTAGNGATTTTACAAAATCTGGAAAAAGAGTTTACTTAACNGANCANGAGNTAAACTTATTAATATCATTGGCNAAAAGTCCAGGNATTCCAATTAGTAGAGAAGAATTAGCAGGAATTGATGAGCCAGGAAGAGCAATAGATGTNGGNATTAANAGGTTAAGAAAAAAAATTGAGGATGACCCTACTATGCCAATTTGGCTACAAACCGTTAGAGGAAAAGGTTATATTTTAAGACCTAGTTCATAATGAAAATTGACNTACCGATATTNAAAAAATTAAAAAAAATTTCNCCAAACGGTCTATANACTAGATCNNTAATAATAATAATTGCNCCAATAGTTGTTTTACAAGCAATNTTNACTTTTGTTTTCTTGGAANGACATTGGCAACTAGTAACTAAAAAATTATCNTCNTCAGTTGTTTCTGANATTGGAATGATTATTGAAATGCAAAAANGTACTGAGCTTGAGACNATTACCTCGTTTGCAAANGAATTTTATGACATNTCAATCAATTTTTATCCNAATCAAGAAATAACAAAAGATNAAAATANNCCAANAACAATTGTTGAAAGAACCCTGGTNAAAGAAATTGAAGANAGATTGGNAACAGAAACNTGGGTTAAAGATTTTCCAGCNNAGAAAANAGTNATAATAAAAATTNNTANAAATTCTANTGTTATTGAATTTTTGATACCTAGNAGAAATGTATATGCAACAAATAGTCATATTTTTTTGGTATGGATGGTNATATCTTCAATACTNATTTTATCAATAGCCATACTATTTTTAAGACAACAGATTAANCCTATAGAAAANCTTGCTAAAGCAGCTGAGTCGTTTGGNATGGGTCAGAAAATTGAAAACTTTAAACCNTCCGGTGCTTCAGANGTNAGAAAAGCCGCAGATGCATATATTAAAATGCAAGAAAGAATNGAAAAATTNATTGANCANAGAACTCTNATGCTAGCAGGTGTAAGTCATGACTTGAGAACACCCCTNACTAGNATAAGGCTNCAATTAGAAATGCTTTCAAAAAATAANGAAAGTGAAGAATTNCTTAAAGACGTTGATGAAATGCAATATATGCTAGAAACCTATTTAGATTTTTCACAAACAGTATCAAGCGAAGAAAATTCAATTGTTAATATTAATGAAATGATTGAAGAAATNACCGAAACAAGTAAAGAGAAAAATAAATCAATAATTTTTAAATCTTCAAGTGAAAATCATATTAATCATAANTGTAAATATATTGCTCTAAAAAGATGNATTATTAACCTTGTAAATAATGCNAAAGCTTATGGTGATNAAATTATTATTAGTCTNTCAGAAACNANNNNTGAAATAAATATTAANATTGAAGATGATGGACCTGGNATAAATGAAAAAGATTATGANAAAGCTCTTAAAGCCATTTCAAAGACTTGACTCATCNAGAAATCAAAATATAGCAGGNTCTGGNCTTGGATTATCAATCTCACAAGATATTATAAAAACGCTTNATGGNAATCTTAGCTTNTCAAAAAGTATAATTGGTGGTCTAAAAGTTGAAATTCAACTCCCAAAGAATTCTTAATTACTTAATTACTTAATTACTTAATTCTTTACTCCTCTTTACTGCATTTTTGATTGCACTTTTTAANAGAGTGTAAAAAGTCTTTTGAGAGCCTTCTAATATTTCAAAGGCAGCCTCNGTNGTTCCNCCTTTNGATGTNACATTTTCTTTTAATTCATTTGCTGTTTTNCTNGAGGACATCATAAGATCAGATGATCCTTTTGCCACAATTTTNGCTAATTTNTTAGTATCAATTTTTTCTAATCCCATTTCTTTGGCAATAGAGCTCAAACACTCAGTTANATAAAAATAATAAGCAGGNCCCGAACCNGATATGGCTGTNATAATGTCAATATNATCTTCATTATTTATCCAAAAATATTCACCTATTTTAGAAAAAATATTTTCAGTTAGCANTTTAAAATCANTATCGATAAANCTATTTCCATACAAGGCNGTGATACTGCTTCCCTCGGAAGCAGCTAAATTAGGCATNGNCCTAATTATTGGATAGTTTTTAAAAAAACTATCAAATGTTTTTACTTTTGTNCCTGCNAAGATTGATATTATAGAAAANTGTTTTCCATTAGAAAGTAATGATANTTGTTCACATACGTCTTTNACAATTTGTGGNTTTACAGCAAAAATAATTACATCAAAATCAAAANTATTTATTTTATCAATNGANGAATANTGATTNGTATTTTTAATTACNATNTCTNTATTGGTTTCATTTAGATGAGGNTCGATAACAGATANTTCTATATTAGGTAATTTTTCTGAGATTAATCCNTCTAATAAACTACCACCCATTTTNCCTAGACCAATGATTAATAATTTTTTAGAGTCATCCATTGTCCAATAATTTTAAGCCTCACCTTCAGTATTAAAAAGAACGGCCTCCAGAGCTTCATTTGAATTTTTACCTGCCCATAAAATATATTGAAAAGCTGGAAAAAATTGATCACAAGAAGATACTGCTCTAACCATAACATTATCTAGCTGATCCTGAGAGATATTATCTCTATTAAATAAAGATGTATTTCTATATAAAACTATACCTTCATCAGACCAGACATCAAAGTGTCCGAGCCACATTTGATTATTAATAGACGATACTAATTCAAGAATTTTATCTTTGTGTCTATTTTGAAATTTCAAATCAAAACCACATACGATATTAATTCCCTCAAAGTCATCAATCCATGTAACTGAAATTTGATAGTCTGACCATTTACCTTTAGCAAGTATAGATACTTCAGTTTCACTTCTTTCGTATGTCCAATCTCTTAAACTTGCTACGATTTCAACAGTATCGAGGGGGTGTTCGAAAATTTGAATATTTTTTGCTAATGCCATAAGTTACCACATATAGTAGTTTAAAATAGTTATCATACTACAAATTGAAAAAAGATAATAGTCAATAATAATAAAAAATTTCAAATTAATGTTATAAATATGTATAAATTTCTATATGGAAAATTATATTTTAGATATTAATCCAATCGCCTTTTCAATTGGTCCAATAAACGTCTATTGGTATGGTCTTGCATACATGGCAGGAATGGTTTTAGGTCTTTTTTATGCTGTGAAAATAATTGAAAAGAAAAAAGAAGCATGTAAATTATTGATTAAAAGAATAAATATTGAAGAAATCTTTATTTGGATAGTATTCGGTATTATTTTTGGGGCAAGATTAGGGTATGTAATATTTTACAATTTTGATTTCTATATTAATAATCCTTTATTGATTTTATCTTTATGGGAAGGCGGAATGTCTTTTCACGGAGGTGCTATTGGAGTAATTATAACTATCATATCTTATTCAAAATATCATAGAATTCCAGTATTAGAAACAGGCGATGTTATTTGCGCAGTGGTACCGATAGGTCTCTTCTTTGGAAGGATTGCTAACTTTATTAATGGTGAATTATGGGGAAAAGAAACAAATTTTTCCTGGGGGGTAATATTTCCAAACGCAGGTATTAATCCAAGACACCCAAGCCAATTATATGAGGCTGGTTTAGAGGGTTTAATTTTATTTATTATTTTATTAGTGATGGTCTTTAATAATGGACTTAAGAAAAAGGGATTAATTAGCGGTACTTTTTTATTCTTTTATTCTCTCTCAAGGATAATAATAGAAAACTTTCGTGAGCCAGACTCTCATATTGGATATATTATTCCAAATATAACTATGGGAATGATATTGTCTCTTCCCTTCTTAGTTGCAGGTTTAATTTTAATTTTTCGTTCCATAAAAAATGAATATTCTTAAAGAAAAAATACACAATATAATTATTGAGAATGGCCCTATATCAATCGCCTCTTTTATGGAAATATCTCTAAGCGATAAAAAATATGGTTATTATAGAAAAAAAATGCCTCTGGGATCTAAAGGTGATTTTGTAACATCACCAGATATTTCACAAATTTTTGGCGAAATCATCGGTATCTGGATCTTGGATATTTGGATAAAATTAAAAGAACCAAATAATTTTCAAATTGTTGATTTAGGAGGTGGAAGAGGTACTTTACTAAAAGATGTTAATAGAGTCCTAAAAAATAAAATCAAAAACTTTATTTTTATAGATATTAATGAGGAATTAATAAAACTACAAAAAAAAGCCTTAAATAATGCAATCCACTACGAAAAGATCAAAGATATTCCAAAAAAACCAACTATTTTTATTGGAAATGAGTTCTTGGATACATTTCCAGTTCATCAATTTATTAAAAAAAATAATTACTGGAGAGAGGTTTGTGTAAACTCTAACGGTAAAGATCTGTTTTTTTCATATGAAATTACAAGGCTTTCAAAAAAATTACCTTCAAGTAATTTCACCAATTTAAAAGAAGAATCCATCATAGAAATTAATTTTCAAATTAGAGAAATGATTAATAATATTTCAAATTTTATTAAGGAAAATTCGGGGGCAGCGATATTTTTCGATTACGGTTACATTGAAGGTCATGGTGATAGCTTTCAAGGGATTAAAGATAATAAACCAATAAATACTTTAGGCGATCCCGGCTTTGTAGACTTAACAAGTCATGTAAATTTTAAAGATATTAAGTTACAGGCTATAGAAAATAATGTGAATGTTTATGGGCCTAATACCCAGAGGTTATTTTTAGAAAAAATGGGAGCCTTGCAAAGATTAAAAATTCTTGAAAAAAATGCAAAAAATCATCAACGAAAAGATCTAAAAATTGGTTTAGATAGATTAATGAACGACAAAGAAATGGGAAATCTCTTTAAGGTAATTGCCCTTTCCTCCAGAAATTTCCCCTCGCTTGAAGGATTTACCTGTGGTACAACGACAAATAAGGAATAAGTGTCAAAGTAAATGGGGTTATAATGAAGTTAGTAACAGGGAATTCAAATTTAAAATTAGCAAATGATATAAGTAAATACGTTGGTCTTGATCTTTCTAATTGTGATGTAAAAAGATTTGCCGATAACGAAATCTTTGTTGAAATGAAAGAAAATGTTCGAGGAGAAGATGTTTTTGTTATCCAATCAACTTCCTATCCGGCAAACGATAATTTAATGGAATTATTAATTATTATTGATACCCTTCGACGAGCATCTGCAAAAAGAATTACGGCTGTAATACCTTATTTTGGTTACGCGAGACAGGATAGGAAACCAGGACCAAGAACACCTATTACCTCAAAACTAGTTGCTAATATGATAGATAAAGCTGGTGCTAATAGAGTTTTAACTATAGATTTGCATGCTGGACAAATTCAAGGTTTTTTTGATATTCCAACGGATAATCTATTTGCAGAACCAGTTTTAGTAGAGAATATTAAAAGTAAATTAACCAGTAACACACCAATAATTGTCTCGCCTGATGTTGGAGGAGTTGTTAGGGCAAGAATCATAGCTAAAAGGATTGGTGCGGATCTCGCAATAGTTGATAAAAGAAGAGAAAGAGCAGGAGAGTCTGAGGTTATGAATATTATCGGTGATGTTAAAGGAAAAGAATGTTTTATGATTGATGATATAGTTGACTCTGCGGGTACTCTTTGCAATGCCTCTGACGCCCTTATAAGAGAAGGGGCGACAAAAGTATATTCTTATGTTACTCATGGAGTACTCTCTGGAAAAGCAGTTGAAAGAGTTAATAAATCCTCTTTAACAAAATTATTAATAACAGATACGATTCAAGCATCAGAAACTGTAAAAAAATCAGATAAAATTGGTGTTATTTCAATTTCATCACTTCTTGGAGAAGCTATTAAAAGAATATCTGATGAAAAATCTGTATCAAGTTTGTTCGATTAACTTGATTTGATTCCAAAGCAGGGTTATAACGCGCCACAGGAAAAATTTTAATTATATTTTTGGAGAAAGAGGATGGCAGAAACCACCTTATTGAAAGCTGAAGAAAGAGACAAAACTGGTAAATCTTTAGCAAGAGCAATTAGAAAAAACGGACAAATACCTTGTATAATTTACGGCAATAAAAAAGAGCCTTTAGCGGCAAGTCTTAATGCAATTGAAACCTTAAAATTATATAATTCGGGAAAAATGTTATCTCAGTTAATAGATGTTGAAACTTCAAAAGGTGAGAAATTTAAAGCAATCTCAAAAGATGTTCAATTGCACCCAGTAAAAGGTAATATTATCCATGTTGACCTTCTTCGTCTTGGTGATGATGCAAGAATTTCAGTTGAAGTTTCTGTTAGTTTCATATCTGAAGAAAACTCGCCAGGATTAAGAGAAGGCGGAGTCCTTAATGTCAGTCGCTATACAGTCGAGCTTGATTGCCCAGCAACAAACATTCCAGAATTAGTAGAGGTAGATCTGACAGGACTTGAAATTGGTGCAACAGTTCACTTATCTGATGTTAAACTTCCTGATGGTATTGTTTCCGCCGTTACTGATAGAGATATTACTATAGCTAGTATTGCTGCACCTAAAAGTGCAGAAGAAATTGAAGCTCTTGATGCTGCAGATGCGGAGGCTCCTGAGGCAGCGGAAAGTTCAGAAGGTGGTGAAGAAACTGAAAGTACTAAAGAAGAAAATTCAGACACATCTGATCCAGAAGAAAAGGAATAATAAGAGACTTTGGCTTTATCAAACGATACAATTCTTTTTGTTGGACTTGGCAATCCTGGAGAAAAACATAAAAACAACAGACATAATGTTGGTTTTATGGCCTTAGACTCTTTATCAGCTTTTCATAAATTTGGAAGGAGCAGAACCAAGTTTTTGGGAAGAACAGCAATGGGTTCTCTTAAAGACAGAAAATTAATTTCTTTTAAACCTCAAACCTTTATGAATGAGTCAGGTAGAGCTGTAAGGGAAGCTTCAAATTTTTATAAAATTGGCCCAGAAAGAATCATTGTTTTTCATGATGAACTTGATTTACCTTTTGGACAAGTTAGGGTTAAAAAAGGCGGAGGTCATGCTGGTCACAATGGATTGAAATCCATAGACGAAAATATTGGAACAGATTATTTTCGCATAAGGATAGGAATAAGTCATCCTGGTGAAAAAGATAAAGTAACCAGTCATGTCTTAGGCGATCTCTCAAAGGAAGATTCTGAAATCCTTCAAAAAATATTAACTTCTATCGCTGAAAATATTTTAATCCTTATTGAAGGTGATGAAAAAAAATTCCAAAAGAATATTTTTCAATTTAAAAAGTAAATAATGGGATTTCGTTGTGGAATAATTGGTTTACCAAATGTTGGAAAATCAACTTTATTTAATGCTCTTACGCGAACTTCAGCCGCGCAAGCCGAAAATTATCCCTTTTGTACAATCGAACCCAATATAGGTGAGGTCGATGTTCCTGATAAAAGATTGGAGATATTATCAAAGATAAATAAGTCTCAGAAAATTCTGCCCGCAAGGTTAACTTTTGTTGATATTGCTGGTCTTGTTAAAGGTGCATCTCAAGGAGAAGGTCTTGGCAATCAATTCCTTTCAAATATAAAAGAGGTTGATGCAGTTGCCCATGTAGTGAGGTGTTTTGAAGATGATAATATTACACATGTTAACGGACAAATTGATCCAATTAGAGATATTGAAATAATTGAGACTGAGCTTCTTCTCTCAGATATAGCTAATTTAGAAAAAAGACAAACTTCTCTAGAAAAAAAAGCAAAAAGTAATGATAAGGAATCCAAAGAAAAATTAATTCTTATCGAAGAGATATTAGAAAAATTAAATAATAATATTTTATTTGATTTAAAATCTCTTGACGAAAAAAATCAAAAATATTTCCAAGAATTTGCCCTCTTGACCGGTAAAAAAATAATCTATGTTTGTAATGTTGATGAAGAAAGCGCTAAATCAGGAAATCAATATTCAGAAAAAATTCATGAATATGGTATGAGTAAAGAAATTAATGTAATAAAAATTTCTGCGAATATTGAAAGTCAAATTTCTGAATTGAGCGATGAGGATAGAGACGAATACATTAAATCTCTAGGTTTAGCTGAACCAGGTTTAAATGCTCTAATTAATGAAGGCTATAACGCTTTAGACCTAATTACCTACTTCACATCTGGACCAAAAGAAACTAGGGCATGGACTATTACTAAAAATACATTAGCTCCAAAGTCTGCGGGTAAAATTCATACTGATTTTGAGAAAGGATTTATTAGAGCTGAAACAATTAACTATGATGAACTCACAAATTTCTCAAGTTATAATGAAGCTAAGGATGCGGGAAGAATTAGGTTAGAAGGTAAAGAGTATGAAGTTAAGGATGGTGACATAATGAACTTTAGATTTAATAACTAACTAATGAACATCTTTAAACAACTTATTTACGCTTAAATACATTAAAATAAGAAAAATAAACAAGAAACCCATTACTGTAAAACCTAATTTTTTTCTTTCTTCCATTGTTGGTTCAGCTGCCCAAGCTAGAAAATTAGTAACATCGTATGACATTTGATCTATGGTAGCTATTGTACCGTCTTCATACTCAACAGACTCATCATACAGAGGCTGATACATAGCTATTGCTCCTCCTGGGAACCACGGATTGTAGCTCAAATCACCAATATCTAAATCTTCAGGAATTTCCTCTTCATAGCCATTTAATAGAGAATAAAGATAGTTATAACCATCAACTCGGGCTTTAACTATTAACGACAGATCAGGGGGATATGCACCATTATTTGCAGCTTTTGCTTCATCCTTACTTCCGTAGGGTTTAGGAAAACGATCTGTTAATGCCATTGATCTCTCAATTGGTTCTCCATATTCATTTGTTCCATCAAAAATAGAATAACCAGAAGCAATTGCCTTAACTTTTTCAACAGAAAACTCTGGACCACCTGGTTGTGATAAATTTCGAAAAGATAATTGTTTCATCCCGTGACATGCAGAACAGACCTCTGAATAAACTTGATATCCTCTTTTTAAGCTCTCTTTATCGAATTTACCAAAAGGTCCTTCAAAAGAGAATCCAGGTTTCTGGTTTTTAAATGTTGTTCCTTCAGCAGCATTCAAACTTCCGCTAAAAATAAAGAGGACAAGAAAAAAAGAAAAATTATTTTTAAAAATTTTTTTAAAAATATTCATATTTAATGCCTATTTACACTATCCATTGCATAAGATGGAGCACCTGAAGCTACACCATTGCCACTATCATAAACACTGCTATCAATTGCTGGGTTAGATATGCCAATTGGCATTGGTAATGGTTTTTCAATCCGACTTAATACGGGCATTATAACTAAGAAAAAAGCAAAATAGTATATTGTACTTACTCTAGAGAGAAATAAATATATACCCTCGGGGGCTTTTGCCCCTAAATAACCCAGAAGAAGACAGGATACTACGAACAAAAGAAAAAATATTTTATATAACGGCCTGTAACGCGCTGATTTTACCTTCATAGTATCTAGCCATGGTAAAAAAAATAAAACAACAATTGATCCAAACATCAATAAAACCCCCATTAGTTTATCGGGGACAGCTCTCAAAATTGCATAAAAAGGAAGTAAATACCACTCAGGAACAATATGTGCCGGAGTTAACATAGGATCAGCTTCAATATAATTGTCTGGATGGCCTAAAATATTAGGGTTATAAAAAATAAAATAACAAAACATTAACAAAAATACAATATAAGCAAAAAGGTCTTTTACAGTATAATAAGGATGAAAGGAGATTGTATCTTTACTATCTTTTACCTCAATTCCTGTAGGATTATTATTTCCTGTAACGTGCAATGCCCATATGTGAAGAATCACAACCCCAAAGATTACAAATGGAAGCAAATAATGCAGACTAAAGAAACGATTTAATGTCGGATTATCAACACTATATCCTCCCAGTAAAAGTGTCAAAACTGGTTCACCTATTATCGGAATAGTTGCAACTAGATTTGTAATAACTGTTGCTCCCCAAAAACTCATTTGTCCCCAAGGAAGAACATATCCCATAAAACCTGTAATTATCATTAGCAAGAAAATAACTACGCCTAAAATCCAAATAATTTCTCTCGGTTCTTTATATGAACCATAATATAAACCTCTAAACATGTGAATGAAGACAGCCAAAAAGAACATTGATGCTCCATTTGAATGAGTATATCTTATTAACCAGCCATAATTAACATCACGCATTATATGTTCAATACTATCAAAAGCTAACAATGTATTTGGTACATAATGCATTGCCAAAACAATACCTGTGATAATTTGGGTTACTAGACACATCGTCAAAATAAAACCAAAGGTATAGAAATAATTTAAATTTTTAGGCGTTGGAAAACTTAAAAGATTTTCATCAGCAAATCGCATTAACGGAAGTCTTTTATCTAACCATTTTGAGAAGCCATTTTTTGGTGTGTATTGATAGTCATGATTCATTTTTATCATCCAATCTTAATAATATTTTCATTTACAAACTCATAAGGGGGAACTTCAAGATTTGTAGGAGCAGGCCCCTTTCTTATACGTCCTGATATATCGTAATGAGACCCATGGCAAGGACAAAACCAGCCACCAAAATCACCACTATCAGCGATAGGAATACATCCTAAGTGAGTACATACACCTACAACAACCAACCATTCCTTATTTTTAACCCTATCAAGATCTTTTTCAGGATGAGGTAAGTCTAAAGAGTCCTCCATTTCAGCAATTTCTATTTCTTCTTTTGTTCGCCTTCTTATAAAAATAGGCTTTCCTCTCCAAGCTACCTTAAGAGATCCACCCTCTGGAATTGATGAAATATCCGCTTCAATACTAGAAAGAGCAGAAACGGAAGCGCTTGGGTTTAATTGGTCTATTAAAGGCCAGGCAAGACTTGCAGCTCCAGTGGCACCAAAAACAGCGGTGGTAATATAGAGAAAATCTCTTCTTGAAGGATCTTGATTGTCAGTAGTATCTGTCATTTTAATTACCAATAATGTTTAAAATATTTGATATATTAACTTGTTATTGTGTATGAAATATCTTTCCAAGAAAGTAAAGGAAATATTTGGTAATGCGACATAATAGTCCATTAATAAATATTATGACTTTTTCTAATAATAAATGCCTTTGATTTCAATAATAATTCCTCTTTACTGAGCTCAAAACATGAATTTATCCAATCTTGCTCTATTTCTTTTAAAATCTCTCCAATAATTGGTCCCTCTTCTAATCCAAAACTCAATAGATCTTTAGCTTTTAGAGGAAAAATAGGTGTCTTTGTTTTATTTATCTGAGTAAGAATAGATTTCCATTTCTTATCTATTGCTTTGCTGGAGCTAAAAACCCAAGACAATATAGCCAAACCTATTAAAGATTTCTTATCAATTAAGTATAAAATTCTTTCAATATCATTTTTTTGTGATTTATTATTAATTTTAAATTCTTGACTCGTTAAAAGTAATAAATTTTTTCTGTCTTTTTTAGAAAAATTAAACATTTTCAAATCAGGTAAATTAGTTTTTCCAGCATTTGGAGCTAAAGATACAAACCTTAAAAATTGGTCCATTATCAGTGAATTTTTCTCTTCTATTGATATTAATTTTTTAAAAAATTTTGTTTCGACCTTTTTTTCAAATAGAATATCAAGAATTCCAATTTTCTTCATGATATCAATTACAAAGTATGGATTTGTTGAACTTAAAATCTTGAAAAATTCATTGTGAACTCTTTCTGATGATAATTTCTTAATTTTATTTTTATTGGTGGCACATGCTTCTACAGAATTATTTGATAATTTTAAATTATCATTACCATAAAACGCATTAAATCTAAAAAATCTTAATATCCTTAGATAGTCCTCATTTATTCTTTCATTGGGTTCACCAATAAAAGTAATTTTTCTCTCTTTCAGGTGTTGGACTCCGTTATATGGATCATAAATATCTCCATTTTGTTTCAAATAAATTGAGTTTATTGTGAAATCTCTTCTTGATGCGTCTTTTTCCCAACTATCAGAAAAAATAACTTCAGCATGTCTCCCATCTGTTTCGATATCTGATCTCAATGTAGTTATTTCAAAGATAAAATTTTTTGAAAAAACTGTAACAGTTCCATGATCAATGCCTGTAGGAATAGCGTTGATTGATGCAGAAGTTAAAATATTTATTACATCATTAGGTTCTAATTTTGTTGCAATATCAATATCCTTTGTGTCAATGCCAATTAGAGAATCTCTTACACACCCTCCCACAAAACGAGTAGTATCTTCTTTTTTGTTTAAAAGAGATATAATTTTCTTGCATGTTTTATCTTGAAAGAAATTATATTGAATTTTATTAATCATTTATTCAATAAAGTGACCTTCTTTTAACTTACCGTTAATTACTTCAGGATGAATGTATTTTTTTTCAGTCGAAACATTATTAAAAATAGCTGTAGAAAATAAAGTAATAGCCATTAAAAATAGTCCTATTAAGAGAGACCAAAAAATTTTTAATTCAATAATTTTACCTTTAGACAGAAAAATCCAAAATAAGTAAATAATCAACGGTGATAGAAATATTAACAAATAGTATATAACTCTAATCAATTGCTTTTATCCTTTCATATAAATTTCTAATCATTCCAGCAGTTGCACCCCATATATTATATTTTTGATAAGTTATAGTGTAAAAATTTCTAACAACACCCTTCCATTCACCTGATTGTAACTGATGATTACTTTTATTCATTATAAAATCAAAAGGTACCTCAAATGTTTCAGCCACCTCTTCCTTATTAATTTTAGGAACAAATTCAGGGTCTACAAAACCAACAACAGGTAAAATTCTATAACCTGTACCAGTCTCATAGGTATCTAAATATCCACATAATTTAAATTCCGAAGAATCTAGGCCAACCTCCTCTTTTGCCTCTCGAAAAGCAGCCTCTGTAAAAGTTTCTCCATTCTCAACCTTTCCACCTGGAAAAGCTATTTGTCCAGAGTGTTGTTCAAGGTTTGTAGAGCGTTTTGTCAGAAATATATATGGTTTTTCCCTCTCTATTATACCAACCACAACTGATGCTGGCTTTAGATTAGATGGACTAATTCTATCATTATATTTCTCAATTAGATCAAAATCACTTTTTATACCAGGAAGTTTTTTTAAATCGCCAACAGAAGGAGAATTTTTTTCAACAGCCGACTCTATGAGATTTTTATAATTAACAACCATAATTAGAATTTTAATTCACTTGATTTCGTAAAAGGAAAAAAATGACCACCTGACCAAATTCCAAAATAATTTTCATAATCATCCCCAATATTAACAAGGTCGTAAAACACAGATCTTGATATTTTTGCCTCAAGGTTACTTCTTACTAAGATATATGGAGATGGTTCTTTTGTTTTTTTATCTATTTCAACCCTTATTGGATAATCTTTCGAGGCTATTACAGTATCACCAGTATTCGTAACAAATTTTAAAATTTTATTTTTACCTGAATCCTTCACGTCAACATCTATAGCAATAAATGGTACATCTTCGACTTTAATTGAAATTTTTTCAACTGGAGTTACAAGAACGTAACTACCATCTTCTTCTTTTCTTAAAATTCTTGCAAATAGATTCACTAATTTTTTTCTTCCAATCGGTGAGTCCATGTAATACCAAGTTCCGTCATTTTTTATTTCTAAACCTATTTCTCCACAGTGTTCTGGATTCCAATTTTCTACAGGAGGATAGCCATCGTGAAATTCCTTATTTGCAGATTCGGCATTTTTAATAATATTTTTTAAATCAACCATAAAAAAAATATACCTGATTTGTAATTATTGTTTTATAACAATTTAAAAAAATTTTAGGAGGATTATGATTATGGGTGTTCTTGATGGAAAAGTTATTTTAATCACTGGTGCGGCAAACGGGATTGGAAAAGAAACTGCTCTTTTAGCTGCAAAGGAGGGTGCAAAACTTGTCATAAATGATTTGGGTGGTTCTGTAGCGGGGGATGATGAAGGAGACAAAGGTCCCATAGAGCTCGTAAAAAAAGAAATACTTTCTTCTGGTGGTCAGGCAGTTTCAAATAATGACTCTGTTACCGATAAAAAAGGAACAGAATATATGATTCAACAAGCGCTTGATGAGTATGGAGAACTTCACTCAATAATTAATCCTGCAGGAATTTTAAGAGATAAAATGTTTCACAAAATGGATGAAGAAGATTGGGACTCAGTTTTATCTGTTCATTTAAAAGGTTCATTTAATGTTTGTAGGTCGGCAATAAATTACTTTAGAGAGAAAGAAGAAGGAAATTTTGTGCTATTTACCTCAACAACGGGGCTTATAGGAAATATTGGACAAGCTAACTATGCGGCAGCCAAACTTGGCATTCATGGATTATCTAGAATAATTGCAATGGAAAATGAAATTAAAAATGTAAGGTCTAATGTTATTGCTCCCTTTGCATGGACAAGAATGATAGCAACTATTCCTATTAAAGATGAAGCATCAAAACAGAGAGTTGAAAGAATGAAGAATGCTATGCGCCCAGATCAAGTGGCTCAAACTGCAGTTGCTTTAGCTGCTCCCGATTGTAAACTTTCAGGACAGATTCTATCAGTACGGGGAAATGAAGTTGCTTTATTTGGTCAACCTAGACCAATAAAAAGTATAGCTGATATTGAAGGATGGACGCCTGAAAAACTTTTAAACTCAGCTTTTCCTGCATTTGACTCAGTCGCAACTGATTTAGGGGCAACTGTAAGCGTATTTCCATATGAGCCTTTTTAGTCTTAAGAATATAAGAAAATCATATAACTAAAATACCCAATTAATGAAATGGATCCATATAATTTAGGGTTAGTGGATCCATTTCTCAATAAAACATAAACCCATAGACTTGAAAGAATTAAAATAATTGTATCAATACCCGAAAAGGATTCCGAAAAAATAATTTGTCCATTTATTAAGACAGATAATCCTAAAACACCTAATATATTAAATATATTTGACCCTACAACATTTCCAATAGCAACACTCCCTTTTCCTCTTATAAAAGATGCAATTGTTACTGCTAACTCTGGCAATGATGTGCCTATTGCAGCAAGGCTAATACCAATGATTGCTTCAGGAATATTTAAGACTTCAGAAATATAAATTAACCCTTCTATAAAAATTTCTGAACCATAAATTATTGCAATGAATCCAATTAAGAGATTTAAAATTACTGATCCCTTTTCTGAACTATCGTCGATAAACTGATTACCTCTATTAAAAAACTTGTAAGAAATAAAAAGATAAATCGGCAATAAAAAAACCATAATTATTGACCAAATATTACTTATGATACCGATTTGTAAAAAATAAGAAAATAAGAAAGCACAAAAAATCATAACAAAAATATCTTTACTGGATATTACTTTTAATGACTTTTTGTTTGTAAGAACTAAAGATAAACCTAAAATTAAAAGAATATTTATAATGTTTGAACCAATAATAGCTCCTACGGCAATATCAGTTTCATTTTTATTTAAAGCGCTAATTGTAACAAATAGTTCAGGTAGTGATGTTCCAAACCCAATAATAAAAATTCCAATAATAAAAGCTGGAACCTTTAGTCTATTTGATAAAATAACTGAGCCTAATACTAATCTATCACCGCCAACCGCTAAGAGCAAAATACCAATCGGAAAAAGTAAAGCTTGATTAAACATACCTCTATTTAACAATCAAAAAAATAATAGTCTATTAATTAAACATGTAAAAAATTATAAAGATTTTATAAAAATACAAAAAAACTAAGAAAATTTAGGAAATATTAGTGATTTTTAACAAACTTTATGTATTTTTTAACAAAATATATCAATAATTTATAAAAAAATTGTAAAAAATGCTTTAAATATGGAAAAAAGTTAGTTAAAGCACTTGACACCTAGGTAAACGATAACTACGTAGAGTTGAGCCAAGATCTTATTTTGGGATAGATTAAGGTTTTAGTTATTTTTTTTAAATTAAAGTGGAGAAAAAAAATGAAATTTCGTCCTTTACACGACCGTGTTTTAGTTGAACGCATTGATGAAGATGAAAAAACTGCTGGAGGTATAATTATACCGGATACAGCAAAAGAAAAACCATCAGAAGGTAAAGTTGTTGCTGTTGGGTCAGGAACAAAAGCTGAAGACGGTTCTGTTACCCCTCTCGATGTTAAGTCAGGAGACAAAATACTTTTTGGAAAATGGTCAGGAACAGAAGTGACTGTCGATGGTAAAGAATTGCTGATTATGAAAGAGTCAGATGTTCTTGGAATTATTAGTTAACATTAGTCATTAATTGGAGGAAAAAATTATGGCAAAAGAAGTTATTTTTGGAGCAGATGCAAGAACAAGAATGCTTAATGGAGTGAATATCCTAGCAAATGCAGTTAAAGTTACATTAGGTCCGAAAGGTCGCAATGTTGTTATTGATAAATCATTTGGTGCACCCAGAATTACTAAAGATGGTGTAACTGTCGCTAAAGAAATTGAATTAGAAGATAAATTCGAAAATATGGGTGCTCAGATGGTTAAAGAGGTAGCATCTAAAACCAACGATGAGGCTGGAGATGGAACTACAACTGCAACCGTTCTAGCTCAAAGTATTGTAACTGAAGGTACAAAATTTGTTGCCGCAGGTATGAATCCCATGGATGTTAAACGTGGAATTGATCAAGCTGTCCAAGTTGTTCTTGAAGACTTAAACAAAAGATCAAAAAAAGTTAAAACAAATGATGAAGTTGCTCAAGTAGGAACTATATCAGCAAATGGTGAAGCTGAAATTGGTGACATGATTGCTGAGGCAATGCAAAAAGTTGGTAATGAAGGCGTTATTACTGTCGAAGAAGCTAAAAGTCTTGACTCAGAACTTGAGGTTGTTGAAGGTATGCAATTTGATAGAGGTTATCTATCACCTTACTTCATAACCAATGCTGATAAAATGATTGCAGAACAAGAGGATCCACTTATCCTTTTACACGAGTCTAAATTATCAAGTCTTCAATCAATGTTACCAATTCTAGAATCTGTAGCTCAGTCAAGTAGGCCGTTATTAATAATTGCTGAAGATATTGAGGGCGAAGCATTAGCTACTCTTGTTGTTAACAGATTAAGAGGTGGATTGAAAGTTGCAGCCGTAAAAGCACCTGGTTTTGGTGATCGAAGAAAAGCTATGCTAGAGGATATCGCTATTTTAACTGGTGGTCAGGTAATATCTGAAGATCTTGGTATAAAACTTGAGAATGTTACTTTAGATATGCTTGGTACTGCTAAAAGAGTTTCTATAACAAAAGATGATACAACAATTGTTGATGGCTCAGGTAAGAAAAAAGATATCGAAGCTAGAGTAAGTCAAATAAGAAGACAAATTGATGAAACAACATCTGATTATGATAAGGAAAAACTTCAAGAGCGTCTTGCTAAGCTTGCTGGTGGTGTTGCCGTTATTAAAGTTGGTGGAGCAACAGAAGTTGAAGTTAAAGAGAGAAAAGATAGAGTTGATGATGCATTAAATGCAACTAGAGCAGCAGTTGAGCAAGGTATTGTTCCTGGTGGTGGCACAGCTCTTCTTTTAGCAACTAAAGCTCTTGATAAGCTCAAAATGAAAAACGAAGATGAAAATGCTGGTCTTAAAATTGTCAGACGTGCGATTGAAGCGCCAATAAGACAAATTGCCGAAAATTCTGGAGTTGAAGGCTCTATTGTTGTTTCAAAAGTTCTAGGTTCTACAAAACCTAATTGGGGTTTTGATGCCCAGAACGAAGCATATGTTGATCTTATCAAATCAGGTATCGTTGATCCTTCTAAAGTCGTAAAAACAGCTTTGATCGATGCCTCTTCAATAGCTGGATTAGTAATTACCAGTGAAGCTCAAATTGCTGATAAACCTGAACCTGCTAGTGCAGGTGCGCCTGCAATGCCTGACATGGGCGGCATGGGCGGCATGGGCGGCATGGGTGGTATGGGCGGCATGATGTAGTCCAAAAAAATTCATATGAATTCTATAAAGGCCATCAAGAAAGATGGCCTTTTTACATACAATTGATAGAATTTTTTAAGAGATTCCAAGAATTTGACTCCTGATTATAAATAAATTCAGGTCGGTTTGTTCTTACTGGTCCATATCCTCTTCTTGTTAAATAATAAGTACAAGATGGTACCATTGAAATTGGTGTAATCAATGAAACACTCTCTCCAATATTTGGAGAACCATTTACAAAAGAAGAATTAAATTCTCTAAATAGATTTATTTCTAAATCTCTGTCTTCTTTCATGTAATCAAAGAGTAATTCAGCATTTCCTAAAGCTTCAGATCTTGCTGAAATTATTCTTAAAAATTTTTCTACAGGCTTAAGATCAATATCTCTCCAAATATCATTTGCACTTGAAAAAATACATACCTCACTTTTTAACATTACTCCGTCTTCTAAAACTTTTAAATTATTAGCCTCAATTGTTTGACCTGTTTCTGTTATATCAACAATTATTTCCGATGAACCAGCTGCAGGAGCTCCTTCAGTAGCCCCGGCACTATCAACAAGACGGTAGTTATTTATACCATTTCTTTGAAAAAAATTTCTTGTAATGTTTGAAAATTTTGTCGCTACTCTCATTCTTCTATTGTTATAGGATCTAAATTCTGATGATACTTCAGATAAGTCTTTAATATTTTCTACATCTATCCAATGGTCAGGCACAGCAATTACAACATTAGCTTTTCCAAAACCCAATCTCGATAATAAAATTACTTCTTTAGATGCAGTTGTTTTACCTTCCTCAATTAAGTCAATACCGGTAATACCCATATGAATATTACCCTTAAGTAGCTCACTCGAAATCTCAGATGCAGAGAGATAAATAATTTCTATTTTTTCTATGCCCTTAATAAATCCTGAATATGTTCTCTGACCCCCAGACCTTTTGAGTATAATTCCGGAAGACTCAAAAAATTTATTCATTTGTTCATAAAGCCTACCTTTTGAGGGTAATGCAAGTAGAATAGAGCTCATGCTAATTTCTCCAATGATATTATTTTTTCAAGCCTATCTAAATTTATAGCAGCACCCACTGCGGGAATATCATTTTTATCGCTGACAGAATTAATCAAATCATCATACCTTCCGCCTCCAGCGATATTTTGGCTATTTTTTAAATTGTTGGAATTAAAATCAAAGAGAAAACCTGTGTAGTATTCAACCATCCTTCCTTTTTCTAGCGATAAAATAGAATTTTCAAGGTCAACTTTTAAGTCAATCATCATTTCTATTCTTGCTGACATAGAGTCAATTTGCAAATTCAATCTACTATCAATATTTTTAGACACAGCCTTTAATTTTTTAATAGCTTGTAATGGCTTATCAGAAATCGATAAAAATTCTTTTATCAAGTTTGCAGTAATCTTTGGCAATGGATCAGTTTTAATTTCTTGAGATTTTTTGATCAATCTTTGAGTAATTTCTCTTATACTTCTACCTATAGGAGATTGATTTTCAAGTAAGCCAATTGTATCTCTAACAAATATTTCAGCTGTATCATTATCTAAGCTCGAAATCTTTTTGAATAATTGATTGTTAATTCTTTTCTTAATTGTAAGCTCTTCTAAAAGTATTTTAAAATTTTTATCATTCCAAAATTTTGTTTTTAGCTGATCCTTCCATATTATTGGAATATCAAGAACATCTATTAGAATTGAAAATAGAGAAACATCACCAAAAATTATTTTGAAATTTTTAATTCCTGATTGTTTTATGGATTTATAAGTTCTGTAAAAAACTTCAATTTCATTTTCCACACAACTCTCGCCACCAATAATCTCAAGACCAGCCTGGCTAAATTCATTTGGTTCATTAGAAGAAGGATTTTGAAATTGAAATACTTTTCCGTAATATGCATAGTTTTTTTTTACACCATCAAAACCATTACTTAAATAATGAATGCAGGTTGGAATTGTTAAGTCTGGTCTCAAACAAAGTCTAGAACCAGCAGGGTCGGAGAATATGTATAACTTATCTGCAATATTTTCACCCAATCTATCAAGAACATTGTCTGCAGAAACTAAAACAGGTGGATCTATTAACTCAAAGTCGTCTTCAGTTAAATTCTCAATAACTTTTATTGAAATATCGCTTAAAATCTCCAGAGGTCTCGTATCAATAGCTGGTAAATTTTTAGATAATCCTCCAAAAATTTTTCCATCAATATTAATACCTTTTTCATTACATAAAGTTGCAATTTTATAATGTAATCGATCTGGAAAACCTTTTTTTCTGTAATTAGAAACAGCAGAAAGGTTTACATTCAGCAGCTTGGCTAAAGCAGTTGTTCCACCAAGTGAATCTATTATTTTATTCGTTTCTTCAATCATAAATATTCATATATTATGAATTAATATTAATATCAATATATTTATTCATAAAATATGAATTTATTTTGAAAGTATTGATTTTATTGTTTTAACAAGATCATTAATCGGGACATTTTTTTGTGAGTCTTTACCACTTCTCCATTCTTTATTGTCGGAAATTTTATCTGATACTTCTATTCCTACAAATAAATCTTTAATTGTTACAGTGTTTGAAGCAAGCTCATCTTCTCCAACAATAACAGCAAGTCTAGCATTCCTTTTATCAGCATATTTTAATTGAGCTTTCATGCCTCCGTCACCCACATAACACTCAGACCTAATTCCTTCATTTCTAAGTCTGGATGCAATTTTATAATAATCAGATCTTTTATCTTTATCCATAACAAGAACCACAACTGATAAAGGATCAATATTAATTGAGGATTTATTTAAATACTCAAGAGCGCTTCTAAGTCTACTTACCCCGACTGAGATACCTGTTGATGGTACTCTAGTTCCTTTTAGTCTGGCTACTAAATCGTCATAACGACCACCCCCACCTATTGATCCAAATTTTTCTAAACCTTGATCTGTCTCCATAGTAAAAGTTAAGTCAGCCTCATAAACTGGCCCAGTATAATATCCCAGACCTCTTACAACTGATGGATCAATTATAATTTTCTTTTCGTCATATCCAGCAGTATCAATAATTTTTGAAATTTCTGATAATTCCTCTATAGCTTTATTAAAAATTATATTTGATCCAAATTGATTTGATAGATTTTTAAGGCAAATATCTCTAGATAGTTTTTTTGACTCAATTCCACTCTCTAAAAATGATAGTATTTTTGTAATAGATGATTTTTCTAGACCAGCACCTTTCGTATAATCTCCGGACTCATCTTTTCTACCCTCACCAAGAAGTTGTTCGACTCCCGATAACCCTAGCCTATCAAGTTTATCAATTGACCTCATTATTGATAAATTAATATCTGAGCCTGAGGAATTTCCAGTAATATTTAAATTATCGATAATTCCATCCAAAATTTTTCTATTGCTTAAACGTATAATAAAATTTCCAACCTCAATTCCGGTATTTTGTATTGCATCAGAGAACATCATACACATCTCTGCATCTGATAGAGCATTGTCACTTCCAATCGTATCAGCATCAATTTGGTAAAATTGTCTATATCTTCCAGGGCCTTGTTTTTCATTTCTAAAAACCCATCCTGATTGATATCTTCTATAAGGTTTGGGTAGGCTATCAAAATTTTCAGCTACATACCTTGCTAAACCAGAGGTTAAGTCATACCTCAATGAAACCCATCTTTTGTCATCATCCTCAAAAGAAAAAACACCTTCGTTTGGCCTATCTTGATCAGGTAAAAATGAGCCTATAACATCAGAATATTCAATAATTCCAGTCTCTAAAGGTTCAAACCCATAAAGGCCATAAACTTTTTGAATAGAGTCTCTTAATTGAATTAGCTCATTTAAACTATTCTCAGATAAATCTTCAAAACCTCTAGGTCTTTGTGGTTTAATTTTTTTCTTTTTTTCCAAACTAAAAGTACTCCTCAAAAAAATCATAGAATAAGATAAATATCATTATCCAAATAATTTTTCTATGATATACCTTCCATTAACATTTATCTAAAAAATTAAGGAAAAAATTTATGGCTTTAAATTTAGAAACACCAGACGGTGTAGTAATCCTTGGTCCAGAGCATCCTGGAATTGAAAAAATACTCACCAAAGAATGCTTAGCTTTTGTTGCTGAACTTGAGAGAGAGTTTAAAAGAGAGAGATTAGGCGTCCTTCAAGAAAGGCTTAGAAAACAATTTGATCTCGATAATGGAGCATTACCTGATTTCTTAGAGGAAACAAAATATATAAGAGATTCTGAATGGAAAGTTGCTTCAATACCTGAGGATCTAGTTGATAGACAAGTCGAAATAACAGGCCCTGTTGATCGTAAAATGATTATAAATGCACTTAATTCTGATGCTAAAACCTTTATGACTGATTTCGAAGATTCTATGTCACCAACATGGGAGAATATAATTCAAGGACAAATCAATTTAATGGATCTTTGGAATGATGAAATAGACTTCAAGGATCCAAACTCTGGAAAAGAATATAAACTTAATCCAAATCCATCAGTCCTTATAGTTAGACCTAGGGGCTGGCATTTAGAGGAGGCTCACATAGAAATTGATGGAGAAAGAATATCTGGAGGTATTTTTGATTACGCAGTTTACCTATTTCATAATCATAAGAATATTTTTGAAAAAAATACCGGTCCTTATTTTTATCTTCCAAAAATGGAGAGTTATTTAGAAGCAAGACTTTGGAATAAAGTCTTTAGTAAAGCGCAAGAAATACTCAACATACCAATTGGTACATGCAAAGCGACAGTATTGATAGAAACTCTTCCAGCAGCTTTTCAAATGGATGAGATTTTGTATGAACTTAGGGATCATATAGTTGGTCTCAATTGCGGTAGATGGGATTATATTTTTAGCTACATTAAAAGATTAGGAAATAATCCAGACTATATACTACCTGATAGATCTCAGGTTGTTATGGGTGATGCTTTTTTAAATGCATATTCGCTATTACTTATAAAAACATGTCATAAAAGAGGTGCCTTTGCTATGGGCGGTATGGCAGCACAAATACCTGTCAAAGATGATAATGAAAAAAATAATGCTGCTTTTGATAAAGTAAGAAAAGATAAAGAGAGAGAAGTAAAGAATGGTCATGATGGTACTTGGGTTGCTCATCCAGGTCTCGTTCCAACTGCTCTAGAAGTATTTAGCAAATCAATATCCGGGGAGAATCAACTTGATGTCTCTTTAGATAATATAAATATTACACAAAAAGATTTATTAAAAGTTCACAAAGGAGAAAAAACTGAGGGTGGAATGAGAGAATGCATTAGGGTTGGTATTCAATATATTGCTGCATGGTTAGGTGGTAGAGGTGCAGTACCTCTTTATAATTTAATGGAAGATGCTGCAACAGCTGAAATTTCTCGCGCTCAGATTTGGCAGTGGCTTAAACATTCAACGTCACTTAGCGATGGAAGAACTGTTACTGTTGAATTATTTCAGTCAATTCTTGATGATGAAATTAAAGGTCTCAGAGAAATTATTGGAGAAAAACTATGGAAAGATGGAAAATATGAAAAAGCTATTGAATTATTTGAGAAAATGTCTATATCTCCTGACTGTAAAGAATTCCTAACACTATCAGCTTATGAAGAAATAATTTCTTTAAATAAATAAGCTTTCAAATAAATAAAGGGGAAAAACATGGCAAAAAGTTTTTATGATTTAGTTCCTTCTGCTTCTGAAGGAAGATTCGATGGTATTGAGAGACCATATTCAGTTGAAGATGTTGAAAAATTGAGAGGATCATTTCCAATTGAATATACATTAGCTACTAGAGGCTCAAATAAACTATGGAAAATGCTTCATACTGATGATCAAGTATCATCCTTAGGCGCTTTGTCAGGTAATCAGGCGATGCAAATGGTTAGAGCAGGACTTAAAGCTATATATTTATCCGGATGGCAGGTTGCTGCAGACAATAATACAGCTGGGGCTACTTATCCTGATCAAAGTCTATACCCAGCTAATTCAGGACCTGAATTAGCAAGAAAGATTAACAAAACTCTTCAAAGAGCCGATCAAATTGAGGTATCTGAGGGTGGTGCAAAAAGAGATTGGTTTGCGCCTATTATTGCCGATGCTGAAGCAGGTTTCGGCGGACCTTTAAATTGTTTTGAAATTATGAGAGCTTATATTGATGCTGGTGCATCAGGTGTTCACTTTGAGGATCAATTAGCATCTGAAAAAAAATGCGGTCATATGGGTGGAAAGGTATTGATTCCAACAAAAATGCATATTCGTAATCTTAATGCGGCGAGACTTGCTGCTGATGTATGTGGGGTTCCTACGATTATTGTTGCAAGAACGGATGCTGAAAGCGCAAAATTAATCACATCAGATGTTGATGAAAGAGATCATGAATTCATTGTTCGAGAGGACAGAACTCCAGAGGGTTTCTATAGACTAAAAGAAGGTTCAGGTTTCGATAACTGTGTAAAAAGGGCAATTGCTTATGCACCTCATGCAGATTTAATTTGGATGGAGACCTCAGTACCTAGTATTGAGGTAGCGGCAGAATTTGCTAAACAAGTTAAAGCTGCTTATCCTAATCAAATGTTAGCCTATAATTGTTCGCCAAGCTTTAATTGGGAAGCAAACCTTGATAAAAATACTATTGAGACTTTCCGTGAAGAAATTGGAAAATTAGGCTTTAAATATCAATTTGTTACATTAGCCGGTTTTCATTCTTTAAATTACGGAATGTATGAATTGGCATCTAACTTTAGAGATCGAGGTATGGGTGCTTACTCTGAACTTCAACAAGCAGAATTTGGTTCTGAAAAAGATGGTTATACTGCAACTCGTCACCAAAGAGAGGTTGGAACAGGTTACTTTGATATGGTTTCAGAGGCTGCTTCAGGAGGCTATTCCTCGACTAAAGCTCTAGACGATTCTACTGAAGCAGATCAATTTTAGTAAACTCTAAGCTTAATGCTACCAACAGCAGATATATGTGATAAGTATCCAAAGAGTACTTTGGTTGCAAAACCAATCTTTAAAGATTTTGGAGGCAGAACTGCTTTTTTTGGTAAAGCTATTACTCTAAAGACTCTTGATGATAATACGAAGGTAAGGTCTTGTCTCGAAACTGACGGGACTAATAAGGTTTTGGTTATTGATGGAGAAGGTTCAATGAATTGTGCCTTACTTGGTGGAAATTTAGCAAGCATGGCCTCTAAAAATAATTGGTCTGGTATAATTATAAATGGATGTGTGAGAGATCAACTAGAAATCATAGTTGAAAAAATTGGTATTAAAGCGTTAGCTGCTCATCCAAGAAAATCAATAAAAAATGATGGTGGTGAATTTAATATGACATTAAATTTTGCAAATATTACAATTTCTGATGGCGATTTTATTTATGCAGATGAAGATGGGATTGTAGTTTCAAAAGAAGAACTTAAATTTTAGGAAACAATATGACAAAAGAAATTAGATCTGTGGCAGTTCTTGGTGGTGGTACTATGGGTGCCGGTATAGCTGGTTTATGTGCTGAAAGGGATATAAAGGTGCTAATTCTAGAGATTAATCAAGATGCAGTAGATGCCGCAAAAGATAGATTGCTAAACGGAATACCTGCTCCAATTGATAACCCAGAAAAAATGGCAAATATTGAAACAGGTACGTTCGATAAAGATTTAGAAAAACTAAAAAATTATGATTGGATTTGCGAAGCAATTATAGAAAATGCTGAAGCAAAAAGAGGACTTATAAAGCAAGTTGAGAAAATTAGATCTGATCACACAATTCTTACCTCAAATACCTCAGGAATATTATTAAAAGAAATTTCAGAGGGAATGCCAAATAGATTAAAAAAAAATTTAGCTGTAACTCATTTTTTTAATCCCGTAAAAGCAATGAAATTATTAGAGATAGTTCCTGGAAGTGATACAGATCCCGAAACGATTAAAGCTCTCAATCTTTTTTGCACTAAAACCCTAGAGAAAGGGGTTGTTATTGCAAAAGATACAATTAGTTTTATTGCTAATAGAATTGGATGTTTCTTTATGTTTATTGGTTTACATAAAGGCAAAGAGGCATTGGATAAAGGATTAAGCCAAGAAAGAGTAGATGCAATACTTTCAACGCCAATAGGTCTTCCATCAACCGGGCTTTACAGCCTGTACGATCTTATAGGTTTGGATGTAATGGAAATGATAGGTAAAAACTTTGCAGCTAATCTCCCCGAAGGAGACCTGGGAAAACAATATGGTGAATTTCCTGAAGCAGAAAAAGAAATGATAACAAATGGCCAATTCGGAAGGAAAACTGGTGGCGGTTTTTTCAGAATGACTAAAAATGAGGATGGTTCGCGAAATAAAGAAACCTATGATCTTCTGACAAAGACATGGAGACCACAAAAAAAAGAAGAGCTAGATATTAATGATATTAATATTTTATTTGATGATAGCCCTGATGGTACTCTTGCATGGGATGTTTACGGAACAACATTATGTTATGCAGCAAATCTAGTCCCAATTATTGCCGATGATATTGTTAGTGTTGATCGTGCAATGCAATGGGGTTTTAATTGGAGTAATGGTCCTTTCAAAGCAATGGATAATATAGGACCTTACAAAATTATTGATAAGCTTGAAAAGGAAGGTATAGAACTTCCTCACATGCTGAAAGTGCTAAAAGAAAATAATGCTGAAAGTTTTTATAATAATCATGATGAACAATTGTCTCCAGAAGGTAATTGGACTTCAATTTAATTTTTATACTCTTCTAATGTAAAAAAATTACCATATATTATTTAAAGGGTAATGAAATGACACAACTATCTTATAAATCAGCTAATGAACTTGCAAAAATGATTTTAGACAAGGAGATAACTAGTTCCGAACTTTTAGAATATTTTATAAAAAGAGTTGAAAACTATAATCCTTCAATTAATGCGATTATTATTAAAAATTATGATGAGGCTAGAAAACGAGCTCGTCAATTAGACGAAAAACTTCAAAAAGGTGAAATACTTGGAGCCTTGCATGGAGTTCCAATGACTGTAAAAGAGTCATATGGATTAAAAAATACGCCAACAACTTATGGAAGGACGGATTTAAAAGATAATATTGTTAAAGAAGACGCCCTATCGATTCAGAGATTAAAAAACTCAGGTGCAGTAATTTTTGGTAAAACAAATGTTCCATTTAATCTAGCTGATTTTCAAAGTTATAATGATATTTATGGAACAACGAATAATCCCTGGAATCTTACAAAAGCACCTGGTGGATCCTCTGGAGGATCTGCGGCAGCTTTAGCGGCTGGACTTACTGGTTATGAAACCGGTTCAGATATTGGTGGATCAATAAGAAACCCAGCACATTTCTGTGGAGTTTTTGGACATAAACCAACCTGGGGATTATTACCGCCAAGGGGTCATGCGCTTCCAGGCTATTTAGCGCAATCAGATCTTACTGTCATTGGGCCTCTTGGAAGAAGCGCTAAAGATTTAGAAACAGGTGTTTTAATAATGGGAGGTCCAGATGAAATACAAAGCGCTGGATTAAAAATGGATCTGCAGAGATCTGAAAAAAAAGATTTAAAAGAATATAAAATTGCAGCTTGGGTTAATGACGATATTGCTCCTGTAAATCAAGAGGTTCAAAAAAGGGTTTTAAAAGTAGCCAAGACAATTTCTGATGCTGGAGGTGAGGTAAATTTTCAGGCTAGACCTGATTTCGACGTGTTACAAGCTATGGATACATATCAATCTCTTCTTTTACCAACAATGGCATCTAGAACGAGTGATGATGAATATAATCTATTAAAAGAAAAACTCTCAAAGCTTGATCCTAATGATACAAGTGAATCCGCCTACACATTAAGAAAACAAACATCTTCTCTAAGAGATTATAATAATGCCAATAACGACAGAACACATCTGAGATGGAAATGGCATGAATTCTTTAAAAAATATGATGCTTTAATCACTCCAATTATGGCAACAGAGGCCTTTGACCATAACCACCTTAATTATGGGGAAAGGACAATAATGGTTGATAACGATGAGAGACCATATTTTGAGCAGGTTTTTTGGGCAGGAATTGCCATAGCTAGCTATCTTCCTTCAACAGTTATACCTACTGGCTTAACTGAGGAAGGACTTCCAATAGGAATTCAAATTATTGGTCATGAATACGGTGATTTAAAAACAATTGGCCTTGCTAAACTATTAGAAAAAGAAGGATATAATTTTATACCCCCATCAAATTATCCTGACTAAATTAAAACGGAAGCCTACTTTCATCTCGTGATAATAAAATTAATTAAAAACGACAGTTTTTATGCCATTGAGCATAATACGTCTTTCAGAATAAAGTCTTACAGCTCTTAATAAAACAGATGACTCAATATCATATCCACTTTGCTGCATACTTTCGGGAGAAGTGCTGTGATCTACCCTTCGAATATCTTGCTCAATAATCGGACCCTCATCTAGGTCGTCTGTAACATAGTGAGCAGTCGCACCGATAATTTTAACACCTCTATCATAAGCTTGATGGTAAGGTTTTGCACCCTTAAAACCTGGAAGAAAAGAATGATGGATATTTATACAATCAGATGTTAATCCGTCCAGAAACTCGGGTGATAGTATTTGCATATATCTTGCAAGAATTACTAATTCAGCATCATTATCCTCTATAACATCCTTAAAAAGCTTTTCCTGATCTTTTTTTGTCTCTGTAGAAACAGGTAAGTGATGATAAGGAATCTTATTCCACTCAGAAAAACTTCGAGCATCATCATGGTTGGAAACAATTGCCTTAATATCAATTGGCAAAGCATCAACCTCCCATCGATGAATAATATCATTTAAACAATGACTATATTTACTTACTGCAATAACAGTTCTACATGGAACTTCAGCATTATAAAAACTACAATCAATATTAAAATCATTAAGATCAGTTAGAAAATCTTTTTCTAAGGTATCTAAGTTAAAGCTAGAAGAGTCGCTTTTTTGAAAGGCAATACGATTAAAAAATCTCTTTGTATCATGAGCACTGAATGATGATACTTCTGTCATAAAGGCATCATTTTTAAATAAAAAATGCGTTACAGCGGCTAATACCCCAGGTTTATCTGGGCAACTAAATTGTAAAATTATTTTTTCTGCTTCCATTTTAAATCTCTTTAACTAGAGAGAAAAAACTCTCCCAACAAACCAAAAAGTTCCAAGTGCAATTAAAAATAAAGCTGAAATATTATAAAGATTTTCTTTATATTTAATTAACTTTGTTTTCCCTAGCACGTAAAGAGTAGAAATCGCAAGTGTAACAACAAGTATCTGACCGAATTCAACACCTAGATTAAATCCAAAAAGAGATGAAACAGCCTTACCTTTTGGTAAGCCAAGCTCAAGTAAAACACTTGCAAAACCAAATCCATGTATCAAACCAAAGACTAAAGTTAAAGCTGGACTATAGGTTTTTGCATCTTTTTTTGTTTCCACAAGATTTGAATAGCTTACTGTAAATATAATTAATCCTAGCCAAGTTAATGGGGATATAATTCCTCCAAATATTAGAGAAAATAACCCTAATATTATCAAAAAACATACTGAACTTTTTAAAAATATTAAATTCTTTTGGTCCTCTAAGAGCAAGGCTTGGCTAGCGACAAGTAATATTGTAAATCCAATTAGAGCTTCTATAGCAACAGTTGATGGTTGTATTAATTCTAGCGCAGCTAAAGCCAGAGTTATTGAATGACCAATTGTAAAACCAGTAACAGTTATAAAAACTCTTCTTAAACTTAAACTA